>NZ_JBFRFX010000002.1:0-485984 GCF_052115045.1 Cupriavidus sp. 2TAF22
CCGCCGGCCTTTGCGCCGATGGCTGTCGCGCCGCCGCCGGCACCCGCCGCGCCGCGTGCCCAGCCCGCTCCGGTCGCGCCCGTGGCGCCCATTGCACCGGTTTCCCCGCCCGCCCCGGCGCTCGCCATACAGGCTCCGCGCTTCGCGCAGCGCTCTGCCCAGGCCACGCCGGGCGAGACGGCGCGCGCGCGCGCACAGCTCGCAGGCGCGCTGACGATGAACGTACGGGAGGATCCGCAGCTGGCGGTGGAACGCCTGATGCCCGAAGTGCCGGGCGCGGACCAGGCCAGCGGCGCGCCGCTGGCGCTGCGCATCACGGCGGCAGCGCCGGGCAGCCCCGAGATCCGGGCCTGGGTCGAGCGGCTATGGCAGGCGGTGCCGGCGCCGCGGCGCCCGCCGCTGCCCTATGCGGTGCAGGCCGACAGCACACTGCCGCCGGAAACCTTGCGCATCGAACGCATTGCCGACAGCGCACGCTGAGCGCAGGGGCCAAAGCCCGCGCAATGCGCAGGCAATCAGGGGAGTCAGCCCTGCGCGCCCTCAGCCAGTCCGCCGCCCAGCGAAGTGATCACCGCCAGCAACTGCTCGCGCAGCCAGCGGTTGGCACCGTCGTTCTCGCCGCCGCCGTGCCAGTACAGATGCAGCTCCAGCGAAGGCACCTTGAACGGCAGCGACAGCAGCCGGTTGGCGTAGGGTTCGTTGGCGATGCGCGCATAGCGCAGCGGCAGCGTGGCCAGCAGGTCGGTGCAGCTCACCACCCGGCAGGCCCCGGCATAGTGCTGGCAACGCAGCCGCACCCGGCGCGTCAAGCCCATGCGGTGCAGGGCCTGGTCCTCCAGTCCCGCGCCGCGCCGGCGCGAAGACACATGCACGTGCTCGGCAGCCAGGTAGCGCTCCAGCGTCAGCTCCTTCTTCACCAGCGGATGGTCGCGGCGGGCCAGCACCACCATCGGGTCCGCCATGAACGGGGCATGGTGGATGGCAGGTGAAACCGGCAGCAGGATATCGATGGCGGCGTCGAGCGTGCCAGCCAGCAGTTCGGACTCCATCTCGCGCCGGTCGAAGCGAATCGCGGCGATTTCCACCTGCGGCGCCATCGCGGTCACCCGCGTCATCAGCGGCGGCAGCAGCGTGGATTCCAGCGCGTCGCGCATGCCGATGGTGAAGCGGCGCACGGTGGCGGCCGGATCGAAGTGCGGCGTATCCTGCAGCGTGCGCGCGAACGACTGCAGGGCGGCGCGGACCTCGGCCGCCAGCGAGCGCGCCAGTGGCGTGGGCGCCATGCCCTGGCCGCGCCGCTCGAACAGCGGGTCGTCGAACAAGGTGCGCAGGCGGCCCAGCGCATGGCTCACGGCGGGCTGCGTCAGGTTGAGCTGGCGCGCAGCCGCGGTGATGCTGCCTTCGCTGTAGATGGCGTCGAACACCACGAAGAGATTGAGGTCGATCCGGGAGAGCTGCATGGCGGTGATTCTGGCATGGAATGCATCATATTGATACTGGCAAATCCAGAAAATTCATTTTTCTAATTATATGGATTGCGGTACAGTCCTCTCCAGTCGGCGCGGACCGCGTCCGCCAGGACCGGGAACGGCTCCCGGCACTCATTCAGAGGTGGAGGAGACAACATGCAATTCGAGTACACGCCCAAGGTCAAGGAAATGCAGGCCCGCCTGCTGGCCTTCTTCGACAAGCACATCTATCCGAACGAGAAGCGCTTCTACGCGGAGATCCAGGCCAACCGCCAGGCCGGCAACGCCTGGGTCCCGACCAAGGTGATCGAGGAGCTCAAGCCGCTGGCCCGCGAAGCCGGCCTGTGGAACCTGTTCCTGCCCCACTCGAAGCGCGCGCCGGAAGGCCTGTCCAACCTCGAATACGCGCCGCTGTGCGAGATCATGGGCCGGGTGCCCTGGTCGGCCGAGGTATTCAACTGCGCCGCGCCCGACACCGGCAACATGGAAACCCTGGAGCGCTACGCCTCCGAGGAACTCAAGGACCGCTGGCTGGAGCCGCTGCTGCGCGGCGAGATCCGCTCGGCCTTCCTGATGACCGAGCCGGACGTGGCTTCGTCGGACGCCACCAATATCTGCTGCAGCATCGATCGCGACGGCGACGAATACGTGATCAACGGCACCAAGTGGTGGTCGTCGGGCGCGGGCGATCCCCGCTGCCAGGTCTACATCGTCATGGGCAAGACCAATCCGGATGCCGGCCGCCATGAGCAGCAATCGATGATCGTGGTGCCGGCCGATACCCCGGGCATCACCATCAAGCGCTTCCTGCCCGTGTTCGGCTACGACGACGCGCCGCACGGCCACATGGAAATCGAACTGAAGAACGTGCGCGTGCCGGCCGCCAACATCCTGCTGGGCGAAGGCCGCGGCTTCGAGATCGCCCAGGGCCGCCTCGGCCCGGGCCGCATCCACCACTGCATGCGCAGCATCGGCGTGGCCGAGCGCGCGCTCGAACTGCTGTGCAAGCGCAGCCTGGCCCGCGTTGCCTTCGGCAAGCCGGTGGCTGCGCAGGGCGTGACGCGCGAGCGCATCGCCGAAGCCCGCTGCGAAATCGAGATGGCGCGCCTGCTGACGCTCAAGGCCGCCTACATGATGGACACCGCCGGCAACAAGGTGGCCAAGGCCGAGATCGCCATGATCAAGGTGGTCGCACCCAATATGGCGCTCAAGGTAATCGACTGGGCCATCCAGGTGCACGGCGCCGCCGGTGTCTCCGACGATTTCCCGCTGGCTTCGTGGTGGGCGCACCAGCGCACGCTGCGCCTGGCCGACGGTCCGGACGAGGTGCACCGCAACGCCATCGCCAAGCTGGAACTGGCCAAGCACATGAGCATCAACCCGAACGAGATCGACATGCCGGTGACGCGCGGCTTCTGAGCCCCGCATCCGCCACGGCAGGGCCACCCCTGCCGGCAATATGGAAACGCGCAGCCCGTCTGCGCGTTTTTTTCTTCTGTGCTTAAATCGCCCGGTTCGCCACCTCAGTGCTTGATGTGGCAGCCCAACGTCCGCGCGATCGCAGCAATCGCAGCGATCGCAGCCAGGAGAACTTCCCCGATGATCGACGTCTATTCCTGGGCCACGCCCAACGGCCACAAGATCCATATCATGCTCGAGGAGTGCGGCCTCGAGTACAAGGTGCACCCCGTCAACATCGGTGCCGGCGACCAGTTCACGCCCGACTTCCTCGAGATCAGCCCGAACAACAAGATCCCTGCCATCGTCGATCCCGACGGCCCGGACGGCCAGCCCATCTCGCTGTTCGAGTCCGGCGCGATCCTGCTCTACCTGGCCGGAAAAACCGGCAGGTTCCTGCCCGAAGACGTGCGCGGGAAATACGATGCGCTGCAATGGCTGATGTTCCAGATGGGCGGCGTGGGCCCGATGCTGGGCCAGGCGCACCATTTCCGCATGTACGCGCCCGAGAAGCTGGAGTACGCCATCAACCGCTACACCAACGAAGCGCGCCGCCTGTACGGCGTGATCGACAAGCAACTGTCGGCACATCCGTGGCTGGCCGGCGAGACGTATTCGGTGGCAGACATCGCCACCTTCCCCTGGCTGCGCAGCTGGCAGAACCAGGGCGTGGAACTCGACGACTATCCGCACCTCAAGCGCTGGTTCAACGAGATTGCCGAGCGCCCCGCCGTCAAGCGCGGCGTCGAGGTGCTGGCCAGTGCGCGCAAGCCCATCCGCGACGAGAAGGAAAAGGAAATCCTGTTCGGCGCGACGCAATACCAGCGCCGCTGAGCCGCCGAAGCCACCGGCCCGGCGTCACCGGGCCCGGCCATCGGCACTCAGTGCAGCGACACCGCCTGCGCCGCCGTGCTGCCTGCGCGCACGGGCTCGCCCATCGGGCCCTGCAGGCAGCACAGCAGGCTGGCCACGGGCTGAAGGGCATCGATGCGATAGCCCTCTTCCGGATCCGGAGCGAACACCATGCCGGGCTGCAGGTAAGCCACCTGGCGCTCGGCGTGCGGCCAGGGCGAATACCACTGCAGGCATAGCGTGCCCTCGTGGCATGCCGCCCAGTTCAGGCCGCCCGCGCGCAGCCGCTCCGCCCATTCCGGCTCGCCTTCGGCAATCGCCACGAAGGCTGCATTCAGTCGCGGCGGCATGCAGGCATCGGCTGCCCTGGCGCCCTGCCCCGGACGCCAGCGCTCCGACTGCCCCGCGGCAAACGCATCGAAACTGCTCGTCAGCCCGGCCCCCACCAGGCCCACGGCTTGCGGGTCCAGCACCGTGCGGATCAGCACGCTGTCTTGCAGCACCGCGAGCTGCAGGCGCTCGCCCTGGCGGATCGCATACACGCCGCCCGCCGACAGCAGCACCGGCGCGCCGCCCGCCGGGGTCACCTTCACCGTACCGCACAGGCAGGCCCACCACTCGGCCCGCGCCGTGACGATCCCGGGCTGCGCGGCACCCTGCGGCAGGAACACGTAATCGCCGCTGCTGCCGAGCCCGGCGGCCTCCGGCACCACCCTCACCTGCAGGCCGACACGCAACGCCGAAGCACCCCCGCCGGCCAGGATCTCGCCCCGCATCTGCGCGTCGAACAAGGAAAAAATACGCATGACACCCCCTTTTCCGCGTAATGGAAAAATGCCGTCCGCGTTTCCCGGGGGTTGTCGCTTCCTGACGTGCCGCTGCCTGGCCCGCCGGCTCTCCTGTATGCCGGCCAGTTTTTCGTATCAACCAGACATGCTTCGGCTGTCATCATCGGCGACCTGGCCCCGACAGCCAGCGCCGACACCCGAGGCTTACGCGCCGCGGGCAAACTCCCCAAGTGCCAGCCGGCCTCCGGCCGATTACACTCCCATTACAATTGGGTGTATTTGAAAGAAATTAGCCGGCAGTATCCGATATTTTTGCCGGCGTTCAAGCCTGATACTCATGGTGCGTCATACTATAAGGCGTCGATCCAAAGAGGTCAAACCCTTAGCCTCGCTTCGTTCTCTTTCACGAGTCAGGCCATGATCGGTGATCCTCTCAAGCTCTTCGGGCTGCACCTGGCGGAACTGCGCAGGCAGCGCGGCTGGTCGCAGGAAAAACTCGCCCTCGAAAGCGGCATGGCCCGCTCCTACCTCAGCGGCATCGAGCGGGGCGTGCGCAATGTGTCCCTGGTGAATATCTGCGCGTTGTCCGGGACGCTGGGCGTGCATCCCGCGGAGATGCTGAACTTCGCCGGCGGCAAGGGTGAAGGCAGCACGCTGGTGCTCGAGCAGCGCTGCGCGGAGTTCAATATCACCCCTGCCCAGCGCGTGACGGTACGGCACATGGCCCTGATGAACGATACCGAGCAGGACGCCATCGCTTCAGTGGCGCGCGTGATCGCGGCGAGGGCGGCACAGCAGATGTGATCCGGGCGGCGTCATCGCCGCCGGGCCCTAGGCCGCCAGCAGTTCGGCGAAGCGCGCCGCATCGAGGTTGGCCCCGCACAACACCAGCGCCACCTTCTTGCCCTCCAGCCTCTCGCGCAGCGGTCCCAGCAAGGCTGCGGTGGAAACCGCGGTAGCCGGCTCGGTCGCCAGCTTCATGTCGCGGTAGAGGATGCGCATGGCGGCCCGGATGGCCTCGTCCGACACCCGCACCATGCCGTCGACGAAACGGCTGCACACACCGAAGCTGTAGTCCAGCGCGTAGGGCGCCCCGAGACTGTCGGCGACGGTATTCACGCGTGCCAGCACCTGCGGCCGCCCTGACTCGAAGCTGCGCGTCATGGCATCGGCACCTTCGGGCTCGACGCCATAGACCCGGCAGGCCGGATTGATCTGCTTGACCGCGGCGGCGATGCCCGCGCACAGGCCGCCGCCGCCCACCGGCACCACCACCGCATCGAGCCCCGGCACCTGGCGCATCAGTTCCAGCCCCACGGTGCCCGTGCCCTGCGCCACCAGCGGGCCGTCGAACGGGTGGATCATGGTGCGGCCCTCCTGCACCGCCAGTTGCTGCGCGTGATCGAAGGCCGCATGCACGTCCGGGCGCAGCACCACTTCCGCACCCCACTCCCTGCAGGCCGCCACGCGCGCCGGGCTGGCGCTCGCTGGCATCACCAGCCTGGCCCCCACGCCCTCCACCATGGCGGCATAGGCCACTGCCATGGCATGGTTGCCGGCACTGGCCGCCACCACGCCGCGTCTGCGCGCCGCGGCATCGAGGCGCCCCATGCCGTTGAGCGCGCCGCGCAGCTTGAAGGTGCCGGTCTGCTGGAACAGCTCCATCTTGAGCCACACCTCGGTGGCCGGACCGAACTGGCCCATGGCGCCGGTCTGCCAGCGCCACACAGGGGTTTCGAGCACCTTGCCGCGCAGGTAGCGCGCGGCATCCTGGATTTCGGCAAGGACGGGATAGCTGGCGTGCGCGCGCAGCTCGGGAAGATCGGACATCGGGGGTTCTCCATCGCATCGTGAAATCGCGCGCAGGCCGGTTGGCGTGCGCGGTCGGACGAACCACGGGCCACCGAGCACCAGCCAAAGCCGCAGCTCAGCGACCCCGGATAATTCGAATGATGGAGAAAGCGAAGGAAGAAAAGACGTGGAACGCCGAAGACATGGCCGCTGCGCGCGGCAGCCCTGCGCCCGCGCGTGCAGCGGCGCCACCGGCATCGGTGTCGCGGCACAGCGAAGAAAGGGCGAAGGAGGCGGACGTCATGGACGGGCCAGTATGCCACAAGGCGTCAGCGGTGCAAATGCGACAACGTCGCCGCCCGCGTAGAATGCGCTGGGTTTTCCCTCTTGCACCGTTGCCATCCCCGCGGAGAACGTCATCCCGATGCCAGATGCCAGCAAGCCTGCCAGCGCGAAATCGCTGGGCCAGCGGAACTACGAGCAGTTCGCCGCGCGCTACGCGGCCGCCGTCCCGACCAAGCCCCACAACGCGCTCTACGAGCGCCCCGCCACGCTCTCGCTGCTGCCCGACGACATGCGCGGCCTGCGCGTGCTGGATGCCGGCTGCGGCCCCGGCCTCTTCAGCGAGATCCTGGCCGGACGCGGCGCCAGCGTGCATGCCTTCGACGTGACCCCGGAGATGGTCGTGCTGGCGCGCCAGCGTACCGCCGGCCTCGATGTGGACGTGCGCGCAGGCAACCTCGAGCAGCCGCTGCACTGGCTGGCCGATGCCAGCTTCGACGTCGTAGTGTGCCCGCTGGTGCTCGACTACATCGAAGACTGGGGGCCGGTGTTCGCTGAGTTCCACCGCGTGGCACGCCCCGGCGCGCTGCTGGTGTTCTCCGCCGGCCACCCGATCGATGCGTGGCGGCTGTGGGGCGACGGCAACTACTTCGAGACCGAAGCGTTCGCCCTGCCATGGAAGGGCTTCGGCGAGCCCGATCCGGTGATCGACAGCTACCGCCGCCCGCTGTCCGGCTTCCTCAACCCGCTGACGCAAACCGGCTGGATCTTCGACACCCTGCTCGAGCCACGGCCACTCGATGCCATGCGCGAGGTCAATCCCCGGCTGCACGCGTGGCTGTCGCGCGCGCCTTGCTTCCTGTGCGTGCGGGCGCGGCGCGGCTGAGCGAGGCTACACGCCGAGCATGCCCTGGCGCTCGATGAACGCGATCACTTCGTCCAGCCCCTGCCCGGATTTCACGCTGCCCATCACGAACGGACGCGTGCCTCGCATCTTGCGCGCATCGCTTTCCATCACGTCGAGGTTGGCGCCCACGTAGGGTGCCAGGTCGGTCTTGTTGATCACCAGCAGATCCGACTTGGTGATGCCGGGGCCGCCCTTGCGCGGGATCTTCTCGCCGCCGGCCACGTCGATCACGTAGATGGTCAGGTCCGACAGTTCGGGGCTGAAGGTGGCGGCCAGGTTGTCGCCGCCGGATTCGATAAAGACGATGTCGGCATCGGGGAATTTCGCCAGCATGCGGTCGACCGCCTCGAGGTTGATCGAGGCATCCTCGCGGATGGCGGTATGCGGGCAGCCGCCGGTCTCCACGCCCATGATGCGCTCGGCCGGCAAGGCGCCCGAGATGGTCAGCAGGCGCTGGTCTTCCTTGGTGTAGATATCGTTGGTGATGGCCACCAGGTCATAGCGCTCGCGCATGGCCTTGCACAGCATCTCCAGCAACGTGGTCTTGCCGGAGCCGACGGGGCCGCCCACGCCGACGCGCAGCGGGGGATTCTTCTTGGTACGGGCCTGGGTCATGACGGGGATCTTGTATCGGTGAAGGTTGGGCGGCCGCCGCGCGAGCACGCCGGCGCGCGGCGCTCAGGAACGGAACAGCCGGGAATACTGGGTCTCGTGCCGGGCCGACAGCAGGCCCAGCATCGGGGAAAACGTCGATAGCAACGGCGGATCAGCATCGGCGCGGCGCACCGCCTCGCCGACCGTCTCCATCACCGAGGCATGCAGGCGGCGCAGGATATGCTGGCCGGCCACCTGGCCCAGCGGCACGGCCTTGAGCGCGGCGGCCACCTGGTTCTCGGCCCAGCTGAAGCAATAGGCCGCCAGCCCGTCGCGCTCGTCCACGTCAAGCGCCGCGCACGCCGCGGCAAACGCGGTGGGCAGGCATGCCGGCGCCAGCGCGGCGAGCTGCGCCCGCAATCCGGCGTCGCCCCACTCCATCTGCGCCACCAGCCGCGCCAGCGACCAGCCCATCTGCTCCGTCTCCAGCCGCAGCTCCGCGCTCTCGCGCGTGGCGTGGAACCAGTCGTTCCAGTGCGCCACGCCGGCGGCGTCGCGCGCGCGCCATGCGCGAAACAGCAGCAGCCAGACAGGTGCCTCGCACTGCGCCTGCACATCGAGCAGGTTGCTGCGCACCCACTGCTCGGCGCTGCCGGCATCATGCACCAGGCCGCAATCGATGGCCGCCTCCAGCCCCTGCGAATAGCTGAAGCCGCCGATCGGCAGCGCCGGCGAAGCCAGGTGCAGGAGGGAGATCAATTGAGAGAGCTGGGTCATGGTGATGCCGGTCGCGCCCTAGGCGCGGGAAGCCGGCCGCTCAATGCTTGTGCCCGCAATGCTCGTCATGCACATGGTGCTCGTGATCGTGTGCGTGCGAGTGATCGTGCGCATGCGCATGGGAGCGGCCGTGATCGTGATCGTGATCGTGGCCATGATGCTCATGGAATACCGCCTGCGCCGCCGCATAGTCTTCGGCGAACGTGGCGTCGTGTCCATGCTTGTGGCCGCCGCCGTAGGCGCCCGCCTCCGGCTCGAACGGCAGCTCGGCGCGCGCGGCCTGCACGCCCAGGCGCGCCAGCATGTCGGCCAGCACCGGGTCGTATTCCAGGCGCAGGTAGTCGCGCCCCACCTCCACCGGCGTGTGCCGGTTGCCGAGATGATAGGCGGCACGCATCAGCGCCCGCGGATCGCTGGCGCCTACCTGCAGCACCGATTCCGCCGCGGCCAGCACTTCGACGAAGATGCCGCCGTCGGTGACCAGCAGGTCGCCGCCGCGCAGCACCGTGCCGCGCGGCAGGAACAGCGCCACTTCCTCGCCGTTGTCCAGCGTGGCGCGCAGGCGGCTCTTGCTGCGCTCGGCGAAGGGCAGCACCAGCTTGGGCGCGCGGCGCACCAGCACGGCGGCGATGCCGTGCGGTGCGCTGAGGTGTTTGTCGATCTTTTGCAAGGCGGGCTCGGGACGGGAACTCAGAACAGGAAATAGCGCTGCGCCATCGGCAGCACGGTGGCCGGCTCGCACATCAGCAACTGGCCGTCGGCGACGACCTGGTAGGTCTCGGGATCGACCGTGACGTGCGGCTGCCAGTCATTGTGCACCATGTCGCGCTTGCTCACGGTACGCGTGCCGCGCACCGCGCAAAGCGTCTTCGACAGCCCGTAGCGCCCGCCCACGTCGGCCGCCAGCGCGGCCTGCGAGACGAAGGTCAGCGACGACTTGTGCAAGGCGCGGCCGGCTGCCGCGAACATCGGGCGGTAGTGCACCGGCTGCGGCGTGGGGATCGACGCGTTGGGGTCGCCCATGGCGGCCGCGGCAATCATCCCGCCCTTGAGGATCAGGCTCGGCTTGACGCCGAAAAAGGCCGGCTTCCACAGCACCAGGTCGGCCCACTTGCCGACCTCGACCGAGCCCACTTCGCGCGCGATGCCGTGGGTGAGCGCGGGGTTGATGGTGTACTTGGCGATATAGCGCTTGACGCGGAAGTTGTCGTGCCCGCCGCGCGCGTCATCGGGGTCGCCGGGCAGCTTGCCGCGCTGCGCGGCCATCTTGTGCGCGGTCTGCCAGGTGCGGATGATGACCTCGCCCACGCGGCCCATGGCCTGCGAGTCGCTGGAGATCATCGAGAACGCGCCGAGATCGTGCAGGATGTCCTCGGCGGCAATGGTCTCGCGGCGGATGCGGCTTTCGGCGAAGGCGATGTCCTCGGCGATGGACGGGTCCAGGTGGTGGCACACCATCAGCATGTCGAGGTGTTCGTCGAGCGTGTTGATCGTGTACGGCCGCGTCGGGTTGGTCGACGAAGGCAGCACGTTGGCCTCGCCGCACACCTTGATGATGTCGGGCGCATGGCCGCCGCCCGCGCCTTCGGTGTGGTACGTATGGATGGTGCGGCCCTTGAACGCGGCCACGGTGGCCTCGACGAAGCCGGCCTCGTTGAGCGTGTCGGTGTGGATCGCCACCTGCGTGTCGGTGGCATCGGCCACGCTCAGGCAGGTGTCGATGGCCGCGGGCGTGGTGCCCCAGTCCTCATGCAGCTTGAGCCCGATCGCGCCGGCCTCGACCTGCTCGACAAGCGGCCCCGGCTGGCTGGCGTTGCCTTTGCCGAGCAGGCCGATATTCATCGGGTAGGCTTCCACCGCCTGCAGCATGCGCTCCATGAACCACGGCCCCGGCGTCACCGTGGTGGCGAAGGTGCCGGTGGCCGGCCCGGTGCCGCCGCCGATCATGGTGGTGACGCCGCTCATCAGCGCTTCTTCGATCTGCTGCGGGCAGATGAAATGGATGTGGCTGTCGATGCCGCCGGCGGTGACGATCATGCCCTCGCCCGCGATCACCTCGGTGCCGGGCCCGACCACGATGGTCACGCCGGGCTGGATGTCCGGGTTGCCGGCCTTGCCGATGGACGCGATGCGCCCGTCCTTGAGGCCGATGTCGGCCTTGACGATGCCCCAGTGGTCGASGATSAGCGCGTTGGTGATGACGGTGTCGACGCAGTCCCTGGCCATGCGCTGGCTCTGGCCCATGCCGTCGCGGATCACCTTGCCGCCGCCGAACTTCACTTCCTCGCCGTAGATGGTGAAGTCCTTCTCGACTTCGATCACCAGCCCGGTGTCCGCCAGCCGCAGGCGGTCGCCGGTGGTGGGGCCGAACATCTCGGCATAGGCCTGCCTGGAGATTTTCACGCTCATCACAGCGCTCCCATGATCTTGCCGTTGAAGCCGTAGACGATGCGCGCGCCGTCCAGCGCCACCAGTTCCACCGTGCGGCTCTGGCCCGGCTCGAAGCGCACCGCGGTGCCGGCGGCGATGTTCAGGCGGAAGCCGCGCGCGGCTTCGCGGTCGAAGTCCAGCGCGGCATTGGTTTCATAGAAATGGAAATGCGAGCCGACCTGCACCGGGCGGTCGCCGGTGTTGGCCACCGTCACGCTGACCGTCTGGCGGCCAGCGTTGAGTTCGATCTCGCCCTCTGCGGGCATCAGTTCACCGGGAATCATGTCGGGTTCCTTGTCGACGTTTCCAACGCTATCCGTAAGCGGGTCCGAAGGCGGCCCAGGCCACCCTCATGCCACCCTCAGGCCACCATCAGGCCGACGCCATACAGCGCCACGCCCGCGCCGGCCACGCGCACCAGCCAGCCCGCGTGGCGGCGCAGCGCGTTGCCCAGGCCGATGCCGCACAGGTGCAGCGCCATGGTGGCGACGGTAAAGCCGCCCACGTAGGCGGCCGCGGCCGGCAGCGCACCCGCCGCGGTGGGCAGTTCGGCGCCGTGCGCATAGCCGTGGAAGATGGCGAAACCGCCGACGATGGCCATGCCGGCCCACGCTGGCAGCCTGGCGCGCAGCGCCACCAGCAGGCCGATCACCAGCAGCGAAGCGGCGATCATCGGCTCGACCAGCGGCAGCCCGGACCCGGCCAGCCCGAGCGCGGCGCCGGCCAGCATCAGCGCGACAAAGACGAACGGCATGCGCAGCGCCTCGCGCGGCGAACGCGCGCCGAGCGCGCTCCACACGCCCACGCCGGCCATGGCCAGCAGATGGTCCATGCCGGTGAACGGATGCATCAGGCCCGCCCACAGGCTGGCGCCGACGGTGGCGGCATCGTGGCCCGGGTGGGCGATGGCGGCAGCGCTCGCCAGCGCCAGGCAAGCGCCGACGACGGCGCGCGCGCGGTTGGAACGGTTCATGTCTTGAGACCTCGTGTTCTTGTTTGACAGCTTGTGCCGTGCTGGCGGACGCCGCGCCGCGGCCTGCCCGCTTCAGACGATCGGGTGATGCACGGTGACCAGCTTGGTGCCGTCCGGGAAGGTGGCTTCCACCTGGATCTCAGGGATCAGTTCCGCGATGCCGTCCATCACATCCTCGCGCGTGAGCACGGTGGTGCCTTCGTGCATCAGCTCGGCCACGGTGCGGCCGTCGCGCGCGCCTTCCATGATGGCGGCGGTGATCAGCGCCACCGCTTCCGGATAGTTGAGCTTGAGCCCGCGCGCGCGGCGGCGCTCGGCCAGCAGCGCGGCGGTGAAGATCAGCAGCTTGTCCTTTTCCCGCGGAGTCAGTTCCATCCTGGTATTCCCGTTGTTCCGTTGTTATTCGTGCCGTGCCGGCGTTGCCATCGCGACGCTCATGTCGCCGATGTCGCCCATGTCGCCCATGTCGCCCACACCGCTCATGTCGCCCACAGGCGCAGCGGCTTGGCCGGCACGCCATGGATGGGCTCGCGCAACGCGGTCCACGCCTGCACCATCACGCCCCTCACCGCCTCCATGCGCGCGCCCAGCACGCGCAGCAGCAGCATCGCCTGCCCGTCCTGTTCCAGGCGGGTCACGCCCGCTCGCAGATCGGGCCGGTACGGCAGCGCTTCGGCCAGCGTTTCGGCGAGCGCCTGCGTGGCACCCTCGCCCACCGCCCACAGCGTGCCCATGACATTGAGCCCGTCCAGCCCCGCCGGCGCGTGACGCAGCGAGGAGCCGGCATCGAGCTGCGCGCGCTCGATCCACAGGGCGCGCGGGCTGCCCGCGAGGGCGATGCGCGTCTCCATGTGGAGCGTGCCGCGCGACCACGTCTCGCCGCTGGCCTGGCGCCCCAGCACGATGGCATCCCAGCCGATCGCGCTGGCCCCGGGCGCCACCGTCACGGTGGTGGCAAGGCGCGCGTGCGCGTCGTCGAACACGATGTTCTCCTGCGGCAGCCAGTCGAGCCGGGCGCCGGCCTCCAGCGTCAGCGTGACGCGCTGCGCCGCCTCGCGGCCGAGCGATTTGTACCACTTGGTCGCACCGGGCGTGGCGAGCACGGCATGCGCGCCGGCCCCCGCCACCAGGTCGATCTGCAGGGTGTCGCCGCCGGCAATGCCGGCAGGCGGATGCAGAATCACCGCGTGGCAGATACCGCCTTCGGGATAGAGCGGCTTCTGCACCAGCAAGGGGCCGCGATGGCGGCGCTCGACCAGCGCTGTGCGCTCGCCGCGCGCGGCGAAGCCCAGGCGCAGGCTGGCCTCCCATGCGGGCGGCATGGCCAGGGTAGAAGGAAAGTCAGGATGACGCATGCTTGCTTGGAAGGCGGGCGCCGCCGGGGCACACGCGGCGCGCGTGATGCGGGCATCATAGCGCGCGGCCGGGCCGGCTGGAAGTGGTATCGCGAGGCAACGCCATGCGGCCCGCCCGCGCGTCCCTCACACCGCGATCAGCTCCCGCACGCCGTCGTCTTCCATGCGCGCGCCGTCGCCCCTGGCCACCACTTCGCCGCGGCTCATCACCACATAGTTGTCGGCCAGGTGGCGGGCGAACTCGTAGTACTGCTCCACCAGCAGCACCGTCATGCCGAACTCGTCCACCAGCAGCCGCAGCGCGCGGCCGATGTCCTGGATGATCGATGGCTGGATGCCTTCGGTGGGCTCGTCCAGGATCAGCAGTTCCGGCTCGCTCATCAGCGCGCGGCCGATGGCCAGTTGCTGCTGCTGGCCGCCGGAGAGGTCGCCGCCGCGGCGCTGGCGCATGCTGCGCAGGACCGGGAACAACTGGTAGATGCGGTCGGGCACGCCGCTCGGGCGCTTCAGGCTGGCGGCGCCGATCAGCAGGTTTTCCTCCACGGTGAGGCGCGGGAAGATCTCGCGCCCCTGCGGCACGTAGGCCAGACCGGAAGCCACGCGTTCGTAAGGCGGCTTCTTTTCCAGCGCCTTGCCCGCCCAGCTGATGCTGCCGCTCTTGGTCGGCACCACGCCCATCAGGCACTTCAGCAAGGTGCTCTTGCCCACGCCGTTGCGGCCCAGCAGCGTGGTCAGCTTGCCTTGCGGCACGTCGAAGCTGACATTGCGCAGGATATGGCTGCCGCCGTAGAACTGGTTCAGTGCGTTGACCTGCAACATGGTCTTGTTCCTTGTCTTTTCTGTCCGGCCGCGTCGCACGCGGCCGGGTTGGACGGCGCGGGCACTACCGCCCGAGATAGGATTCGATCACGCGCTCTTCGCGCTTGACGGCGTCGAGCGTGCCTTCGGCCAGCACGCTGCCCTCGGCCAGCACGGTCACGGTGCCCTTGTCGCCCGCCAGCRCGGCGACGAACTCCATGTCATGCTCCACCACCATCATCGAGCAGGTGCCGCGCAGGCTGTTGAGCAGCTTGGCGAGCTGCATGGTTTCCTCGTCCGTCATGCCGGCCACCGGTTCGTCGAGCAGCAGCAACTGCGGCTGCTGCATCAGCAGCATGCCGATCTCCAGGCGCTGCTTCTGCCCGTGCGAGAGCAGCCCCGCCGGCCGGTAGGCCTCGGCCTCCAGCCCGGTCACCGCCAGCGTCTCTTCGATGCGGCGATGCCCTTCCGGGCCAAGGCGCGCGCGCAGCGACGACCACCAGCGCTTGTCGGCCTTCATCGCCAGTTCCAGGTTCTCCCACACTTCATGCTGCTCGAACACGGTGGGCTTCTGGAACTTGCGGCCGATGCCGGTCTGCGCGATCCTGGGCTCGGTCATGCGCATCAGGTCGATGCTCTGGCCCAGGAACACGCGGCCGCTCACATTGGCGTTGCGCGGCCCGGTCTTGCCGGTGATCACGTCCATCATGGTGGTCTTGCCCGCACCGTTGGGCCCGATCACGCAGCGCAGCTCGCCGTGGTCGATCGACAGCGTGAGCTGGTTGAGCGCACGAAAGCCGTCGAACTGCACGGTGACGTCTTCGAGGTAGAGGATGGGTCCGTGCGAGACGTCGATGACGCCCGGCTCCAGCACGTGGCCGAGGCCGGTGGCGTCGCCGCTTTCCGCTTGCTGTGCTCCCAGTGCCGCGTTCATGCTTCACCTCCGCTGCGCGTGGCTGCCGCCGGCGTGGCCACCGGTGCCTGCGGCGCCGAAGGCGCGCGCATGCCGCGCAGCCGCTTGACCAGGCCGACCACGCCATCGGGCAGGTACAGTGTGACCAGCACGAACATGGCGCCCAGCAGGAACAGCCAGTATTCGGCGAAGTACGCCGTGAACATGGTCTTGGCGCCGTTGACCAGGAAGGCACCGATGATCGGGCCGATCAGCGTGCCGCGTCCGCCCACCGCCACCCACACCGCCATCTCGATCGAATTGGCCGGCGACATCTCGCCGGGGTTGATGATGCCCACCTGCGGCACGTACAGCGCGCCGGCAATGCCGCACAGCACGGCAGAGAAGGTCCACACGAACAGCTTGTAGCCAAGCGGGTTGTAGCCGGAGAACATCACGCGCATCTCGGCATCGCGCACCGCCGTCACCACGCGGCCGAGCTTGGACGTGACGATGTAGCGGCAGGCCACGAAGCCCGCCAGCAAGGCCGCGAAGGTGAGCACGAACAGCGCGGTGCGCGTGTGCGGCGCGGCCACGGCGAAGCCGGCGATGCGCTTGAAGTCGGTGAAGCCGTTGTTGCCGCCGAAGCCGGTCTCGTTGCGGAAGAACAGCAGCATGGCGGCGTATGTCATCGCCTGCGTGATGATCGACAGGTACACGCCCTTGATGCGCGAACGGAAGGCGAAGAAGCCGAACAGCCACGCCAGCACGCCCGGCACCAGCACCACCAGCAGCATCGAATAGCCGAGGTGCTCGGTGCCGTGCCAGAACCACGGCAGCTCCTTCCAGTCGAGGAACACCATGAAGTCCGGCAGGTCGCTCTTGTACACGCCTTCGCGCCCGATGGAGCGCATCAGGTACATGCCCATGGCATAGCCGCCGAGCGCGAAGAACAGGCCGTGGCCGAGGCTCAGGATGCCGCAATAGCCCCACACCAGGTCCAGCGCGATGGCGGCCAGCGCGAAGCACATGATCTTGCCGACCAGCGTCAACGCGTACGCCGACAGGTGCAGCGGATGGCCTTCGGGCAGCAGCAGCGCGCACACCGGCACGCCCACGCCGACGATCAGCGCGATCGCCAGCAGCGCGGCCCAGCCGCGCCGCGAGAACAGCGGCTGGCGCGCGGGCACCGCCAGGCGGAAGCCCGTTGGGGATGGATTGGTTGTCGTTGTCTGCATCATGCCTCCGCGCTGCGCCCCTTGAGCGCGAACAGTCCCTGCGGGCGCTTCTGGATGAAGAGCACGATCAGCACCAGGACGAAGATCTTGGCCAGCACCGCGCCGTAGAACGGCTCGATGAATTTGTTGATGAGGCCCAGGCCGAAGGCGCCGATGATGGTGCCGGCCAGCTGGCCCACGCCGCCCAGTACCACGACCATGAACGAATCGATGATGTAGGCCTGGCCGAGATCCGGCCCGACATTACCGATCTGCGACAGCGCGCAGCCGCCCAGCCCCGCGATGCCCGCGCCGAAGGCGAAGGCGTAGCTGTCCACCTTCCACGTGCGCACGCCGACGCAGGCCGCCATGGTGCGGTTCTGCGTGGTGGCGCGCACGAACAGGCCGAGCCGCGTGCGGTTGAGCACGCCCCACGCCACCGCCACCACGGCCAGCGCGAACACGATGATGACCATGCGGTTGTAGGGCAGCACCAGGCCCGGCAGCATCTCGATGCCGCCGCTCATCCAGGACGGATTGGCCACTTCCACGTTCTGCGCGCCGAACAGCGTGCGTACCGCCTGCATCAGCAGCAGGCTTACGCCGAAGGTGGCCAGCAGCGTTTCGAGCGGCCGCCCGTAGAGATGGCGCAGCACCAGCCGCTCGAGCACGAAGCCGACGATGCCCGAGGCCAGGAACGATGCCGGCAGCGCCGCCAGCAGGTACCAGTCGAAGGCGCCGGCGAAGTGCGCGCGGAACACGCCCTGCACCATGTAGGTGGCATAGGCGCCGATCATGAGGAATTCGCCGTGCGCCATGTTGATGACGCCGATCAAGCCGTAGGTGATGGCCAGGCCCAGCGCGGCCAGCAGCAGCACGCTGCCAAGGCTCAGGCCGGCGAACAGGTTGCCGATCAGCTCGGCGCGGCGCTGGTCGCCGCGCAGCGCATCGAGCGCCTGCTGGGCGGCGCCGCGCAGTTCCGCATCGGGCTCGCGGTAGTTGCCGGCGGCGTCCTTCTCCAGCAGCGGCTGCAGCTTCTGCCGGCTTTGCGGATTGCTGTCCAGGCCGAGGATCCTGATCGCTTCGAGCCGGTCATTGCGGTTGCCGTCGGCCAGCACGATATTGGCCCAGATCACGTCGAGCTTGGTGCGCAGGCCGGCGTCGGCCTCGGCCTTGCGCGCGGCTTCCACGACTTCGCGCGAGGCGCTGCCGGGCTGGTCCAGCAGCGTATTGACGGCCTGCGCGCGCACCAAAGCGTCGGACGACTGCAGCAGCATGCTGCTGGCCGCGCTGTCCACCATTGCGCGCAGGCTGTTGTTCAGGGTGAGCGACTCCAGCGCGTCGGGCTTGACGTCGACCGGCTTGCCGCTGATGGCATCGACCAGCTTGTCGCCGTCCTGGCGCACCATGCCGACAGCGGGAGCGTATTGCAGCGTATCGTCCTGCAGCGCCTTGAGGATGGGAGCGGCCTGCTCTGCCGGCGCCTTGGTGAGCGCGCTCAGCGCCGCGGTCTTGGCGTCGAAGTCGTCTTCGACCAGCGGCTTGAGGTCGGCCTGTGTCAGCGGCGCCGCCCACAGCGGCGCGGCGGCCAGCAGCAGCGCTGCCAGCAGGGCGCGCAGCCACGGCACGGCGGAAATGAATTGGGATCGGTGCATAAGTGCCGGCGGAGTCTTGGTGGCGCGTTGGGTCGCGTCTTGGTGTTCTCTGTGTTCGGGTGGGAGCAGCACGAGGCGGTAGAAGACCCGCTGTTTCGCTCCCGCTGCCTTGCTCCTCCGTCCCGCGCACGGGACGGAGGAGCAAGGCCTGGCAATGTGAAGTAGCCCGACAGGCCTTACATCACCTTGTCCGGCTTGCCTTCGTTACCCGCGATGAACGGGCTCCACGGTTGCGCGCGGACTGCCTTCGGGGTCTTCCACACCACCGAGAACTGGCCGTCGCCCTTGACCTCGCCGATCATCACCGGCTTGTACAGGTGATGGTTCTCGCCCATGGTCAGCGTGAAGCCGTCCGGCGCCTTGAAGGTCTGGCCATACATGGCGGCGCGCACCTTGTCGGTATCGGTGGTGCCGGCCTTCTTCACTGCCTGCGCCCACATGTGGATGCCAACGTAGGTGGCTTCCATCGGGTCGTTGGTCACGCGCTTCTCCGCGCCCGGCAGGTTGTTGGCCTTGACCCACGCAGCCCATTGCTTCTTGAAGGCATCGTTCTCGGGGTTCTTGACCGACATGAAGTAGTTCCACGCGGCCAGGTGGCCCACCAGCGGCTTGGTATCGATGCCGCGCAACTCTTCCTCGCCGACCGAGAACGCCACCACCGGCACGTCCTTGGCCTTCAGGCCGGCGTTGCCCAGTTCCTTGTAGAAGGGCACGTTGGAGTCGCCGTTGATGGTGGAGATCACCGCGGTCTTGCCGCCCTGCGAGAACTTCTTGATGTTGGCGACGATGGTCTGGTAGTCGCTGTGGCCGAACGGCGTGTAGACTTCTTCGATATCCTTGTCCGCCACGCCCTTGCTCTTGAGGAAGGCGCGCAGGATCTTGTTGGTGGTGCGCGGGTAGACGTAGTCGGTGCCCAGCAGGWAGAAGCGCTTGGCGCCGCCGCCTTCCTTGCTCATCAGGTATTCCACCGCGGGGATGGCCTGCTGGTTGGGTGCCGCGCCGGTATAGAAGACGTTCTTGGACATCTCCTCGCCTTCATACTGCACCGGGTAGAACAGCAACGAATTCAGTTCCTCGTAGACCGGCAGCACCGACTTGCGCGATACCGAAGTCCAGCAGCCGAACGTGACGGCGACCTTGTCCTTGGTGATCAGCTGGCGGGCCTTCTCGGCGAACAGCGGCCAGTTGGAGGCCGGGTCCACCACCACCGGTTCGAGCTTGCGGCCGAGGACCCCGCCGCTCTTGTTGATCTCGTCGATGGTCATCAGCGCCACGTCCTTGAGGGACGTTTCGGAAATGGCCATGGTGCCGGACAGCGAATGCAGGATGCCGATCTTGATCGGCTCCTTGGACTGCGCCATTGCCAGCGGGCTGACGCCAGCGGTTGCGAAAAGCGCCGCGGCGGCTACCGCCGACAGCTTCAGCATGTCACGTCGTTTCATTACAGCTCCCAGATTGTCGTGTTTGATAAGGAACAACGCACCCCGGGAATGCTTCTGCAACTAGCGTGCCATGGCGTGAAGCGCGTGCCCGGGCCCTCCAGCACGGGCCCGGGCGCCTCCGGCGACAACGGCCGGCCCTTGCGCACCACGACAGTGCGCCGCCCGCGCGCACCAAGCATGTGCGGCGCGCAAAGCCCACTTCAGATTGGGGCACACCTGCACACCGGCACCGGCGGCGCTGGTGCGCGGCGGCACCATACTGCAGCGCGCCGGTCGCCTGCCTTCGCGCGCGACATGCTGCGCCGTGACTTGCCCGAATCCGGAAACGGCTCTATGGTTCCCCATCGCTGCGGCGGCACATAGAAAAAGCAGCAACCGGAGACAGCCAATTTGAAAGCCGCACGGCAGCAGCTGGACGGCACCGGCGCCCGCACGGGCGTGCCCGGCGCCGACCGTATCGTGGTCAGCGGGGCGGGCTTGGCCGGCACGGTCGTCGGCACGTGGCGCGACAACACCTGTCCCGGCCGTGGCAGCGACATCCCCTTTCATCCCTGCAGTTTTTCCTTTGCACCGAAGCGGGACCGGTCCGCGGCGTACCGCTGGCAGCCAGCCACGCCGCGCCGGCGGGATTTCACGCTGCGCAAGGCGGCTGAGGCCGCGGCCCGCTAGCCACCCTGCCCGCCCACGCCGTCGGGTCACGACCCGCGACAGGAGAATGCCAATGAGAGCGCCTGCAAGACAAAGCGGTCATGGCCACTGTCGCCGCGCCGGCGATCAGGCGCGCTGCGCGGAGACCGGCGGCGGCCACCTGGCCATGCCGGAGCAGCCCGGACGGCTGCGCGATCTGATCGTGCGGCACCTGGATTGAACGCGCCGCGCCCCGCTTCCCACCCGATTCCCACCCGCCTCTTCCCTGCCACCCACCGCGCATACCCATGAACCTTCCCTCGTCCTACCAGCCGCGTCGCGCCTGGGCCATGGCTTCGATGCTGACCTGGCTCGCGCTGATCAACTTCCTCGACAAGATCGTACTGGGCATGGTCGCCGTGCCGATGATGGCGGACCTGAAGCTGTCGCCCGCGGAATTCGGACTGGTCGCCAGCAGCTTCTTCTGGCTGTTCGCGCTGTCCACCGTGCTGGTGGGCTTTCTCTCCAACCGCGTTGCCACGCGCTGGCTGCTGCTGGCGATGGGCGTGGCATGGGCGGTACTGCAGGTGCCCGTGGTGCTGGCCGGCTCGGCCATGACCATCCTGGTGTGCCGCATGCTGCTGGGCGCGGCGGAGGGTCCGGCCTTCCCGATCTCCGTGCATGCGCTCTACAAATGGTTTCCCGACCACAAGCGCAACCTGCCCGTGGCGGTGGTGAACCAGGGCGCCACGGTGGGCCTGCTGGTGGCGGGCCTGGCGATTCCGCTGGTGTCGCTGCAGTGGGGCTGGCGCGCCAACTTCATCGTCCTCGGCGCGATCGGCGCGGCGTGGAGCGTGATGTGGCTCTGCGTGGGCCGCGAAGGCTCGCTGACCCAGCCCGCGGCGCAACATGCGGGCGGCGGCGCGCCCGCCGCGCGGCTGCCCTACCGGCGCATCTTCCGTGACCCGACCGTGCTGTCGTGCATGGCGCTGAACTTCTGCGCCTACTGGGCACTCGCGCTCGCGCTGACATGGCTGCCGGCGTGGATGGAGAAGGGACTCGGCTTCAACCCGGTGGCCACGGGCCGCTGGTACGCGGTGATCGTGGTGGCGGCCATGCCGACCACGCTGGTGCTGAGCTGGCTGTCGCAGCGCATGCTGCGCAATGGCGCCTCTTCGCGGCTGGCGCGCGGCGTCCTGATTTCAGTCCCGGCCATGGCGGGCGGCGTGATGTACCTGGTGATCGAATCGGTGACGCTGTCGCCGGTGCCGATGGTCCTGCTGCTGGCGGTGGCGGGCGCGCTGCCGCCGGTGGCCTATGCACTCTCGCCCGCCATGCTGGCCCAGGTCGTGCCCGAAGCGCAGCGCGGCAGCGTGCTGTCGATCCATACCGCGGTGATTTCGCTGGCGGGCATCGTGGCGCCGGCGGTGATGGGGCAGCTGGTGCAGCGCCACGGCATGAACGGCGGCTTCGACGTGGGCTTCACCATCAACGCCCTGCTCCTGCTCGTCAGCGGTGCGATGGGCTTGCTGTGGCTGAATCCGGAGCGCTCGGCAAAGGCGCTGGCAAGGGCCACGCAGGAGATGATGCCGGCGCGGTCGCCGGCCTGAGGCAGGCACGCGGCCGGGGCGGGCTCGCCGCCGCGGCCGCGTCGCGAGGACTACGAATAGCGGCGGCTGATCGATTCCGCCACGCACACGGGCCGGTCGCTGCCTTCGCGCTCGACCGTGACCTCCCAGTTCGACTGTGCGCCGACCAGGCCGGGCGCGTTGGGCAGCGGCTCCAGGCGCTCCACCGACAGCAGTTTCACGCGCGCGCGCAGGCGGCTGCCGACCGGCACCGGCGCGGTGAAGCGCACGCGGTTCAGCCCGTAGTTCACGCCCATCTTTACGCCGGGCATGTCCAGCGCGTTATGCATGAAGGCCGGCAGCAGCGACAGCGTCAGGAAGCCGTGCGCCACCGGTCCGCCGAACGGCGATTCGCGGCGGGCGCGCTCCACGTCGATATGGATCCATTGATGATCGCCGGTGGCTTCGGCGAACTGGTTGACCTGTTGCTGGGTGATCTCGATCCAGTCGCTGGTGGCCACTTCCTGGCCCTGCAGGCTTTCCAGTTCTTCGAGCGAAGCGATGGTACGCATGATGTCTCCTCGTTGTTGTGGTGGTGAGCGGCGGCCGCGATCGGCGTCGGTGCGGCCAGATGATGCCTTGATGTCCGCGGGCTGGCAACGGCCTCTCAGACCGGGCGGCGGCCGTACATGCCCATGCCCTTGACCGTGCAGACCAGCTCGCCGCGCTGGTTGGTGGCTTCCCATTGCGTGTGCACCACGCCGCGGTCCGGCCTGGAGGCCGATGCGCGCGCGTCGAGCACCACCAGCGACACGCTCAGCGTATCGCCGGCATAGACCGGCTTGAGCCAGCGGATCTCGTCCACGCCGGGCGAGCCCATGCTGGCCGCACCGGTGGTCATGCTGTCCACCAGCAGCCGCATCATGATCGAGCAGGTCATCCAGCCGCTCGAGATCAGGCCCTTGTAGATGCTGTCCTGCGCCGCTTCCTTGTCGATATGGAAGGGCTGGGGATCATACTGGCGCGCGAAGGCGAGGATCTCCTCCTCGGTCACCAGGCGGGAGCCGAGGTCGCACTTGCTGCCGACGGCGAAGTCTTCGAAATACAGGGTGGGCATGGATCGTTCCGTCTACGGCCACTGCAGAATGAAAAAACCGCGCCTGGACTACGGCGCGGTTCTTGTCTTCGACCTGGATCAGGCAGTTTCCAGGAAGCCGGGCTGGGTCGCGAAGCGGCCCAGATGGTGATCGACATCGCCGAAGGTGGTGTTGATCAGCGTCAGGCGCTTGAACATGTGCGCGGCCGGCAATTCGTCGGTCACGCCCATGCCACCGTGGATCTGCACCGCTTCCTGGCCGACCGAGCGTGCGGCCTGGCCGACGCGCGCCTTGGCCGCGGAAGCCAGGCGACGGCGCTCTTCGGGGCTGGCCTCGTCGAACTTGGCGGCGGCCAGCAGCGTGATCGAGCGCGACTGCTCGGCATGGATGAACATCTCCACCATGCGATGCTGCAGCGCCTGGAAGCGCGCGATGGGCTGGCCGAATTGCTGGCGGGTCTTGGCGTATTCCAGCGTGGCGGCGTTGAGCGTGTCGATCACGCCGACGGCTTCCGCGCACAGCAGCACGGCGGCGTAGTCGGCCACCTGCTCGATCACGTCCCAGGCGGCACCGGCAGTGCCCAGCAGCTCGCCCTGCGCATCCTTGAAGGTGATATCGGCTGCGCGCAGGTTGTCGATGGTGCGGTAGTCGGTGATGCTGACGCCGGCGGCCTTGGGATCGACCAGGAACAGCGAGATGCCGCCGGTGTCGGCATCGGCACCGGAGGTGCGGGCCGAGACGATCAGGCGGCCGGCCTGCGCGCCGTGGATGACCACGGACTTGCGGCCGTTGAGCTTGCCGTCCTTCGCGGTGACGCGCACGTCGTTGAGCGCGTAGCGGGCGTGCGGCTCGTTGAATGCCACGGCCAGCTTCAGCTCGCCACCGGCGACCTGCTCCAGCAGCGCATCCTGGCCGCCGGCCAGCTTGAGCGCGTAGGCGCCGACCACGGTGGCGAAGTACGGCTCCACCACCAGGCCGCGGCCCAGTTCCTGCTGCACCACCATCATGTCGACCGCCGTACCCGAGAAGCCGCCCTGCGCTTCGGGCACCGGCAGCGCGGTCAGGCCGAGCTCGACCAGCGCGCCCCAGGCTGCATCGCCATGGCCGCTGGCGGTCTTGATGCCCTTCTTGCGGGTCTCGAAGTCGTAGCTCTTGTCGATGAAGCGGTGGATGGCATCGGCCAGTTGCTTCTGTTCGTCGCTGAGATTGAAGTTCATATCGCGTGTCTCCTCACAGCCCCAGGATCATCTGGCTGATGATGTTCTTCTGAATTTCGTTGGACCCGCCGTAGATGGAGGTCTTGCGATAGTTGAAGTAGTAGGCGGCCAGCGGCGCGGCATCGTCGTAGCCGGTGACGGCATGTTCGTGCTCGCACTCCAGGTAGGCCGTGTCGAACGGCTGCGCGTAGGGGCCGACGGCCTCCACCATCAGCTCGGTCAGCATCTGCTGGATCTCGGTGCCCTTGATCTTGAGCATCGAGGCCTCGGGGCCGGGGCCCTTGCCGGCGCTCTCGCTCGATACCACGCGCAGCACGGTCAGTTCCAGCGCCATCAGTTCGATTTCCAGCGCGGCGACCTTGGCGCCGAACAGCGGGTCTTCGAGCAGCGGGCGGCCGTTCTTCTGCTGCTGCTTGGCGACGCGCTTGAGGAAGCCCAGCTCGCGCTTGGAGTTGCCCACGCGGGCGATGCCGGTGCGCTCGTGGCCGAGCAGGTACTTGGCATAGGTCCAGCCGCGGTTCTCTTCGCCCACGCGGTTCTCCACCGGCACCTGGACGTTGTCGAAGAACACTTCGTTCACTTCATGCTCTTCGTCGAGCATGATGATCGGGCGCACGGTGATGCCCGGGGTCTTCATGTCGATCAGCAGGAAGGAGATGCCTTCCTGCTTCTTGGCTTCGGGATCGGTGCGGACCAGGCAGAAGATCATGTCGGCGTGCTGGCCGAGCGTGGTCCAGGTCTTCTGGCCGTTGACGATGTAGTGCTTGCCGTCCGAGGTCAGCTCGGCGCGGGTCTTCACCGACGCCAGGTCGGAGCCCGAACCCGGCTCGGAGTAGCCCTGGCACCACCAGTCGGTGCAGTCCAGGATGCGCGGGAGGAAGTACTGCTTCTGCTCCTCGCTGCCGTACTTCATGATCACCGGCGCGACCATGGCCACGCCGAAGGGCAGCACGCCGGGCGCGCCGACGCGGGCATTTTCCTCGTCCCAGATATGGCGCTGGGTGGCGTTCCAGCCGGTGCCTCCGTACTGCACGGGCCAGTGCGGCGCGGACCAGCCGCGGCCTGCCAGCAGCTTGTGCCAGCGCACCAGGTCGTCGCGGTTCGGGCGACGATGGTTGAGAATCTTGCTGCTGATGTCGGCCGGCAGAGTGGCCTCCAGCCAGCCGCGCACTTCCGCGCGGAAGGCATCGTCGGCCGCCGAGTAGTTGAGATCCATGCCCGTCTCCAGTGATGCCGGTGTGAGACCGGCATATTGTTCTAGCTAGCGCGTCATGCGCCGGCAAGACACTGCCGCGGGCACAGGACGCTATTCAGTGAGCCGTCTGCTTGAGCGCATCCGGCACCACGAGCTGGAAGGTATCGATGCCCTCTTCGGCAAGCGCCTGCACTTCGTCCGGGGACGCCGTGCCGCGGATGCCGCGTTCCGGTGTCTCGTCGTAATGCATGCGCCTGGCCTCTTCGGCAAAGCGTTCGCCCACATCCTCCGTCTGCGCCAGTACCTGCCTGACCGCCTTCATGTAAAGCGACTGCAGGGTCACGGCAGCCGCGGCCGGGGCTTTCGCCTCGGCCGGCCTGCCCGCCGGTGCCGCGGTCGCGCCTGACAGGTTCAGGCGCGGCGCGCTGGGCAACCGGGTGATGGCATGGTCCGCGCAGATGGGGCATTGGACGAGTTTCTGCAGAATCTGCGCTTGCGCATCGTCCTCCGAAGCAAACCAGCCCTCGAAACGATGGTCTTGCGCACAACGCAGGTCGAGCACCTTCATGATGTTTCCAGCCCGTCGAAAGCTATAGTATCCGCGAAACGGAATTTTGTGAACGGTCGTGCTAATTTTTTTGCGACCTTGCGCCGCCGGCTTGGCACAACCGCTTGGTACGGCGCCAGAACCGGGGGCATGGTCGCAATGGCACGGCTAAGGAATGGGATTCTACGCGCATGCCCGGCAGCTTGCCGGGCATGGCCTGGAGGGATCGCCGCCGGGGCTCAGCGCAAGCCGGGCAGCGCTTGCTCGCCGGGCTGCCAGGCCCCGGAGATCACTTTCTCCAGCCAGAAGGCGCCGATGATGGTTTTGACGTCGGTGATGCGTCCGCGGCGCACCCAGTCGATCACCTGCCCGGCCGGCGCGATGAAGGTCTCGAGGAATTCGCCCTCGTCGAGCTCGGCGGCGCCCGCGCTCAGGTCGCGCGCGAGGAAGATGTCGATGAACTCGGTGGAATACGAGATGACGGGGTGGATGCGCGTGAGGTAGTCCCAGCGCCGGGCGCTGTAGCCGGTTTCCTCCCGCAGCTCGCGCTCGCCGCAGCGCTGCGCGCCTTCCTGGGCATCGAGCTTGCCGGCGGGAAACTCAAGCATCACCTCGCCGACCGGATAGCGGAACTGCCGCTCCAGCAGCACGCTGCCGTCGTCGAACAGCGGGATCATCATCACCGCGCCCGGATGCAGCACGTACTCGCGCCCGGCATGCTTGCCGTCGGGCAGCCTGACGATGTCCTGCTTGAGCGTGAGGAATTTGCCCTGGTGCAGCGTGGCGGACGCCACGCAGGTTTCCTTCAGGGCCAGATCGCCGCCGGCGGCGAGATCGTCGTTGTCGGTGTCCGCGAGGGCCGCGGCCGTGTCCATCTTGTGGCTCATGAAAGCTCCGGGTCCGGATGCGGCCGGCCGGGCGTCTTCACTGCCCGGGCCTCAGGCCGCGCGATGTTTGACGAGGTATTGCCAGGTGAAGCCGGGGAAGGCGAACACCAGCATCATGCAGGCAGTGATGGCGTAGAACTGCCAGCCCTGCGGGAATGCGTTGCCGAGCCCCGCCTCCACCGCAAAGCCGGCCAGGCCGGCGCCCACGTACCAGGTGATCAACTCGGCCAGCCTGATCCACAGCGGCTTCCGGGCGAAGCGCAGCGGCACCAGGACGAACAGGCGCTGGTTGACGAACGGCAGGTTGGCACAGACGAGTGCCAGCAAGATGACAAACCAGCCTGCCGCGGACGAACTCATATGCCTGTGCCGCCTTTGCTTCAGGACGCCAGCGAGGCGCGGATAGCCTGGTAGCACAGGTTCATCAGCGCCGACGGGAACACGCCCAGGGCGATGATGACCGCGCCGTTCAGGCTCAGCATCGAGCGCAGGCCGAAGGTCGATTCGAGCTTGCGATCGTCTGCCGGCGCATCGAAGTACATCAGCTTGACCACGCGCAGGTAGTAGAACGCGCCGATCAGCGAGAACAGCACCGCCACCACGGCCAGCCAGGTCATGCCGCTCTTGACGACCGCTTCCAGCACGGCCAGCTTGGCGTAGAAGCCCATGGTCGGCGGGATGCCGGCCAGCGAGAACATCATCACCAGCATCAGCAGCGCGTACCAGGGGTTCTTGCGCGACAGGCCCTTGAGGTCGTCCAGGGTCTCGGCTTCGAAGTCCTTGCCGGCGCGCAGCAGCACGATGCCGAAGGTGCCCAGCGTGGTCAGCACGTAGGTCACGGCGTAGAACATCGACGCGCCATAGGCGCCGGCGGCACCGTCGGCACGCCCGTCAGCCACGCCGGACAGCATGCCCAGCAGCAGGAAACCCATGTGCGAGATGGTGGAGTACGCCAGCATCCGCTTCAGGTTGGTCTGCACGATGGCGGTCAGGTTGCCGATGGCCAGCGAGGCCACGGCCAGCACGGCCAGCATCAGCTGCCAGTCCACCGCCAGCGGCAGCAGGCCTTCGACCAGCAGGCGCAGCGCCATGGCGAACGCGGCCAGCTTCGGCGCACCCGCGATCAGCAGCGTCACCGCGGTCGGCGAGCCCTGGTAGATGTCCGGGATCCACATGTGGAACGGCGCGGCGCCCATCTTGAACGCAATGCCGGCCACCAGGAAGACCACGCCGAACGCCAGCATGGTGGTATTCACGCGGCCCGACTCCACCACGCGGAACACTTCGCCCAGGTTCAGCGAACCGGTGGCGCCATACAGCATGGACATGCCATACAGCAGGAAGCCCGAAGCCAGCGCGCCCAGCACGAAATACTTGATGGCGGATTCCGATGTCACGCGGTTGTCGCGGCGCAGGGCCACCAGCGCATACGACGCCAGCGACAGCAGTTCCAGGCCCAGGTACAGGGTCAGGAAGTTGTTGCCGGTGATCATGACGATCTGGCCGCCGAGCGTGAACAGCGCGAGCATGTAGAACTCGCCGCTGAACATCTCGCGGTCGGCCAGGTAGCTGCGGGTATAGACCAGCGTGATGAACAGCGCGGCCGAGCAAAAGGCCGACAGCACGTTGGCCATCGGGTCCACCACCACCAGGTTGGCGAAGGCGTAGTTGGTTTCGCCGGCGGCTGCGTTGAGGCCGAACCATACGGTCAGCACGAGCGTGATCAGCAGCGACAGCGGATAGGCCAGGCTCGTGCGCTTGCTGCCGCGGGCCAGATCGATCCAGTTGACCGCGGCGATCGCGATCGCCAGGAAGATGATTGGCGCCACAGGTGCCATTGTCGAGGACGGTTGCATGTTTGTTTCTCTCCCCGATTACAGCTTCGACTGCGCCACGTGCGACAGCAGGTTCACCACGGAAGCGTGCATCACATCGGTGAAGGGTTTCGGATACAGGCCCATGTACAGGGTCATGATCGCCAGCAGGCCGAGCATGAAGAACTCGCGCTTGTTCAGGTCGATCAACTCGGCCACGTGCTTGTGCACCACGTCGCCGAAGATCACGCGCTTGACCATCCACAGCGAATAGGCGGCGCCCAGGATCAGCGCGGTGGCAGCCAGCAGGCCGATCCAGAAGTTGAACTTGACCGCACCCAGGATCACCATGAACTCGCCGACGAAACCCGAGGTGGCCGGCAGGCCGCAGTTGGCCATGGCGAAGAACACCGACAGCGCGGCGAACTTCGGCATGGTGTTCACCACGCCGCCGTAGTCGGCGATCTGGCGCGAATGCACGCGGTCATACAGCACGCCGATGCAAAGGAACATGGCGCCCGAGATAAAGCCGTGCGAGATCATCTGGATAATGCCGCCCTCGATGCCGATCTCGTTGAAGATGAAGAAACCGAGCGTGACGAAACCCATGTGGGCGATCGACGAATACGCCACCAGCTTCTTCATGTCCGCCTGCACCAGCGCGACCAGGCCGATGTAGATCACCGCGATCAGCGAAATGGTGATGATGAAGGCTGCCATGCTATGGCTGGCGTCGGGTGCGATCGGCAGCGAGAACCGCAGGAAGCCGTAGGCACCCAGCTTCAGCATGATGGCCGCCAGCACCACCGAGCCGCCGGTCGGCGCTTCCACGTGAGCGTCGGGCAGCCAGGTGTGGACCGGCCACATCGGCACCTTGACCGCGAAAGCCAGGAAGAAGGCGATGAACAGGCCGATCTGCTCGTTCATGGACAGCTTGGCCTGGTGCCATTCGAGGATATCGAAGGTACCGGTCTTGCTGTACAGGTACAGCAGCGCAACCAGCGTCAGCAGCGAGCCGAGCAGCGTGTAGAGGAAGAACTTGAAGGCCGCGTACACGCGGTTCGGGCCGCCCCACACGCCGATGATGATGTACATCGGGATCAGGGTGGCTTCGAAGAACACGTAGAACAGCATGCCGTTGAGCGCGCTGAACACACCGATCATCAGGCCCGACAGGATCAGGAACGAGGCCATGTACTCGGCCACGCGCTCGGTGATCACTTCCCAGGCGGAGATCACCACGATCACCGTGATGAAGGCGGTCAGCACCACGAACCACATCGAGATGCCGTCGACACCCAGGTGGTAGTTGATGTTGAAGCGCTCGATCCATTCCGCCTTCTCGACGAACTGCATGGCAGCCGTGGAACGGTCGAAGTGCAAGACCAGGGGCAGCGTGACGATGAAGCTGGCGACCGAGCCGAACAGCGCCGCCCAGCGCACGTAGCAGCGACTGCGATCGGACCCGGAGGCAAGGACTAGCAAGCCAAAGAAGATCGGCAGCCAGATAGCGAAAGACAGAACCATTTTCTTGTTTTCCTTACTTGGCGCCCACCGTGGCGAACGAGGTGCCGAACACCGTCAGCGACAGCAACACCAGCATGCCCAGGATCATGGCGAATGCGTAGTGGTAGATGTAACCGGACTGCAGGTAGCGGCTCACCGAAGCAAACCAGCCCACCACGCGCGCCGCGCCGTTGACCACCAGGCCGTCGATCAGGCCCTGGTCGCCGCCCTTCCAGAGGCCGGTGCCCAGCAGGCGGGCACCGCGTGCGAACACGGCTTCGTTGATGGCGTCCATGTAGTACTTGTTGTCGAGCAGCGTGTACAGGCCCGAGCAACGTTGCTTGATGGCAGCCGGGATATCCGGGCGCTTCATGTAGAAGAACCACGACAGCACCACGCCCGCGATGGCCAGCCACAGCACCGGCGTGGTCAGCGAATGCACGCCCATCGCCACCCAGCCGTGGAAGGCTTCGGCCAGCTCTTCCATCGCATGATGGTTCTCGCCGACGTAGATCACGTTCTTGAAGGCCACGCCGTTCTTGAAGAAGTCGCCGAACAGCATCGGGCCGATGGCGATCRCACCGATCACCACCGAGGGGATGGCCAGCATCACCAGCGGCAGGGTCACCACCCACGGCGACTCGTGCGGCTTTTCGCCGGGCGCCAGGCCATGGTGATGGTCGGCCGAGACTTCCTCGTCTTCGTGGTCGCCATGGTGGTTGTGCTGATCGTGGTTCTCCTTGCCGAAGCGCTCTTCGCCGTGGAACACCAGGAAGTACATGCGGAAGGAATAGAACGCCGTGACGAACACACCGGCCAGCACCGCGAAGTAGGCAAAGCCCGAGCCCGCGATATGGGATTCGGCCACGGCCTCGATGATCGAGTCCTTGGAGTAGAAGCCCGCGAAGAACGGCGTGCCGATCAGCGCCAGCGAACCGACCAGCGAGGTGATCCAGGTGATCGGCATGTACTTGCGCAGGCCGCCCATGTTGCGGATGTCCTGGTCATGGTGCATGCCGATGATGACCGAGCCGGCCGCGAGGAACAGCAGCGCCTTGAAGAAGGCGTGCGTCATCAGGTGGAACACCGCCACCGAGTAGGCCGACGCGCCCAGCGCGACGGTCATGTAGCCAAGCTGCGACAGCGTGGAGTAAGCCACCACGCGCTTGATGTCGTTCTGGATGATGCCCAGGAAGCCCATGAACAGCGCCGTGATCGCACCGATCACCAGCACGAAGGACAGCGCGGTGTCGGACAGCTCGAACAGCGGCGACATGCGCGCGACCATGAAGATGCCGGCCGTCACCATGGTGGCGGCGTGGATCAGCGCGGAGATCGGGGTCGGGCCTTCCATCGAGTCGGGCAGCCACACGTGCAGCGGGAACTGGGCCGACTTGCCCATGGCACCGATGAACAGGCAGATGCAGGCGACCGTGATCATCAGCCAGTCGGTACCCGGGAAGATCACCGTGGCGAGCTGCTCGCGCGCGCCGAACACGTCCGTGTAGTTCATGCTGCCGCTGTAGGCCAGCAGCAGACCGATGCCGAGGATGAAGCCGAAGTCGCCGACGCGGTTGACCAGGAACGCCTTCAGGTTGGCGAAGATCGCGGTCGGGCGGGTGTACCAGAAGCCGATCAGCAGGTAGGACACCAGGCCCACCGCTTCCCAGCCGAAGAACAGCTGCAGGAAGTTGTTGCTCATGACCAGCATGAGCATCGAGAAGGTGAACAGCGAGATGTAGGCGAAGAAGCGGTTGTAGCCGGGGTCTTCCGCCATGTAGCCGACGGTGTAGATGTGCACCATCAGCGAGACGAAGGTCACCACCACCATCATCATCGCGGTGAGCGAGTCGACCAGGAAGCCCACTTCCATCTTGAGGCTGCCGATCGTCATCCACTCGTACACGGTGGCGTTGAAGCTCGCGCCGTTCAGCACGTCCATCAGCACGATGATCGACAGCAGGCAGGAGATCGCCACGCCGAGGATCGTCACGGTGTGGGCCAGCGAGCGGCCGGCGCGCGTCTCCGAGGAGAACGTGCTGAAGAACTTGGTGCCGAACAGGCCGGCGATGGCTGCACCGGCTAGCGGTGCGAGCGGGATCGCCAGTAGCAGGTTGGGGTCGAGCGTGGTTGCCATAGGACGCTTAGTGGTGTGCGGTCGGAGAACGGTCTTGGTTCATAACGTAGCGATGCGGATCAGCCCTTGAGGGTGTCCATGTCGTCCACGTTGATCGTGTCCAGGTTGCGGAACAGCACGACCAGGATTGCCAGACCGATTGCCGACTCGGCCGCGGCCACCGTGAGGATGAAGAAAACGAAAACCTGACCAGCCAGGTCGCCCAGGTAGTGCGAGAAGGCGACGAAGTTCATATTGACCGCAAGCAGCATCAGCTCGATCGCCATCAGCAGCACGATCACGTTCTTGCGGTTCAGGAAAATACCAACGATGCTGATGGCGAAAAGGATCGCACCGAGCACGAGGAAATGGGCGAGAGATAGCACAGCGTTTCTCCGGGCTTCAGTTCTTGTTCGCGGCAGCGGCGGCGTCTTGCGCCTTGGCTTCCGTCGGCATCGAGACCAGGCGCACGCGGTCCTGGCGGCGGGTGCGCAGCTGCTCGCCCACGTCTTGTGCCTTGTTGTCCTTGCGGCGGCGCAGCGTCAGCGCGACGGCGGCGATGATCGCCACCAGCAGGATGATGCCGGCCACTTCGAAGGCGTAGATATAGTCCGTGTAGATCAGCTTGCCGAGCGCCGCGGTATTCGAGTAGTCCGGGCCTTGCGCGACGTTGTTCAGCGGCGTGGTGGTGCCGATGAAGTTGCGCACCAGCACGGTGGCCATCTCGGCGATGATCAGCGCGCCGACCACCGAAGCCAGCGGCACATAGGTCCAGAAGTCCCGTCGCAGGTGCTCGATGTCGATATCGATCATCATCACCACGAACAGGAACAGCACCATCACGGCGCCCACGTACACCAGCACCAGCAGGATGGCCAGGAATTCGGCCTTCAGCAGCATCCAGATCGCGGCGGCCGTAAAGAACGACAGCACGAGGAACAGTGCGGAGTGCACGGGGTTCTTCGCGGTGATGACTTTCAGTGCGGAGAGCACCAGCACCAGCGCAAAGACGTAGAAGATGGTGGTCGTGAGTTCCATGGTCCCTGTCGGATCCTCTTTGAGCCTTCCGGCACAAGCCACCTCTGGTGGCCTGGCCTTGCGGCATCCTTTTCGTTGGCCCCGCAAGGGGCCCGATTCACATTGCATTGGCAGCGCCGGCCAGACTCGGCCGGCGCGCCCGGTCTTGCGCCGCCTTAGCGGTACTTGGCGTCCGCAGCCTTGGCCGCGGCGATCTGCGGTTCGTAGCGGTCGCCCACGGCCAGCAGCATGTCCTTGGTGAAATACAGGTCGCCGCGCTTCTCGCCGTGGTATTCGAGGATATGCGTCTCGACGATGGCGTCGACCGGGCAGGCCTCTTCGCAGAAGCCGCAGAAAATGCACTTGGTCAGGTCGATGTCGTAGCGCGTGGTGCGGCGGGTGCCGTCGGCGCGCGCGTCCGACTCGATGGTGATGGCCATCGCCGGGCAGACCGCCTCGCACAGTTTGCAGGCGATGCAGCGCTCTTCGCCGTTGGGGTAACGGCGCAGCGCGTGCAGGCCACGGAAACGCGGCGAGATCGGCGTCTTCTCTTCGGGGAACTGGACCGTGATCTTGCGGGCGAAGAGATAACGCCCGGTCAGAGCCATGCCCTTGAAGAGTTCCTTCAGGAGCAGGCTGTTGAAGAAGTCCTTGATGGCGAGCAGCATGACGATTGCTTCCTAATAATTCCACAGGGCGCCGCCTGGCATGGAGGCGCCCCTGCTTTGGCCGTTCAGTGCCAGATATTCCACGGCGACCGGATCCAGATCGCGACGATGATCAGCCAGCCGACCGTGAGCGGAATGAAGATCTTCCAGCCCAGGCGCATGATCTGGTCGTAGCGGTAGCGCGGGAACGAGGCGCGCAGCCAGATAAAGACCGACAGGAGCAAAAATACCTTGATCAGCAGCCAGAAGAAGCCCGGGATCGCATTGGTGATGAAGCTCGAGAACGGCGGTGCCCAGCCTCCCAGGAACATCAGCGCGGTCATCGTGGAGATGACGATCATGTTGATGTACTCGGCCAGGAAGAACAGCGCGAACGCCATGCCCGAATATTCGATCATGTGGCCGGCCACGATTTCCGACTCGCCTTCCACCACGTCGAACGGGTGGCGGTTGGTTTCGGCCACGCCGGAGATGAAGTACACCCCGAACATCGGCAGCAGCGGCAGCCAGTTCCACGAGAGGATGTTGATCCCGAGGCCGGCGAAGTAGCCCGTGTTCTGCGTGTTGACGATAGCCGACAGGTTCAGGCTGCCCGACACCATCAGCACCGTCACCAGGGCGAAGCCCATGGCGATTTCGTACGACACCATCTGCGCCGCGGCGCGCATGGCGCCGATGAACGCATACTTGGAGTTAGAGGCCCAGCCGGCCAGGATCACGCCGTACACGCCGACCGAGCTGATCGCCATCACGTACAGCAGGCCGGCATTGACGTTCGCCATCACCACGTCGGCCTGGAACGGCACCACCGCCCAGATCGCGATCGCGGGCATCAGCACCATCAGCGGGGCAACCAGGTACATGCCCCGGCTGACCTGCGTGGGCATCATCACTTCCTTGAGCAGCAGCTTGAGCACGTCGGCGATCGGCTGCAGCAGGCCCAGCGGGCCGACCCGGTTCGGGCCGATACGCACGTGCATCCAGCCGATCAGCTTGCGCTCCCACAGGATCAGGTAGGCCACGCACAGCAGCAGCGGCACCACGATGAGCACGGCGCGAATCAGGATCCACAGCGGCGTCCAGACGCCGCCGAACAGACTCTGACCTTGCGAGGTAATCCAGTCGATCATGTTTCTTTCTCGCTCTTCTTATGCCGTGGCCGCCGGCTCGGCCGCGCCCTTCGCGGCGGTGGCCAGGTCGATGGCTTTCTCAACGGTGACGGTGCCGAACATCGCGCCCAGGCTGGTCGCGGCGACGGTGCCTGCCGACACGCGCACGGTGTTCGCGGGCAGCGCGGCTTCCAGGGCTGCCGGCAGCACCACGCTGCCCTGCCCCTGCGTCACACGCACCGGATCGCCAGCCTGCACGCCCAGCGAGGCGAATAGGTCGGCCGACAGGCCGGCTTGCATGGCGCGGCGCGCGGCCGCGGTCAGCTGCAGCGAATCGGCACGGCGCACGATCGGGTCGGCGTGGTAGATCGGCACGTCGGCGACACGCTCGATGCCGCCGGCGGCCGCGCTCACGCGGATGGCCGCGTCGGTGGCGTTGCCCAGCTGCGGCGCGACCGGCTTGGCCAGCACTTCGTCACGCACGTTCTCGGCGGTCTCGTAGGCGAAGCCCGGCACGTCGAGCAGGTTGCCCAGCACGCGCAGGACCTTCCACGCCGGGCGCGAATCGCCCAGCGCACGGACCACGCCGTTGAAGCTTTGCGCCAGGCCTTCGCAATTGACGAAGGTGCCCGCGGTCTCGGTGTACGGCGTCACCGGCAGGATCACGTCGGCGTACTGCAGCGCGGCTTCCGAGCGGAACGGCGACAGCACCACCACGGTGCCGGCCTGGCCCAGCGCGGCCAGGGCCTGGCGCGGGTTGGCCGCGTCGAACTCGGGTTCCGTGTTGAGCAGCACGTACGCGCGGCGCGGCGTGTCGAACATGGCCTGCGCATTGGCGCCGCCGTTCTGCGGCAGCGCGCCGGCGATATGACCACCCACGGTGTTGGCGGCTTCGGTCAGGAAGCCTAGCGTGGCGCCGGTCTCGGTGGCGATCCACTGCGCCAGCGCATGCAGCGTGGCGAATTGCGGATGGCGCACCGCCTCGTTGCCGAGGAACACGGCGCGGCGCTCGCCCGACAGCAGCGCGTCGGCAACCAGCCTGGCCTTGTCGTCACCGTCGAAGCCGTCGGTGCCGGCCGGAGCGGCCACGCCCTTGGCAGCGGCCACGGCGCGCGCCACGCCGGCCAGGGCGGCTGCCCAGCCCGACGGTGCCACGTCGATACGGGCGGCCAGCGGCATCAGCAGGTCGTCGGCGTTGGCGCCGAGCACCGCGACGCGGGCGCCCTTCTTGCCGGCCTGGCGCAGACGCGCAGCCAGCAACGGGTGATCCTTGCGCAGGGCCGAACCAATCACCAGCACGCGTTGCAGCGCGGATACGTCGGCGATCGGTAGGCCCAGCCACGGCGCGCCCTTCAGGGCGGCCGAGAAATCGGTCTGGCGCTGGCGGAAGTCGACGTTGTCGCTGCCCAGGCCCCGTACCAGCTTGGCCAGCAGGTGGAGTTCTTCCAGCGTGCTGTGCGGGCTGGCCAGGGCGGCGATCTGGTCGGCGCCATGGTCGCGCTTGATGCTGGCCAGGCCGTTGGCCACGTATTCCAGCGCGGTCTGCCAGTCGGTTTCCATCCACTCGCCGCCCTGCTTGAGCAGCGGCTTGGTCAGACGGTCGGCGCTGTTCAGGCCTTCGTACGAGAAGCGGTCCTTGTCGGACAGCCAGCACTCGTTGACGTCTTCGTTTTCCAGCGGCAGCACGCGCATCACGCGCTGGTTCTTGGTCTGCACCACCAGGTTCGCACCCAGGCCGTCATGTGGCGACACCGACTTGCGGCGGGCCAGTTCCCAGGTACGGGCCGAGTAGCGGAACGGCTTGCTGGTCAGCGCGCCGACCGGGCACAGGTCGATCATGTTGCCCGACAGTTCGGAATCGACCGTCTGGCCGACGAACGTCGTGATTTCCGAGTGCTCGCCACGGCCCAGCATGCCCAGCTCCATCACGCCGGCCACTTCCTGGCCGAAGCGCACGCAGCGGGTGCAGTGGATGCAACGGGTCATCTCTTCCATGGAGATGAGCGGGCCCACGTTCTTGTGGAACACCACGCGCTTTTCTTCCTTGTAGCGCGACTCCGATGCGCCGTAGCCAACGGCCAGATCCTGCAGCTGGCACTCGCCGCCCTGATCGCAGATCGGGCAATCCAGCGGGTGGTTGATCAGCAGGAATTCCATCACCGACTTCTGGGCCTTGACTGCCTTCTCCGAATTGGTGAAGACCTTCATGCCCGCGGCGACGGGGGTGGCGCAGGCCGGCAGCGCCTTGGGCGCTTTTTCAACCTCGACCAGGCACATGCGGCAGTTAGCCGCGATGGACAATTTGCGGTGGTAGCAGAAGTGCGGGATGTAGGTGCCCAGCTTGCGGGCGGCTTCCATCACCAGGCTGCCTTCAGCAACCTCAACCTTCTTGCCGTCGATCTCGAGTTCAACCATGTTCTGCCACGCTTAAGAGTAGGCCGGAACCATGCACTGCTTGTGTTCGACGTGATGTTCGAACTCTTTCCAGTAGTGCTTGAGCATGCCGCGGACCGGCATCGCTGCCGCATCGCCGAGCGCGCAGATGGTGCGGCCCATGATGTTTTCAGCGACGTTATTGAGGAGGTCCAGGTCTTCCTGGCGCCCTTCTCCGTGTTCGATACGATTCACCATGCGATAGAGCCAGCCGGTGCCTTCGCGGCACGGCGTGCACTGACCGCACGATTCTTCGAAGTAAAAGTACGACAGGCGCAGCAGCGAGCGGACCATGCAGCGCGTCTCGTCCATCACGATCACCGCGCCCGAGCCCAGCATCGAGCCGGCCTTGGCGATCGAGTCGTAATCCATGTCGGACGCCATCATCATGTCGCCCGGCACCACCGGCGCGGACGAGCCGCCCGGGATCACCGCCTTGATGCGCTTGCCGCCACGCATGCCGCCGGCGAGCTCCAGCAGGGCCGCGAACGGCGTGCCCAGCGGGATCTCGTAGTTGCCGGGGCGCTCGATGTCGCCGGAGATCGAGAAGATCTTGGTGCCGCCGTTGTTCGGCTTGCCCATCTTCAGGTAATTGTCCGGACCGACGGTCAGCAGGAACGGCACCGCGGCGAACGTCTCGGTGTTGTTGATGGTGGTCGGCTTGCCGTACAGGCCGAAGCTGGCCGGGAAAGGCGGCTTGAAGCGCGGCTGGCCCTTCTTGCCTTCCAGCGWTTCGAGCAGCGCCGTTTCTTCGCCGCAGATGTAGGCGCCGTAGCCGTGGTGGGCGTGCAACTGGAAGTCGAAGCCCGAACCCAGGATGTTGTCGCCCAGGAAACCGGCCGCGCGCGCCTCTTCGAGTGCTTCCTCGAAGATCTTGTATTCGTTCCAGATCTCGCCGTGGATGTAGTTGTAGCCCACGGAGATGCCCATCGCGTACGCGCCGATGGCCATGCCTTCGATCAGCGCATGCGGGTTGTAGCGGATGATGTCGCGGTCCTTGAAGGTACCGGGCTCGCCCTCGTCAGTGTTGCAGACCAGGTATTTCTGGCCAGGGAACTGGCGCGGCATGAAGCTCCACTTCAGGCCGGTGGGGAAGCCCGCGCCGCCACGGCCGCGCAGGCCGGAGGCCTTGACGTCCGCGATCACCTGTTCGGGCGTGATCTTCTCGGTCAGGATGCGCTTGAGCTGCTGGTAGCCGCCGCGCTTGACGTAGTCTTCGAGGTGCCAGTTGCTGCCATCGAGGCCGGCCAGGATCAGCGGCTTGATGTGGCGGTCGTGCAGAGAGGTCATGTTACTTGTCCCCCTTGGCGGTGTCGGTGGCCTTGAGCTCGTCAACCAACTGGTCCAGCTTGGCATCGCTCATGAAGCTGCACATGCGGGTGTTGTTGACGATCATCACCGGCGCGTCGCCGCAGGCGCCCATGCATTCGCCTTCCTTGAGGGTGAAGGTGCCGCACGGGCTGGTTTCGTTGTAATCGATGCCAAGCTTGCGCTTGAGGTACTCGCCGGCCCGCTCGCCGCCCGACAGGGCGCAAGGCAGGTTGGTGCAGACCGTCAGCTTGTACTTGCCGACCGGCTTGGTGTCGTACATGTTGTAGAAGGTCGCGACTTCCTCGACCCATACCGGCGGCATGTCGAGGTAGCTGGCGACGAACTGCATGACTTCCGGAGAGACCCAGCCCACTTCGCCCTGTGCCACGGCCAGCGCCGCCATCACGGCCGACTGCTTCTGGTCAGCCGGATACTTGGCGATCGCGCGATCGATTTCCTTGAGAGCTTCTGCTGATAGCATGGTCGTTGCTGTAATACGCCGAGTCATTTGCGGTCATGCCCGCCACATGGCGCGCATTTCGCAGGTTTGCAGCCGTCGCTGCTGTTGCTGCCCGCATGTCAGAGGCATGCTGGGCCCACCGCGGGTTTCCCGTGGCAGGACGCGGGCTTTGCCCGTATCCCTGCCAGGGGCGCCCGGATCGTCGTCCGGGGCCGGCGGCTCTTGTTAGCGGTCGATTTCGCCGAAGACGATGTCCTGGGTACCGATGATCGTCACCGCATCCGCAATCATGTGGCCCTTGGCCATTTCGTCGAGGGCCGCCAGATGGGCAAAGCCCGGGGCGCGGATCTTCAGGCGGTACGGCTTGTTCGCGCCGTCGGAGATCGCGTAGATGCCGAACTCGCCCTTCGGGTGTTCCACTGCCGCGTAGGTCTCGCCCTCGGGCACGTGAATGCCTTCGGTGAAGAGCTTGAAATGGTGGATCAGCTCTTCCATGTTCGACTTCATGTCCACGCGCGACGGCGGCGTCACCTTGTGGTTGTCGCTCATCACCGGGCCGGGGTTGCGGCGCAGCCAGTCGATGCACTGCTTGATGATGTGGTTGGACTGGCGCATTTCTTCGATGCGCACCAGGTAGCGGGCATAGCAATCGCCGCCGATGCCGACCGGCACCTGGAAGTCCATGCGGTCATACACTTCGTAGGGCTGCTTCTTGCGCAGGTCCCACTCGATGCCGGAGCCGCGCAGCATCGGGCCGGTAAAGCCCATCTGCAGCGCACGCTCGGGACTCACCACGCCGATGCCGACCAGGCGCTGCTTCCAGATCCGGTTGTCCGTGAGCAGCGTCTCGTATTCGTCGACGTACTTCGGGAAGCGGTTGGTGAAGTCCTCGATGAAGTCGAGCAGGGAGCCCGAACGCGCCTCGTTCATGGCCTTGATGGCGCGCTCGTTGTGGATCTTCGACGCCTTGTATTGCGGCATCGTGTCCGGCAGGTCGCGGTACACGCCGCCCGGACGGTAGTAGGCCGCGTGCATGCGCGCGCCCGACACCGCCTCGTACATGTCGAACATGTCTTCGCGTTCGCGGAAGGCGTACAGGAAGACGGCCATCGCGCCCACGTCGAGCGCATGCGCGCCGATCCACATCAGGTGGTTCAGCAGGCGCGTGATCTCGTCGAACATCACGCGGATGTACTGCGCGCGGATGGGCACGTCGACGTCGAGCAGCTTCTCGATCGCCATCACGTAGGCATGCTCGTTGACCATCATCGACACGTAGTCGAGGCGGTCCATGTACGGCACGCTCTGGATCCAGGTCTTCTGCTCCGCCAGCTTCTCGGTGGCGCGATGCAGCAGGCCGATGTGCGGATCGGCGCGCTGGATCACTTCGCCGTCGAGCTCGAGCACGAGGCGCAGCACGCCGTGCGCTGCCGGGTGCTGGGGGCCGAAGTTCAGGGTGTAATTCTTGATGTCTGCCATTGCGCTTCTCAGTGCTGCAAGCCGCCGTAGTTCTCTTCCCGGATCACGCGCGGCGTGATTTCACGCGGCTCGATGGTCACGGGTTGATAGATCACCCGCTTCTGCTCGGGGTCGTAGCGCATTTCGACGTAACCCGAGACCGGGAAATCCTTGCGGAACGGATGGCCGACGAAGCCGTAGTCGGTCAGCAGGCGGCGCAGGTCGTTATGGCCTTCGAATACGATGCCGTAGAAGTCGAACGCTTCGCGCTCGAACCAGTTGGCCGAGTTCCAGACGTCGTTCAGCGACGGCACCACGGGCACGTCGTCGTCGGGCGCGAACACGCGCACGCGCAGGCGCCAGTTATGGGTGATCGACAGCAGGTGCGTCACCGCGGCGAAACGGGGGCCGTCCCAGGCACCGTCGCCGTACGCGGAGTAGTCGACGCCGGCCACGTCGAGCAGCTGCTCGAAACGCAGCGAGGGATCGTCGCGCAGCATCAGCGCGGTTTCCAGGGACTCGTCGGCCTTGACGATAAGGGTTAGCTCCCCTACCGCTTCCACCAGTTTCTGGATACGCTTGCCCAATGTTTTTTCGAGCGCGGCCTTCAGGGTATCGAGGTTCGCCATGTCAGCCCTTGCGCGCGATGGTATTGGTGCGACGGATCTTGTTCTGCAGCTGGATGACGCCGTAGATCAGCGCTTCGGCCGTCGGCGGGCAACCCGGCACGTAGATATCCACCGGCACGATGCGATCGCAGCCACGCACAACAGAATACGAGTAGTGATAGTAGCCGCCGCCATTCGCGCACGACCCCATCGAGATCACCCAGCGCGGCTCCGCCATCTGGTCATAGACCTTGCGCAGCGCGGGGGCCATCTTGTTGCACAGCGTGCCGGCGACGATCATCACGTCGGACTGGCGCGGCGACGGACGGAAGACCACGCCGAAGCGGTCCAGGTCGTAGCGTGCCGCGCCGGCATGCATCATTTCCACAGCACAGCAGGCCAGGCCAAACGTCATCGGCCACAGCGACCCGGTGCGGGTCCAGTTGATCAGCTTGTCAGCGGTAGTCGTGACAAAGCCTTCATTGAGAACGCCTTCGATTGCCATTTCACATCACTCCCAATCGAGCGCGCCTTTTTTCCAGATGTAGACGAAGCCCACGATGAATTCCAGCAGAAACACGCCCATGGAGAAGAAACCCGGCCAGCCGATGTCGCGCAGGGCTACACCCCACGGGAACAGGAAGGCGGTTTCGAGATCGAACAGGATAAAAAGAATAGCGATGAGGTAATAGCGCACGTCGAACTTCATGCGCGCGTCCTCGAACGCTTCGAAGCCGCACTCGTACGGAGAGAGCTTCGCGGGATCAGGTTTGTTGGGGCCGAGGATCCGGCCAATCGACATCAGTGCCACGCCGAGCACGACACCGAAGATGATGAAGATGAGGACGGGGAAGTAGGCTTCGAGATTCAAGGTACGGCCAGCCTTATCTGGAATGTTGTCAACAGCACCAGCGCATAGCGGCGTCCTGTTGCCCACCCCAAGCGCCATTCCGTAGAAATTACGACGCCGCCTTGCGGACTGGCCGGGACATGAATCCGGAATGAACCCCGGACCCATGTCCCGATCAAGTTGTTTGGTGCCGACGGCGAGACTCGAACTCGCACAGCTTTCGCCACTACCCCCTCAAGATAGCGTGTCTACCAATTTCACCACGTCGGCTGGGGGAGAAACAATATTGCCTCGCGCCAGGGTTTTTACACCCTTCGGAACTCTGGCTGGGATAACTTTATCCTGGCTGGAGCCCCGTCGCTGGGGGATCGTTTCAAGCCTTGCATTCTAACCCAAAAATCTTGTTTTGTTCAATGCACAACTACAAAAATCTTCAAGAATAAGTCGCAAGGCTGCTTGATTATTTCGGTACCGCAGGCGCAGCTGCGCCCGAGGCCGCCACTGCGGGCGTAGCGGGAGCCGAAGCGGCGGCAGGAGCCGGCGCGGATTGCGGCGCTGCGCCCATCACGCCCAGCGAAGCAGCGGGACGATAGTTGCCCATCAGCGTCAAGCTCAGCGTGCAGATGAAGAACAGCGACGCCAGCACGGCCGTGGTGCGCGACAGGAAGTTGGCCGAGCCGCTGGCGCCGAACAGGCTGCCAGAGGCGCCCGACCCGAACGCCGCGCCGACATCGGCGCCCTTGCCATGCTGCAGCAGCACCAGGCCGATCACGCCAAGCGCGGACAGTACCTGCGCCACTACCAACAAAGTTTTGAAAATTGCCATTTGGTTCGATTCGCTTGCCTGATCAGACCATGTGAGCGGCCGGCATTCAGGCGTTGCCGATCGCGAGGAAATCGTCCGACTTCAGCGAGGCCCCTCCGATCAGGCCCCCGTCGATGTCGGGCATGGAAAACAGTTCTGCCGCATTGTCCGGCTTGACGCTGCCGCCGTACAACATGGCCATGCCGGCTGCCACGCCGGCGTCGCGCGCCGCCACGCGGCCACGCAGGAAAGCGTGCACGGCCTGGGCCTGCTCGCTGCTTGCGGTCTTGCCCGTGCCGATTGCCCACACCGGTTCGTAGGCCAGCACGATGCGGCCGAGCTGCTCGGTCGAAAGCGCCTCCAGCACGGCATCGAGCTGGCGGCCGACGACCGCCTCGGTCTGGCCGGCCTCGCGCTGCGCCAGGGTCTCACCCACGCACACTACCGGCACGATGCCTGCTTCGAGCGCGCGCAACGCCTTGGCGGCCACCACGGCATCGACCTCGCCATGGTAGCTGCGGCGCTCCGAATGCCCCACCAGGGCGTAGGAAGCGCCGAACTCGGCGAGCATCGGAGCCGACACCTCGCCGGTGAACGCGCCGCGCGTCTCGGCCGAGACGTCCTGCGCCCCCCAGGCCACCGCCGAACCGGCCAGCAGCGACTGGCACTGCGCCAGGTACGGGAAGGGCGCACACACCGCCAGGCGGGCGCTTGCGGGCGCGGCCTTGATACCTGCCAGCAGGGCCGCGTTGGCGGCCAGGCTGCCGTGCATCTTCCAGTTGCCGATGACGAGCTTTTGTCTCACGGAGCGCCTCTCTTGATAAAACCCGCTATTGTAGCGTGGGCCAGGGCCCTACGCCACCGAAGCGACCTCAAATCGCGCCGGGAAGCACTCCGCGCGGCCGCGGGCCTCGCCTCCTTACCAGGTCAGGACGATCTTGCCGATGTGCTCGCTGGATTCCATCAGGCGATGCGCGTCGGCGGCCTGCGCGGCCGGGAAGGTCTGGTGGATCACCGGCTTGATCTTGCCCGCGGCCAGCAGGGGCCAGACATGCTGGTGCAAAGCCTGCGCGATCTCGCCTTTGAATGACACCGGACGCGGACGCAGCGTCGAGCCGGTCACGGTGATGCGGCGGCGCAGGATGTCGCCCAGCGGTATTTCGGCCTTGGCGCCGCCGAGCAGCGCGATGATGACGATACGGCCATCGTCGGCCACGCACGACAGCTCGCGCGCCAGGTAAGGCCCGGCCACCATGTCGAGGATGACGTCGGCGCCGCGGCCGCCGGTCAGCGCCTTGACCTCGGCGACGAAGTCCTCGGTCTTGTAGTTGATGGCGCGGTCCGCGCCCAGCGCCTCGCAGGCGCGGCACTTGTCGGCGCTGCCGGCGGTCACGAAGACCTTGTGGCCAAGCGCCTTGGCGATCTGGATGGCGGTGGTACCGATGCCGCTCGAGCCACCCTGGATCAGCAGCGTCTCGTCCTTGCCCAGCGGGCCGCGCCCCAGATAGCCCCGGTCGAACACATTGCTCCACACGGTAAAGAAGGTCTCGGGCAATGCCGCCGCCTCGATGTCCGACAGGCCTGCCGGCACCGGCAGGCATTGCGCCACCGGCGCGGCGCACAGCTCGGCATAGCCGCCGCCCTGCACCAGGGCGCAGACGCGGTCACCCAGCTTCAGGCCGAAGCGGTTGTCGGGGTGCGAGAGATCGCCGCCGGCCACCACGCCCGCCACCTCCAGTCCCGGCAGGTCGGACGCGCCGGGCGGCACGGGATAGTTGCCGGTGCGCTGGAACACGTCGGGGCGGTTGACGCCCGCGGCGGCCACGCGGATCAGGATCTCGCCGGGCCTGGCCTCGGGATCGGGACGCTGCGTCAGTTGCAGGACTTCGGGGGCGCCGTACTCACGGATTTCGATGGCTTGCATTGCTGCTCCTTGCGTTGCGCATGCCGCGGCTTCGCGCGCATGGCTGGGGATCGATGTTTGGGGTCCGCCGCGAAGGCCGGGGCTGGCCGTTGCAGCAGGCGAGACTGGCGGCAGTGTAAACAAAAAAACGGCTGGACATCGCCAGCCGTTTTTTCTGCTACGGGTACTGCCCGGACCGCTTACTGCTGCTGGTCCGCCGACGGTGCGGCCGGTGCGGCCGGCGCGGCCGGTGCCTCGCTGGTGTTGACGATCGGGCTGATGCTGCCGCCCTCTTCGGCCAGCGCGGCCTTCAGGGACAGGCGCAGGCGGCCCTTCTCGTCAGCCTGGATCAGCTTGACGCGAACATGCTGGCCTTCCTTGAGCCAGTCCTTGATGTCCTTGACGCGCTCGTTGACGATCTCGGAGATATGCAGCAGACCGTCCTTGCCCGGCAGGATGTTGACGATCGCGCCGAAGTCCAGCAGCTTGAGCACGGTGCCGGCGTAGATCTTGCCCACTTCGGCTTCCGCGGTGATGCCTTCGATGCGGCGCTTGGCTTCGGCCATGCCTTCGGTCGAGGTCGAGGCGATGGTGATGGTGCCGTCTTCCTGGATGTCGATGGTGGTGCCGGTTTCCTTGGTCAGCGCCTGGATGGTCGAGCCGCCCTTGCCGATCACTTCGCGGATCTTGTCCGGATGGATCTTCATGGTGATCATGCGCGGTGCATGCTCCGACAGCTCGGTGCGCGCGTGGCCCATGGCGTCCTGCATCTTGCCCAGGATATGCAGGCGGCCTTCCTTGGCTTGCGCCAGCGCGACCTGCATGATTTCCTTGGTGATGCCCTGGACCTTGATGTCCATCTGCAGCGCGGTGATGCCGGCGTCGGTGCCCGCCACCTTGAAGTCCATGTCGCCGAGGTGGTCCTCGTCGCCCAGGATGTCGGTCAGCACGGCGAACTTGTTGCCTTCCAGGATCAGGCCCATGGCCACGCCGGCCACGTGCGCCTTGACCGGAACGCCGGCGTCCATCAGTGCCAGGCAGCCGCCGCACACCGATGCCATCGACGACGAGCCGTTGGATTCGGTGATTTCGGAGACCAGGCGGATGGTGTAGGCGAATTCGTCGTCCTTCGGCAGCACCGGGATCAGCGCGCGCTTGGCCAGGCGGCCGTGGCCGATTTCACGACGCTTCGGGCTGCCCACGCGGCCGGTTTCGCCGGTGGCGAACGGAGGCATGTTGTAGTGGAGCATGAAGCGGTCGCGGTATTCGCCGGCCAGTGCGTCGATGATCTGCTCGTCGCCCTTGGTGCCCAGCGTGGCCACCACCAGCGCCTGCGTCTCGCCGCGGGTGAAGATGGCCGAGCCGTGCGCGCGCGGCAGCACCGACGAACGGATCTCGATCGGGCGTACCGTGCGGGTGTCGCGGCCGTCGATGCGCGGCTCGCCCGACAGCACCTGGCTGCGCACGATCTTGGCTTCGATGTCGAACAGCACGTTGCCCACTTCGACCTTGTCGGCTTCCACGCCGGCTTCGGCCAGCTTGGCCGTCACGGCGGCGTAGACTTCCTTGAGCTTCTGGCTGCGCGCCGACTTCTGGCGCAGCTGGTAGGCGTCCTGCAGCAGCGACTGCGCGATCTCGCCGACCTTGGCGATCAGCGCTTCGTTCTTCGGCGCCGGTGCCCAGTCCCACTCGGGCTTGCCGCCGTCGCGCACCAGGTCATGGATGGCGTTGATGGCGGTCTGCATCTGCTCGTGGCCATAGACCACGGCGCCCAGCATCACTTCTTCCGACAACTGGTGGGCTTCCGATTCCACCATCAGCACGGCGCGCTCGGTACCGGCCACGATCAGGTCGAGCTGCGAGGCGGCGATCTGCGAGCGGGTCGGGTTGAGCAGGTACTGCCCATCCTTGTAGCCGACGCGGGCGGCGCCCACGGGGCCGCTGAAGGGGATGCCCGACACGGCCAGCGCGGCCGAGGCGCCGATCAGCGCGGGGATGTCGGCCGGCACTTCCGGGTTCAGCGACAGCACGTGGATCACCACCTGCACGTCGTTGTAGAAACCTTCCGGGAACAGCGGGCGCAGCGGACGGTCGATCAGGCGCGAGGTCAGCGTTTCGTTTTCCGACGGACGGCCTTCACGCTTGAAGAAACCGCCGGGGATCTTGCCGGCGGCGTAGGTCTTCTCGATGTAGTCGACGGTCAGCGGGAAGAAGTCCTGGCCGGCCTTGGGCGACTTGGCCGCCACCACGGTGGCGAGCACCACGGTGTCTTCCACGTCGACGATCACGGCGCCGCCAGCCTGGCGGGCGATTTCACCGGTTTCCAGGCGCACCGTGTGCTGACCCCACTGGAATTCCTTGACGATCTTGTTGAACATGGTCATGAGCGTTCCTTTGTTCGTGCTTGCACGCATTGTGCAATGCCCGCGTTAGCAGCCGCGGGCGAACCGCCGGATGCGCGTCGGTCGCGGTCACAGGGAAGTGCTATGCCATTCCAGCGGGGTACCCGCCGGATACCACGCTGGAATGACACAAAGCCCCGCTTCCTTGCCCGACTCCGGTATGAAAAAAAGCTAAAGAACGAAGTAACTTACTCCGTTGCACGTCTTGGCGCAACGGGCGCCAGGCATGGCCGCCTGGCGATGCCGGGTGAAACGAACATCACTTGCAGCGTTGCGGACATCGGCCCGCAAAAACAAAATGCCTGCATCAGCGGGGCTGACGCAGGCATTCATGGCTTCACGCGAAGGCGTGCATTGCATCCATTCGTGCTGCCATCCGGACGATCCTGGGTGCTTACTTACGCAGGCCCAGCTTCTCGATCAGCGAACGATAACGGTCGGCATCGTTGGCCTTGAGGTAGTCCAGCAGGCGACGACGACGGCTCACCATGCGCAGCAGGCCGCGGCGGCTGTGGTGATCCTTCATGTTGGCCTTGAAGTGGGGGGTCAGTTCGTTGATGCGGTTGGTCAGCAGGGCGACCTGGACTTCGGGGCTGCCGGTGTCGTTGGTTGCACGTGCGAACTGCTTGATGATGTCGGTCTTGCTGCTGGTTTCGGCTACTGCCATGATGATTTCCTTTTCACTTGCGAACGCTACAGCGCGGAATACGCCGCCTGCGTCGTGCCCTTTGCGTCTTTCAGGCAATTTTGTCCTGGCCAGGCCGGAGCATCGGCACCCCGTTGGGTGATCCATCCGCGACCGGTTGGCTGTGACAGCCGGCGATTATAACGGAAATCCGGCGGCGCTTGCCAGGAAATCCCTCAGAACCGCTCCATCCGGCAAGTCGTGGGCAACGTGGTCTGCGCGGCCTTGAGCTTGCGCACCGTGCGGAAGCCGTAGCCCGAGCCCTCGTTGTCGAAGCGCACATCCCCTCCCTGCTTCTCCATCACGGACACATAGAGCGGCTGCAGGACCTGGTGGTCGTCGGCGCGGATGGTGGCGTCGTGGAAGTCGTTGACATAGCGCATGCCCTCCAGCGCGCGCGCCACCTTGACGGCATCGGTCGAACCGGCCTGCTCGATCGCGCGGGCCAGCATTTCCACCATCATCTGCATGCGCAGGTGCACGTAGTCGTCCCGTGGCTCCGGATAGCGCGAGCGGAAGGCCTGGTAGAAGGCGTCCGAGGCGGCTCCGCCGACATTCGGGTGCCATTCCGCCACCGCCAGCACCCGCCCTACCCCGGCGTCGCCCATTGCCGCGGGCGCGCCCAGGCCATTGCCGTAGAAGGTGTAGAACTTGGCGCTCAGGCCCCCTTCGCGCGCCGCCTTGACCATCAGCGTCAGGTCGTTGCCCCAGTTGCCGGTGACCACGGCATCCGCCCCGCTGGCCTTGATCTTGGCGATATACGGGGCGAAATCCTTGATCTTGCCGATCGGATGGAACTCGTCGCCCACGATGCGCAGTTCCGGGCGCTTGGAGGCGAGCATCTCGCGCGCGGAACGCGACACCTGGTGCCCGAAACTGTAGTCCTGGTCGATCAGGTAGACGCGGCGCACACTCGTGTCGGCGCGGATGACTTCGGTCAGGGCCTGCATGCGCATGTCAGCGCTGGCGTCGAAGCGGAAGTGCCAGAAACTGCAGCCTTCGTTGGTGAGCGCTGGGTCGACCGCCGAATAGTTCAGAAACAGCACGCGCGCATCCGTCTGACGCGCGTTGTGCCGGTTGACCGCGCCGACCAGCGCGCCTGCCACCGACGAACTGTTGCCCTGCAGGACGAAGGGAATGCGGCGATCCACCAGGCCGCGGAACTGGATCAGGCTCTCGTCGACATTGCCCTTGCTGTCGAAGGTGACCAGCTCGAACGGGCGCGCGCCCTGGGCGGTCTTGACGCCGCCGCGTGCGTTGACGCGGTCGATGGCGATCCGCAGGTTGCGCACCACCGCGTCGCCTGCATTGGCAAAAGGCCCGGACAGCCCCTCGATCATGCCCAGCCGGATCGGCTCCTGGGCGCCCGCGCCCGCGGCGACCAGCGCCAGCAGGCAGCCGGCCAGCCATCGTTTAACCAACATCGAGAGATCTCCCGCCAAAAGCGATGCATGGTAAGCCACGGCTCCGGCCGAGGCAAACCCCGCCACAGTGTCATACCAGGGCGATATTAGGCCGAGAAGAAGACACTATCGCGCAGATTGGGGCCGGGAGGTGCGTGTGTCACGTGAACCGCACACAACTTTCCGGCGCGGATACACTCTTAATCCTTATCAGCGCAGCAACGCAGCAACGCAGCAGCGCAACCACGCAATCCCGGGGAAGACCGCCATGAACACAGCCTTGCACCGCGCCGCCTGCTGCATCGCGCTCGCTGCGGYGGCCATCCTGCTATCCGCCTGCGCCACGCTGCAACCGGTGCAGGCGGGACAGAAACTGGTGGGTGCGCCGCAAGCCGACGTGCGCGCAATGTTTGGCCTGCCGACCGATACCTACCGCCTCGCGGACGGCACCGAACGCTGGATCTATTCCAGGCAACCGTTCGGGCGCCAGTCGTACGCGGCGGACTTCGACAGCAACGCACGCCTGACCTCGTTCCGGCAGATGCTGCAGACCAGCGAACTCTACAAGGCCAAGGTCGACGTCTGGACCAAGCTCGACGTGGAGCAGCATTTCGGCAAGCCGCGCGAACCCACGCAATACTTCCCGCTGATGAAGCGCGAAGTGTGGTCCTATCGCTTCCGCCACGAAGACAACTGGCCGTCGATGTTCAATTTCTATTTTGACGACGGCGGTGTACTGCGCCAGACGCAGATCACACCCGACCCGCTGGCCGACGGACCCGGCCGTCGCCGCTGAGGCGGCGCACGGGTCCGTCGCAACCCCGCGCCTTGCACGCGGGGAGAACGCAAAACGCCCGCCGGCGTCCTCGTGGGAACGCGGCGGGCCAGTCCAAGCCCGGCGGCCGGGTAGGCCGCGGGGCTTCCGCTCCGATCGGGATCAGATCTGCGGGTTGATCTTCTGCACGGCCTTGTCGTGCAGCTTGTTCAGCGCGGCCAGGTAGGCCTTGGCCGAAGCAGCCACGATGTCGGGGTCGGTGCCCACGCCGTTGACGATGCGCCCGGCCTTGGACAGCCGCACCGTGACTTCGCCCTGGGCCTGCGTGCCGGTGGTGATGGCGTTGACCGAATACAGCACCTGCTCCGCCCCGCTGTTGACCTTGCTCTCGATGGCATGCAGCGTGGCATCGACCGGGCCGTTGCCCTCGGCTTCGCCGACCACCTCCTGGCCATCCATATTGAAGACCACGCGCGCATGCGGGCGCTCGCCGGTTTCCGAATGCTGCGACAGCGAGATGAAGCGGAAGTGGTCGTTGACGTCGTGTGCCTCGTCGGAAACGATGGCCATGATGTCTTCATCGAAGATCTCGGCCTTCTGGTCCGCCAGCTCCTTGAAGCGCGTGAAAGCGGCGTTGACCTCGCTCTCGCTTTCGAGCTCGATGCCAAGTTCGTGCAGGCGCTGCTTGAACGCGTTGCGACCGGACAGCTTGCCCAGCACGATCTTGTTGGCGGTCCAGCCCACGTCTTCGGCCCGCATGATTTCGTAGGTGTCGCGCGCCTTGAGCACGCCGTCCTGGTGGATGCCGGAGGCATGGGCGAAGGCGTTGGCGCCGACCACGGCCTTGTTCGGCTGCACCACGAAGCCGGTGATCTGCGATACCAGCTTGGAGGCCGGCACGATCTGGGTGGTATCGACGCCGACATCCAAGTCGAAGTAGTCGCGGCGGGTCTTGACCGCCATCACCACCTCTTCCAGGCTGGTGTTGCCGGCACGCTCGCCGAGGCCGTTGATGGTGCACTCGACCTGGCGCGCGCCGCCGAGCTTGACCGCCGCCAGCGAATTGGCCACCGCCATGCCGAGGTCATTGTGGCAATGCACGGACCACACGGCCTTGTCGGAATTGGGAATGCGCTCGCGCACCGAGYGGATCAGCGCGGCGTAGCCTTCCGGCACCGCATAGCCCACCGTGTCGGGCAGGTTGATGGTGGTCGCGCCTTCGGCAATCACGCCTTCGAGCACGCGGCACAGGAAATCCATGTCCGAGCGGCTGCCGTCTTCGGGCGAGAACTCGATGTCGTCGGTGAACTGGCGCGCGAAGCGCACGGCGAGGCGGGCCTGCTCATAGACCTGGTCGGGCGTCATGCGCAGCTTCTTTTCCATATGCAGCGCCGAGGTGGCGATGAAGGTATGGATACGGAAGGAGTTGGCGGGCTTGAGCGCTTCGGCGGCACGCGCGATGTCCTTGTCATTGGCGCGCGCCAGCGAGCAGATGGTGGAATCCTTGACCACCTGCGCGATCGAGCGGATGGCCTCGAAATCGCCGTTGGAGCTTGCCGCGAAGCCGGCTTCGATCACGTCGACCTTCAGGCGCTCCAGCTGCCGCGCGATGCGGATCTTTTCATCGCGGGTCATGGAGGCGCCGGGCGACTGCTCGCCATCGCGCAAGGTGGTGTCGAAAATAATGAGTTTGTCGGACATGGGTGGGGCTCCTGGGCTTTATCTGTTGTGCTTTGCGTCTTGCGGACCTGGCTCGCGCTCCCGGCACGCTGGCGCTGAATGCAAAACGCCCCGGCGTGCAGTGATGCAGGCCGGGGCGTTTGTGAATCCTGTGTGACTTTGCGCGAGGGTGTTGGCTTCCCTCAGCGCGAACGCGTCCCGACCTGATGGCCTAGTAGGCCACCTAGAATGGTGCGGGCGAGTAGGGCTTGGCGCGAAATCATGTGAGCGACTATAGCCGAGAAGCCGGGCGCGCGCAATACGGTAGCAACAATCCCGATCGACGCGATCACGCGTCGCCTGCCGGGGCAGGAAAGCGCCCTGCCCCGGCGACCCGGCTCAGGCCTTGGGCGGGATGCGCAGCTTCTGGCCCGGATAGATCTTGTCCGGATGCGACAGCATCGGGCGGTTGGCCTCGAAGATGGCGTTGTACTGTGCGCCGTTGCCGTAGGCCGCCTGTGCGATGGCCCACAGCGTGTCGCCCTTGACCACGGTGTGCCATTGCGACTCGGCCGCCTCGACATTGACCGACATCTTGTCGTCGACCTTGTCCACGCCCTGCACATTGCCGCAGCACAGGATGATCTTCTCTCGCGTGGCCTGGTCCGGCGCCACGCCGAACACCGTCACCAGCCCCTGCGAGCCATCGACCTGCACCATCAGTCCGGTGGCGTCCAGGCCCATCTGCTTGATGTAGGCCTCGATGGCATCGCCGGCGGCGCGGTTGGCCGCGTCGGCGTCGGCCGCCGGCGCGGCATCCGGCGTTGCCGCCTTGGCTGCTGCGCCGCCGAACAGTTTCTCCCCTGCTTCCTTGATGAAGTCGAGCATGCCCATGAGAACCTCCTGTGATCGTGAAAAGAGAACAACGAGGGAACAGCAACCGGAGAACGAGAACAGCAACCCCGGGGGTCAGAGAGCCAAGATAAAAGAGTGGCGGAAAAAGCGCGAGAACAGAAGAGTAAGAAAAAGAAAAGGCGCCGCAGCGCCCTTTCGACCAACCGGGTCAGGAACGTTCGTTCCCGCCGTCGCGCAGCTTGCGCTCGCCGGCCGGGTGGCCGTGCAGCCCACGCCAGCCCCACAGCACATAACCCGAAATGGCATACGCCACGAACAGCCCGAACAGCGCCACCGGCGGATCGGTCGAGACCACCACGAACAACACCAGCACCAGCACCATCATGCCGAACGGCACGCGGTAGCGGACATCGAGGGCCTTGCCGCTGTAGAACGGCGCGTTCGACACCATCGACAGGCCGGCGTACAGCGTGATGCCGAACGCCACCCACGGCATCCACAGCTCCTTGACGGGCAGCTTGTTGTCGATCACCAGCCACACGAAGCCGGCCACCAGCGCCGCCGCCGCCGGGCTGGGCAGCCCCTGGAAGAAGCGTTTGTCGACCACGCCGATATTCGCATTGAAGCGCGCCAGGCGCAGCGCCGCGCAGGTGCAGTAGACGAAGGCCGCGATCCAGCCCCATTTGCCCAGGTCGTGCAGGATCCACTCGTACATCACCAGCGCCGGCGCCACGCCGAAGGAGGTCATGTCGGACAGCGAATCGTACTGCTCGCCGAATGCGCTCTGCGTATTGGTGATGCGCGCCACGCGGCCATCCATGCCGTCGAGCACCATGGCGGCGAAGATGGCGATGGCCGCCGTGTCGAAGCGCATGTTCATGGCCTGCACGATGGCAAAGAAGCCGGCGAACAGCGCCGCGGTGGTAAACGCGTTCGGCAACAGGTAGATGCCGCGCCGGCGCGGGCGCACGTACTCGATGTCGTGGTCTTCGCCGGCGGCGTCGTCGTAGCCGTCCTGTTCGTTTCCGCGCAGCTGGTTGTGGCGGAACGGACGCAGATGCGTCACGTTGCCGTTGCTGGCGCGCTTGTTGCGCCGGTTGAATGCACCCATGCCTGTTCTCCAGTGGCTCCGGTCTGTTGCGGCCGAGGCCCGATCAGTCCAGCTCGGCCAGGACGGTCGAAGAGGCCGACACCTTCTCGCCGATGGTCACGCGCGGGCGCGCATCCACGGGCAGGTACACGTCCACGCGCGAGCCGAAGCGGATAAAGCCATAGCGCTGGCCGCGCGACAGCGTTTCTCCAACCCGGGTATAGCAGAGGATGCGGCGCGCCACCAGGCCGGCCACCTGTACCAGCGTCACCACCTTGCCGTCGCCCGCGCGGCGGATCACCACCGCATTGCGCTCGTTTTCCAGCGAAGCCTTGTCGAGATCGGCATTGACGAACTTGCCGGCAAAGTACTCGACCTTCTCTACCTGGCCGTCCACCGACACACGGTTCGAATGCACGTTGAACACATTCATGAACACGCTGATCTTCAGCGCCTCGCGCCCGGCGTAGGGATCCTGGGTCTTCTCGACAACCACGATGCGGCCGTCGGCGGGGGCCAGCACGGCGTTCGGCTGGGCCGGGATCGGCCGCGGCGGATCGCGGAAGAACTGCAGCACGAACAGCGTAATGATCCACAGCGGCAAGGCCCACCAGAAGCCGGCGCTGACCTGCACCAGCAGCGAGATGACAAAGGCGCCGGCCAGGAATGGCCAGCCTTCACGGGCGATCAGCGGATGAGGATAGTTCATGCAATGCTTGGTAGAAGAAGAAAGTCTGACAAGGATAACAAAAAGCCGTCCAGCCCCCGCGCGAAAGCTCCCTCGGAACAGGGATTCGAACGCGCGGAAGACTGGACGGCCGCGGCCCGCCGCGCGGAACGGCGGGCCCAGACTGGATTCCGACTTAGTTCTTCGACTGGTCGACCAGCTTGTTCTTGGCGATCCAGGGCATCATGGCGCGCAGCTTGGCACCCACTTCTTCGATCTGGTGCTCGGCCGTCAGGCGGCGGCGCGAGATCAGGGTCGGGGCGCCGGCCTTGTTCTCGAGCAGGAAGCTCTTGGCGTACTCGCCGGTCTGGATGTCGGTCAGGCACTGCTTCATGGCCTTCTTGGTCTCCTCGGTCACGACGCGCGGGCCAGTGACGTATTCGCCGTATTCGGCGTTGTTGGAGATCGAGTAGTTCATGTTGGCGATGCCGCCTTCATAGATCAGGTCGACGATCAGCTTCAGTTCGTGCAGGCACTCGAAGTAGGCCATTTCCGGCGCGTAGCCGGCTTCCACCAGCGTCTCGAAGCCAGCCTTGATCAGCTCGACGGTGCCGCCGCACAGCACGGCTTGCTCGCCGAACAGGTCGGTTTCGGTTTCTTCGCGGAAGTTGGTCTCGATGATGCCGGCGCGGCCGCCGCCGTTGGCGGTAGCGTACGACAGGGCGATGTCACGGGCAGCGCCGGACTTGTCCTGGTGCACGGCGATCAGGTGGGGCACGCCGCCGCCCTGCGCGTAGGTCGAGCGCACGGTGTGGCCCGGCGCCTTCGGCGCGATCATGATCACGTCGAGGTCGGCGCGCGGGATCACGGCACCGTAGTGCACGTTGAAGCCGTGGGCGAAGGCCAGCGCGGCGCCTTGCTTGATGTTGTCGTGCACTTCGTTCTTGTACACGTCGGCGATCTGCTCGTCCGGCAGCAGGATCATGACCACGTCGGCGGTCTTGACGGCTTCGGCCACTTCCTTCACTTGCAGGCCGGCGTTGACCGCCTTGTTCCACGATGCGCCGCTCTTGCGCAGGCCGACCGTCACCTTGACGCCGGAGTCGTTCAGGTTCTGCGCGTGGGCATGGCCTTGCGAGCCGTAGCCGATGATGGTGACGTTCTTGCCCTTGATCAGGGAGAGGTCGGCGTCCTTGTCGTAAAACACTTTCATGATGGTTCCTTCAAGCTTTCGTTTTCGTGTGTCGGGGTAGCGGCTGCCACGCTGCATGTGCCGGCGCCGCCCATGGATACTGCAATCTGGTTCAGACCTTCAGGATGCGCTCGCCGCGGCCGATGCCCGAGCCGCCGGTACGGACGGTCTCCAGGATGGCGGCACGGTCGATGGCGTCCAGGAAGGCATCGAGCTTGACGCCGTTGCCGGTCAGCTCGATGGTATAGGTCTTCTCGGTGACGTCGATGATGCGGCCGCGGAAGATGTCGGCGGTACGCTTCATTTCCTCGCGCTCCTTGCCGACCGCGCGCACCTTGACGAGCATCAGCTCGCGCTCGATATGCGCGCCCTCGGTCAGGTCCACCACCTTGACCACTTCCACCAGGCGGTTCAGATGCTTGGTGATCTGCTCGATCACGTCATCCGAGCCGCTGGTGACGATGGTCATGCGCGACAGCGAGGCGTCTTCGGTGGGTGCCACCGTCAGCGTCTCGATGTTGTAGCCACGCGCCGAGAACAGACCCACCACGCGCGACAGCGCGCCCGGTTCGTTTTCCAGCAGGACCGAAATGATATGTCGCATTACAGGTCCTCCGCGCCGAGCAGCATTTCTGAAATACCCTTGCCGGCCTGCACCATCGGCCACACGTTTTCAGTCGGGTCGGTCTGGAAGTCGAGGAACACGGTACGGTCTTTCAGGCGGAAGGCTTCGCGCAGGGCGGGCTCGACATCGGACGTCTTCTCGACGCGCATGCCGATATGGCCATAGGCCTCGGCCAGCTTGACGAAGTCGGGCAGCGCATCCATGTAGGAATGCGAGTAGCGGTTGTCATACTCGATTTCCTGCCACTGGCGCACCATGCCGAGATAGCGGTTGTTGAGCGCGCAGATCTTGACCGGGGTGTCGTACTGCAGGCAGGTCGACAGTTCCTGGATGCACATCTGGATCGAGCCTTCACCGGTGATGGTCACCACTTCCTTCTCGGGGAAGGCTTTCTTGATGCCCATCGCGTACGGCAGGCCCACGCCCATCGTGCCCAGGCCGCCGGAGTTGATCCAGCGGCGCGGCTCGTCGAACTTGTAGAACTGCGCGGCCCACATCTGGTGCTGGCCGACGTCCGAGCAGATATACGCGTCGCCCTTGGTCAGCTCCCAGATCTTCTCGACCACATACTGCGGCTTGATGATCTCGGAATTGCGGTCGTACTTGAGGCAGTCCACCGAACGCCACTGCTCGATCTGCTCCCACCAGCGGGCCAGGGCCTCGCGCTTGGGCTTGACGTCGCTGGCCTGCAGCTGGGAGATGAGCTCCTGCAGCACGTCCTTGACGTTGCCCACGATGGGAATATCCACCTTGACCCGCTTCGAGATGGAAGACGGGTCGATGTCGATATGGATGATCTTGCGCGGCTGCGAGGTGAAGTGCCCCGGGTTGCCGATCACGCGGTCGTCGAAGCGCGCGCCAATGGCGATCAGCACGTCGCAGTTCTGCATGGCCATGTTGGCTTCATACGTGCCGTGCATGCCGAGCATGCCGACGAACTGCTTGCTGGTGCCGGGGAACGAGCCCAGGCCCATCAGCGTGTTGGTGACCGGATGGCCGGTCAGCGCCGCCAGTTGGCGCAACTCGTCGCTGGCGTTGGCCAGCACCACCCCGCCGCCCGCGTAGATGAACGGACGCTCGGCGTTCTGCAACAGCGCGAGCGCCTTGCGGATCTGGCCCGAGTGGCCCTTGTTCACCGGGTTGTACGAGCGCATGTCGATCGACTTGGGGTACTCGTACTTGCAGGCGTTGCGCGAGACGTCCTTGGGAATATCCACCACCACCGGGCCCGGACGGCCGGTCGCGGCGATATAGAACGCCTTCTTGATGGTCGAAGCGAGATCGCGGACGTCCTTGACCAGGAAGTTGTGCTTGACGATGGGGCGGGTGATGCCGACCGTGTCGCACTCCTGGAAAGCGTCCTGTCCGATGGCGTGCGTCGGCACGTTGCCGGTGATGATCACCATCGGGATCGAATCCAGGTAGGCAGTGGCGATGCCCGTCACCGCATTGGTGACGCCGGGACCCGAGGTCACCAGGGCACAGCCCACCTTGCCGGTCGCACGTGCATAGCCGTCTGCGGCATGGACCGCGGCCTGCTCGTGGCGCACCAGGATGTGCTCGATCTTCTTTTGCTTGTAGAACTCGTCGTAGATATACAGCACTGCGCCGCCGGGGTAGCCCCAGACGTACTCGACGCCTTCTTCGGCAAGTGCGTGAACGAGAATTTCCGCCCCGATCATTTCGGGTGCGGCAGATGAATTGCTGTCTGCGTGGGAGAATTCCGCGCTGGGCATGTTCATTTCAGTCCTTTGCAATTTTCGGCAAAAAATTGTTCGGATGCTCTCTGCCGGGCTTGTGGCACGGGTTCAAGCGGTGCGCGTCTGCATGGAAGACCGCCTCATAAGCGGCCGGATGAGACAACCACTGATGTCGTGAACCAACGATGATACTGCATTGCATCAGGATGGTCCATGGCTTTCTGATTGCCAGGGAAGCCCCCGCTGCCGGCTGCCATCCGGAGCCGCGATCTGGCCGCGCGGAGACCGCGGGACTACATGGGAGGGTCCTGAATGACCACAAGAGAGAACAAGGATGGTCACCCACAGGGTTATTTGCTAGCATTCCCCCCATTTTGGAAGTGCAGAAAGCCGTAACCTGCACATCCACCGGCCACGGCCTCACCGTCAGTACCCGCCTGCATGGCAACCGATCAGGAACTCTCCGACTTTCTCGCCAGCGTCGAACGGCGCGCCTTCAAACAGGCCGTGTTTGCAGTGCGCGACGACGAGGCCGCCCTGGACATCGTCCAGGACGCCATGATCAAGCTCGCCGAAAAATACGGCGACAAGAGCGCCGGCGAGCTGCCACCGCTGTTCCAGCGCATACTTCAGAACACCATCCACGACTGGTTCCGACGCCAGAAGGTGCGCAATACCTGGGTCACGCTGTTTTCCAACCTGCGCGATGACAGGGAAGGCGAAGATAATGACCTGCTCGACACTTTCGAGGCCGAAATCGGCTCCGAATCAGCGGAGAGCAGCGCCGACAAGGTAGAGCGCGCCCAGACCATGCACATCATCGAACAGGAGATCCAGCGTCTGCCGACACGTCAACGCGAAGCTTTCCTGATGCGTTACTGGGAGGATATGGACGTCGCGGAAACGGCTGCTGTCATGGGATGCTCCGAAGGTAGCGTCAAGACTCACTGTTCCCGTGCCACGCACACACTGGCGCAGGCATTGCGAGCGCGGGGGGTCCGACTATGAGCACCAGAAACGAAAAAGAAATCAACGAACGCCGCCTGGCACACGAGATCCGCACGGCACTGGATGCCTCGGCGAATGCGTTGCCGGCAGATGTGACCGAGCGGCTCGCGGCCGCGCGGCGGATCGCGCTGTCGCGCAAGAAGGCGCAGGCTGCCGTCGCCATGCCGCAACTGGCCGCGGCGGGCGTACACACGATCGACTTCGACGAAGACGATTCTCCGCTGCATCGCGCGGGCGCCTGGCTGCGCCGCCTCGGCCTGGTCTGGACGCTGGTGGCGCTGGGCGCCGGCCTGATCGGCATCTACCACTGGCAGCAGCAAAAGCGCGTCGACGAACTCGCCGACGTGGATGCCGCCATGCTGCTCGACGATCTCCCGCCGTCGGCCTACGCCGACCAGGGCTTCCACGTGTTCCTCAAGCGCGGTCAGTAGCGATGGCCAGTGCCCTCTTCCATCCCGCCGCATCGCGCCGGCGGCTGGCAGGCTTGCTGCTGGCCGGCGCCGCCTTTGCTGGCGCCTGGCTGCTCAATCCCTCTGCATGCCAGGCGCAGGGCGGCCGCCCGACCGGCGCCGCATCGTCCGCCGCCGGCGCCAGCATCGCCAACGCCCGCCCGGCCTGGTCCGAGCTCTCCGTCGTGCAGCAGCGCATCCTGGCTCCGCTGGAAGGGGAATGGAACACATTCCCCGAGCTGAATCGCCGCAAATGGCTGCAGATCGCCGAGCGATACCAGAAGCTTTCGCCGGCCGAGCAGGCGCGCCTGCAGACCCGCATGACAGAATGGGTCAAGATGACGCCGCAGCAGCGCCGGCTGGCGCGCGAAAACTACCAGATCACGCGATCACTGCCCCCGCAGAAGAAGGCCGAAGCCTGGGACAAATACCAGCAGTTACCGGAAGAACAGAAGAAGAACCTGGCCGCCGCCGAAAAAGTGCCGCGCCGCCCGGGTGCGGTCAGCGCGCTGCCGTCCGGCAAGCGCCTGCCCGCCGAAACCACCCGCCAGCTGCATCTGGAAAAGAAGGCACCCGCCGGTAACCGCGCAACCGTCGCGCATCATCCGGCATCGGCAGCCATTGCGCATGCATCCGATGCGCAGGCCGGACAGCACGCACCGGCCGCGCCGGCAACCCCGGCCAGTGCGGTCGCCGCGACGGATACCCCGCGCGAGGCCAACACCGAGGCCGTGACCAGCAGCGCCATCGGCCCGGCCAGCCCGGACGAGCCGGTACGCCGCTGAACCCTGCACGCCGGGCGCCCTTCCCGGCGCCCCGGGCCAGTCCCGGCTTTGGCATAATCCCCTTTCGCGCCCGCCCGTCCGACCGCGCCGCGACAGCGTCAGCCGCCGCGCATGACCCCAGGCGCGGCATCGCCCTCCCCCAATTCCGCCATGCCCGCCGCGACCACGTCCAAACCCACCGCCAAGACCTCCCCCGCCCCGGCCAGCGCCCCGCGTCCGGCGCAAGCACCCTCGCTGCGCCGCCGCGTCGCCTGCATGCTTTATGAAGGCGTGCTCCTGTTCGGCGTGCTGAGCGCATCGACCGCGCTCTACCTGCTGGGGCGCCCCGCGCTGCAGCGCCTGGGCCTGGACGGCACCTTTGCCATGCAAGCCTGGAGCTTCCTGGTGCTGGGCTGCTACTTCGCCTGGTTCTGGCAGCGCAACGGCCAGACGCTGGCCATGCAGACCTGGCGCATGCGCGTGGAGACCGCCGCCGGCGTGCCGCCGCGCTGGCCGCGGGCCGCCTTGCGCTACCTGCTGGCCTGGCTGTGGCTGCCGCCCTCGGCGGCGGTGGGCCACGCGCTCGGACTGGTCAAGGGCCCCTTCGTCGGCGCCCTGGCCGTTGGCCTGCTGATCTGGATCCTGCTGGCGTGGCTCGACCCGCGGCGCCAGTTCCTGCACGACCGCCTGGCGGGGACGCGCCTGACCGACCTGCGCCCGCCCAAGCCATGACGCTGTCGGCCGCCGCCTTGCGCCGCATCGCGGTGGCATTGCAGGCCGCCGCAGCGCTGGGTTGTGCCGCCGCCCTGCACGACTGGTTCGGCTGGACGCTCGCCGCGGGCCTGCTGGGCGGTCTGGTTCTCGCCCTCCTCGTCCTTGGCCTGTCGGTCGCCGCCGCCTTCGCCATCTCCCTGCGCGGCCTGGGCGTGCCCGCCGCAATGCGCCCCCCGCTGCCGCCCGCCCTGCTGGCGACACGCTGCGCGCGCCTGACGCCGGCGCGGGCGCTGGCCTGCCACGCGCGCGAATGCCTCGCCGTGTTCCGCATGTTCAACTGGCTCCAGCCTTTCTGTTCGCACCGGCGCTTCGTGCCGGCCCGCGCCCCCGGCGCACGGCCGCCGCTGCTGCTGGTGCACGGCTACGGCTGCAACCACGCGGTGTGGCTCGACATGCAGCCGGCGCTCGCGGCGGCCGGCTATCACTGCGAGGCCATCGACCTGGAACCGGTGTTCGGCGATATCGAGCACTACGCGCTCGAAGTCCGCGCAGCCATCGCGCGCATTGCCGCCACCACCGGCCAGGCCCCGCTGCTGCTGTGCCACAGCATGGGCGGGCTGGCCGCGCGTGCCGCCATGGCGGGCCGCGGTGCGCCACCGCCGTGCCGCGGCATCGTCACGCTCGGCACGCCGCACCACGGCTGCGCGCTGGCACGCTACGGCAGCGGCTTCAATGCCCGCCAGATGCGCTGCGGCAGCGCGTGGCTGCGCGCGCTGGCGATGCGCGAAACGCCGCGCCAGCGCGCCGCGCTGGTATCGATCTTCAGCTGGCACGACTCCATTGCCGGCCCGGCCGGTTCTTCCTGGCTGGAGGGCGCCCACCATGTCCCGCTCGCCGGCATCGGCCACGTCAGCCTGCTGCGCGATCCGCGCGTCACGCAGGCCGCGCTGGGCGCGCTCGCGCAACTGTCGGCGGTGGCGCCGGCCGCCTGAGCCCCCCGCCGCGCCGGGCGCCGGCGGCTTCTTTTTGCCGGCACGCCACAGTCATATGACATTCATGTTTCCGTCACGGCTCCGTCATCGCCGGCTGGCCCAATGCAGCCATCGTCGCTACCGAGGCCGCCATGGTTCAAGCCCTTCGTTCTGCCCGCGGACACCTGGCAAAGGCCGCGCAACTGCTGCGCGGCCGCGCTGGCGGATCGCCATCGCTGCCCCGCCCTTCGTCCCTGCCCGCCGCGCTGGCCGCCTTCATGCCACCGGCCAGCGCCCTGCAGCAACGCCCCCCGGCGCGCGGGGCCGCCACCCCCGCCTCCGCCAGCCTGCCTCCTCCCGCCGCCACGCCCCAGCCCCCGCATCCCACCCATCCGATCCGCCACTACCGCGCCATCTGGCTGTCGGACATCCATCTCGGCACGGCCGGCTGCCAGGCCGACTACCTGCTCGATTTCCTCAAGCACAATGAATCGGACCAGCTCTACCTGGTCGGCGACATCATCGACGGCTGGCAGTTGCGGCGCGGCTGGTACTGGCCGCAAAGCCACAACGACGTGGTGCAGAAGCTGCTGCGCAAGGCGCGCAAGGGCACCGAGGTGATCTACGTGCCCGGCAACCACGACGAAGTGGCGCGCCAGTTCGACGGCCTCGCCTTCGGCGACATCACGGTGCGCGAGGATGCCATCCACGTGACCGCCACCGGGCGCCGCCTGTGGGTGGTGCACGGCGACCTGTTCGACGGCGTGGTGCAGCACGCGCGCTGGCTGGCCTACCTGGGCGATTCGCTCTACACCCTGATCCTGGCCATCAACCGCCACTTCAACCGCATCCGCGCGCGCCTGGGCTTCCCGTACTGGTCGCTGTCGCAATACCTCAAGCACCAGGTCAAGAACGCGGTCAACTACATCAACTCCTTCGAGCACGCGATGGTGGACGAAGCGCGCCGACGCGGCTGCGACGGCGTGGTCTGCGGCCACATTCACAAGGCCGAGATCCGCGAGGTGGACGGACAGCTCTACTGCAACGACGGCGACTGGGTGGAAAGCCTGTCGGCCCTCGTCGAGACGCAGGAGGGCGAGCTGCAGATCGTCTACTGGACCACGCTGCTCGACGCTCCCGCCACGGCCGGCCGCCGCGCCGCCGTCACCGCGGCCTGAGCGCCCGCGCCAGCCACCAACGCATCGCCCTGGCCTCGCCGAGGCCGGTCACCCACGCGGCCCGCCGCAAGGAGAGAGCCATGAAGATCCTGATCGTCACCGATGCCTGGGAGCCGCAAGTCAATGGCGTGGTGCGCACGCTCAAGTCGACCCGCCGCGAACTGGTGGCGATGGGCCACACGGTGGAGCTGATCACGCCGCAAGAATTCCGCACCATCCCGTGCCCGACCTATCCCGAGATCGCCCTGTCGCTGTTCGCCGGCGCCAAGGTGCGCGCGCGCATCCGCGCCTTCGCGCCGGACGCGCTGCACATCGCCACCGAAGGCCCGCTCGGCCTGGCCGCGCGCCGCTACGCGATGCGCGAGCAATTGCCGTTCACCACGGCCTACCACACGCGCTTCCCTGAGTATGTGCAGGCGCGCTTCGGCATTCCGCTGAGCTGGACCTATGCCTTCCTGCGCTGGTTCCACGGCCCGGCGCGCGCGGTGATGGCGCCCACGCCTGTGGTGCTGCAGGACCTGCACCGCTACGGCCTCACGCACGGCGTGCTGTGGACCCGCGGCGTGGACCTGGACGTGTTCACCACGCAGCACGCCAACGTGCTCAACACGGCCCACCCGATCTTCCTCTACGTGGGCCGCGTGGCGGTGGAGAAAAACGTCGAGGCCTTCCTCGCGCTGGACCTGCCGGGTTCCAAGTGGGTGGTCGGCGACGGCCCGGCGCTGGCCTCGCTGCGCGCGCGCTATCCGGGCGCCAGCTATCTGGGCGTGCTGAGCCAGCCGGAACTGGCCAAGGTGTATGCTTCGGCCGACGTCTTCGTGTTTCCCAGCCGCACCGACACCTTCGGCCTGGTCCTGCTCGAAGCGCTCGCCAGCGGCCTGCCCGTGGCGGCGTATCCGGTCACCGGCCCGATCGACGTGCTCGGCGAGAGCACTGCCGGCGTGATGCACGAAGACCTGCGTGAAGCGTGCCTGGAGGCACTGCGCATCGACCGTCTCACCGCCCGCGCCCACGCCGAGCGGTTCTCGTGGCGCGCCGCCTCCGAGCAGTTCCTGACACACCTGCAGCCGCTGCCGTGCGCACATGCAAGCGCCAGCGGCAGCGCTGCCCGTCACTCATCCGAACATGCCGACTCCGCATCCCCCGCCGCCCGCACCCAGCCGCCCGCCGGCGGCCCCGACCTCGGCACCGGCCAAGGCTTCGCCGAACAGCGACTACACGATTGAGCAGAACCCGCACAAGGGCAACCGCGGCCTGGCGCGGGCCTGGCATGCGGGCATCAACTCCCTGTCGGGCCTGCGCTACGCGGTGCTGGAAGAGAGCGCGTTCCGCCAGGAGCTGACCCTGGTGGCGATCCTCACGCCCTGCGCGCTGCTGCTGCCGGTCGGCATCGTCGAGCGCATCCTGCTGCTGGGCACCTTGCTGCTGGTGCTGATCGTCGAGCTGCTCAACTCCAGCGTCGAGGCCGCGGTGGACCGTATCTCGCTCGAGCGCCACGGCCTGTCCAAGCGCGCCAAGGACTTCGGCAGTGCCGCCGTGATGCTGGCGCTGGTGCTGTGCGGCGGCACCTGGCTCGCCATCGCCGGGCCGATCGTGGCCGGATGGCTGCGACAGCTGGCCGCCTGAGCGCAAGTCCGCGGCCGGCGGCGGCGGGCGTGCATCGCCCGCCCCGCGGGTATGCGTGCGGCGGTGCGTCAGGCGCGATTGCTTATAATCGCCATCAACTCACCGAATCGCCGCTCGCCCGGTCGCCCATGGAACCCAAACCGCAATCCGGTCCCCGCCGTACCCGGGACCGCATCCTCGACGTCTCGCTGCGCCTGTTCAATGAACTCGGCGAGCCCAACGTCACGACCACCACCATCGCGGAAGCCATGGAGATCAGCCCCGGCAATCTCTACTACCATTTCCGCAACAAGGACGACATCATCAACTCCATCTTCGTGCTGTTCGAGCAGGAGATGGAGCGTCGCCTGAAGCTGCCCGAAGATCACAAGGCCACGCTGGACGAGAGCTGGGGCTACCTGCAGTACATGTCGGAGTTCCTGTGGAACTACCGTTTCCTGTATCGCGACATCAACGACCTGCTGGCGCGCAACCGCATGCTTGAAACCAACTTCAAGCGCATCGTCGAGCAGAAGAAGCGCTTCGCGATGGAGATCTGCCGCCAGTTCCAGGAAGACGGCGAGATGGAAGCCACGCCCGAGCAGGTCGATGCCATCTGCACCAACATGGTCGTGGTGTCCACCTACTGGCTGTCCTTCCAGTTCGTGCAGCACCCGCGCCAGTACAACGATCCCGCGCAGATCCGCGGGTACCTGCACGGCGCGAGCTATCACATCTTCTCGATCCTGGCGCCCTACCTGCGCGGCAAGGCGCGCCAGGCGTTCGACAAGCAAGCCCGCGAATACGCCGCCGCCAGCGCGGCACAGAACCAAAAGGAAGACAAGTGAAGTCCGTCTGCATCTACTGTGGCTCCAGCCCCGGCAACCGTCCTGAATACGCCGACGCGGCGCGCGCCATGGGCAAGGCCCTGGCCGAACGCGGCCTGGCGCTGGTCTATGGCGGCGGCAAGGTCGGACTGATGGGCACCGTGGCCGATGCCGTGCTGGCGCACGGCGGCACCGCCATCGGCATCATCCCCGACGCGCTGATGCAAAAGGAAGTCGGGCATCGCGGCCTGACCGAGCTGCACGTGGTGCGCAATATGCACGAGCGCAAGCAGATGATGGCCGACCGCGCCGACGCATTCATCGCCATGCCCGGCGGCGTGGGCACCTTCGAAGAACTGTTCGAGACCTTCACCTGGCTGCAGCTGGGCTACCACGCCAAGCCGGTCGGACTGCTCAACGTGAACGGCTTCTACGACAGCATGCTGGGTTTCCTGCAGCACGCCGTGGACGAAGGCTTTCTCAAGCAGGTGCACAACGACCTGCTGCTGACGGACGCCACGCCTGCCGGCATCCTGGACAAGCTCGCCAATGCCCCGCGCGTGACCGTGGACAAGTGGCAGGAAAAGCGCGGGCAGACCTGAGCCCCGCCCGCGCGGCGCCTTACATCGGCTTGAGGCCCAGCGCATCCACCATGCCGCGATAGCGGCTGACCTGCGCGGCCTGCCACGCGTCGGCTTCCTGCTCGCTCACCGCATGCAGCACCGTGCGCCCCTCGGACTCCAGCCGGGCGCGCAGCTCCGGCTGGGCCAGCGCCTTGCCGATGGCCACGCGCAGCTTGCGCACCACGTCGTCCGGCGTGCCCTTGCGCACGTAGTAGCCACCGCCGATCACGTACTCGAAATCCGGCAACAGCTTGCTTTCGCGCAAGGTCGGGATGTGCTTGAGCTGCGCGGGCAGTGTGCGCGAGAAACTGCTCACCACCTTCAGCCTGCCTTGCCTGGCCATGCTGTCCATGCTGACCTGGTAGGCCAGGACGGCAAAGTCGATCTGGCCGCCGGCCAGGTCCTGGATGGCAGGCGCGGCGCCCTTGTACGGCACGTGCAGGAACTTGGCGCCGGTGCGCTGGCCCAGGTACTCTGTCAGCACGTGGTAGAGCGAGCCCATGCCCACGGTGCCGTAGGTCAGCGGCTTGGCGCCGGGGCGCCGGGCCAGTTCGATGAACTCATCGAGCGTGTGGACCGGCAGGTCACCACGCACCAGCAGCACGATGGTGGCTTCGGTGATCGGCTGTACCAGCCGGAAATCCTCCGGCTTGTATCTGGCCGAGGCATTCAGCAGGGGCGTCAGGATGACTTCGCTGGGCGAGCCGTGGAGCATGGCATAGCCATCCGGCGGGCCGTTCAGCACGCGCTTGGCGCCAAGCACGCCGGTGCCGCCCGCCACGTTCTCCACCAGCACCTGCTGGCCCAGCGCGCGACCGATGGGCTCGCTGAAAATGCGCGCCGACACATCGCTGGCGCCGCCGGCGGGATAGGGCACCACCAGCGATACCGGTTTCAGCGTGGGAAAGGCCGGCCCGTCGGCCAGCGCCGGCATGGCCACGCAGGCCAGGCCAAGCGCCACCAGTCGCGGCAGGGCCGACAGCCATCGCATTGCGCCGTGCAGTCGCCCCGACCGGTGTTTGTGTATCGCGCCGTTCATCTTTTCTCCGTGGTGATCGCCATGTCCAGGTATGTGGCGCCAGTCTAGCAACGGGATTTCAGCGGCAGCAATGACACGGAGAGGGCCAAATCGTTGCATCGAGTGCAACGATCGAGGGACGTGCCGGCAGGTGGCGGCAGGTGGCGCAAGCGGGCGATCCAGCGGGCGTCAGATTTCCGGAAAGGACTTCACCATATGGCGCAGCATATTGCTGGCCGCCGGCGAAAGGTGCCGCCCCGCCCGCGTGATGATGTGGTTGCGGCTGTTGTTGAGGATCGGATTGGCCAGCGGCAGCGACACCAGTTGCTTGAGCTGCGCGCCTTTGTGCGGCACCGAGCGCGGGACCATGACGAAGCCCAGCCCGAGCGCGGCGAACTCCCACAGCACCTTGAACGAATTGGTGACCAGCATCGGCTTGAGGCTGACATGCTCGTCGAGTTCCGCCGCCTGGATATGCTTGCGCACGCCAAAGGACTCCACCAGCGTGGCGCCGGCATGCGGCGCCAGGTCGGCCAGCTTGAGGGCCCTGCGCATGCGTGCCAGCGGATGATCGCGGCGCACGTGCACGCGGATCGGCGCCAGGCGCGAGCAGTGCGAGCGCAAGCGCACATCGGTAGGCGGCTCGAAGGCCAGGCCGATATGGGCGAGGTCTTCCACGATGTGCCGAATGGTTTCATCGGTGCCGGCCACCTGTATGCCGTAGGTCACCTGCGGATGCTTGCGCATGAAGCCTTGCAGCACCGGTTCCAGCAGCAGATCGACGAAGCCCTCGCCGAACACCAGGTCCACGTGGCCGCCGCGCGCGTTCTTCAGGTTGTTGACCTCCGCCAGGAAGGTGTCCTGCAGGTCCTGCTGGCGCCGCGCGAACAGGGCCAGCATGCGCCCGGCATCGGTCGCGGCCACCCCCCTTCCGCGCCGCTCCAGCAAGGCCAGGCCTGTGTCCTGCTCCAGCCTGGCCACGGCACGGCTCACCACCGACGGGTCCAGCCCCAGCACTTCGGCCGCGCCGCGCACGCTGCCGGTCTCGATGATCTGCAGCAGGCACAGCGCGCGCCTGCGGTCCAGTACGTCTTCCATGGCTTGTTCCCGGCACTGCGCTGACCTCAGCGCGCCGTCTCCGTTCCCGGTTCTTCTGCGAGGACGATGCACCGTTGCACCGTGAACAACGATTTTCCACTTTACTTGTCATGGTTACAACCGTCGGGAGTGCCGAAAATCGCCGTTTCACCTCACCCTGCCAGGAGCAGCCGCGCGATGAGCACGCCCCCGACGACACCTATTGAATCGCACCAGCCCCTCCAGCCGCGCACCGGTGCGCTGCCGCTGCCACTGCTGGAGCGCATGCGCGCATGGCGGCACGAGATCCACGCCCATCCCGAAACCGCCTTCACCGAGCACCGCACCGCGCGGCTGGTGGCGCGGGCGCTGGCCGGGATGGGCCTGGAAGTCCATGAGGGGCTGGGCGGCACCGGTGTGGTCGGCACACTGCGGCGCGGCGCCGGCCCGGCGATCGGACTGCGCGCGGACCTGGACGCCCTCGACATGCACGAACTCGGCGACGCGCCGCACCGCTCGGCCATCGACGGCAAGATGCATGGATGCGGACACGACGGGCATACGGCCATGTTGCTGGGCGCGGCGCAATTCCTGTCGCAGGACACCAGCATCAGCGGCACGGTGCATTTCATCTTCCAGCCCGCCGAGGAGAACGAGGGCGGCGGCCGCGTCATGGTGGAGCAAGGCCTGTTCGAGCGCTTTCCCTGCGCGGGCGTCTACGCGCTGCACAACTCGCCCAACCTGCCGCTGGGCACGTTCTCCACGCGCGTCGGCACCATGACATCCAACTCCGATACGTTCGAGATCGTCATCGCCGGCAAGGGCTCGCATGCCGCGCAGCCCGAGGCCGGCATCGATCCGGTCGTGGTCTCCTCGCAGCTGGTGGCGGCGCTGCAGGCCATCGTCAGCCGCAATGTCAGCGCCGTCGACTCGCTGATCATCAGCGTGACGCAGATCCACGGCGGCGATACCTGGAACGTGATCCCCGAGCGCGTGGTCCTGCGCGGCACCTGCCGCTCGTTCAGGCCCGCCACGCGCGCCCGGGCGGAAGCGCGCATGCGCGCCGTGTGCGAGGGGCTGGCGGCTGCCTCGGGCGCGCAGATCGAGCTGAACTATTTCGCGGGCTATCCCGCCTGCGTGAACACGGCGCGGGAAACCTGCCTGGCCGCCGCCGCGGCGCGCCGGGTGGTGGGCGACGAGCGCGTCGACACGGACTGCCTGCCGCGCACGGGGTCGGAGGACTTCGCCTACATGCTGGAGCAATGCCCGGGCGCGTACGTATTCCTCGGTGCGGCGCGCAGCGGGAACAACCCGCCGCTGCACAATCCGTACTACGACTTCAACGATGCGATCCTGCCGCTGGGCGCGACCTACTGGATCGAGCTGGTGCGGCTGGTGCTGAAGCCGGCAGCTTGATGGCGCCGCGCTCCGCCGCCAGCGCTCAGAACGAGGAACCCGGCTCCCGCAGGAAGGCCGCTTCCTCCGGCGTGTTCTCCCGCCCCAGCACCGCGTTGCGGTGCGGGAAGCGGCCGAAGCGCCCGATCACAGCCTGGTGCTTGAGCGCCCACGCCACCGTGTCGACCTTGCCCTCGCTGTCGTCGCGCAAGGCGCGCATCAGCCTCACCGATTCGGCCTGGTCCGCGCGCGATTCCGCATGCTCGAAGGGCATGTAGCAGAACAGGCGGTGATGCGGCGTGGGCAGCAGGCGGTCGGCGCCGCTCGCCACCACCTGCCGCGCCGCCTGCAGCGCCTGCGCGTCGGTGGCAAAGCTGCGCGGATCGTGGCGAAAGACATTGCGCGGCACCTGGTCCAGCACCACGATGCGCGCACAGGCACCCAGCGGCGTCAGGGCCCAGTCGTCGTGCGCGCCGGCGCGCACCGCTTCCCACAGCGGCAGCAAGGCGGCGCGCACGCTGGCGTCGAAGCTTGCGGACTTGGTGAACCAGGCCTTGCGGGTGGTGTTCCATTGCGCCGAGCCCGGCGCGCCGAACCAGAAATCGAGTACGCGTTGCGCTTCGGCCGGCAAGGCCTGGAGCAGGGTCATGGTGGTGGATATCGGTAGGTCCGGCAGGAACGCATCAGCGCGGCACGTTGCGCATCCAGTCCGCGGTGTCGAAAAAGGCTTTCATCAATCGCAACTGCAGGTCTTCGGACAGGCCCACGTCCTGCATCGCCAGCGCCATGCAGCGCATCCACTGGTCACGCTCGCTGGTGCCGATCTCGAACGGCAGGTGGCGCGCGCGCAGGCGCGGGTGGCCGAAGCGCTCGATGAAATGGTTGGGCCCGCCAAGCCAGCCGCACAGGAACCAGAACAGCTTGTCGCGCGAGCCGTCGAGCGAGCCGGGATGCAGGGCGCGCAGCCCCTTGAACTGCGCCTCCAGGTCCATCAGGTCATAGAAGCGGTCCACCAGTTCGCGCACGCGCGCCTCGCCGCCGACCAGTTCGTACGCGGTGGTGTCGGCGGCGTCGGTATTGGTGGCTTCGGTATTGGTGGCTTCGGGCTTCGAATCGGTACTCATAAAAACACTCGTCAGTTTCTTCAGGTGCGCGGGGTGCGCCGCAGAACATGCGCACACGCGGCGTTCAGGTCTCGCGCAGCGTGGCCAGCGCGGGCTGTCTCAGCACCTCGCGCAAACCCAGCCAGCCTCCCGCGAAAGCGCACAGCATGCCAGAAAGCACGCCGGCCGGCACGATCCAGCCGTTGAAGCGGTAGGGGAAATCGAACACGAACTGCGACAAGCCCCAGCCCACCGCGATCGCGCCCAGGCTGGCCAGCAGCCCCGCCAGGCCGCCTACCACGAGGAACTCGGCATATTGCGTCTGCCGCACCACGGCGGCGGACGCGCCCAGCGCCTTGAGCAGGCCGGCGTCGCGCTTGCGTTCGTCGCGCGCGCCGGAAAGCGCCGCGTAGAGCACCGTCACGCCGGCCGCCAGCGTGAACACGAACAGGAACTCGACTGCGGCGATCACCTGGTCGAGCACTTCCTGGACCTGGCGCAGGATCAGGTCGGTGTTGACCACCGTGATATTGGGGAAGGATGCCACCAGCCGGTTGCCGAGCGCCGACTGGCTGGCCGGCAGGTGGAAGGCGGTGATGTAGGTCTGCGGCAGGCCTTGCATGGCGGCGGGCGGCAGGATCACGAAGAAATTCACGCGCATCGAGCCCCAGTCGAGCTTGCGCAGCGAAGTGACCGGCGCCTCCACCGCCTGCCCCGCCACATCGAAGCGCAGGGTGTCGCCCAGCCGGATGCCGAGGGTCTTGGCGATGCCTTCCTCCACCGAGGCGCCGGCCTCGCGGCCGCCGGCCAGCCAGTTGCCGGCCACCACGCGGTTGCCGGCCGGCAGGCTGTCCGTGTATGACAGGTTGAACTCGCGCTCGACCAGGTTGCGGGCGCGCCCGTCAGGGTAGCGCTCGGCGCGCACCGGATGGCCGCCGATATGCGTCAGCCGCCCGCGTACCATCGGGTACAGCAAATCGGCGATGCCTGCATGCGACAGCATGCCGGCCAGCGGCGCCCGCTGGTCCGGCTGGATATTGATGATGAAGCGGTTGGGCGCGTCCGCCGGCGTTGCGTTGCGCCACGAGGCGATCAGGTCGTTGCGGGTCATGCCCAGCAGCAGCAGCGCCATCAGGCCCACCGCCAATGCCACCGTCTGCAGCACCGTCACGGCGCGGCGCCGTTCCAGCACCGCCAGCGCGAAGCGCCAGCCCACGCTGCCGCGCGCCAGGGTGCGCCCGCGCATCAGACGCGCCAGCAGGCTCAGCAGCCCCAGCGCCAGCAGCGCGAACACCACGCCGGCGCCGACGAAGCCGCCGGCCGTGGTCAGGCCGAGCTTGAGGTCGCGCGCGGCCACCAGCAGCAGCGCCACGAAGGCGCCGAGGCCGAGCCCGTAGGCAATCCAGGTGGACACCGGCGGCGCGCCGAGGTCGCGCCGCAGCACGCGCAGCGGCGATACGCGCGTGAGCGCGAGCAGCGGCGGCAGGGCAAATCCCGCCAGCAGCACCATGCCGGCCAGCAGGCCGACCAGCGCAGGCACGAAGGAAGGCTGCGGCAGCGTCACGGTAAGCAGCTTGCCCAGCGAAAGCAGCAGGCCATAGTGCGCCAGGTAGCCCAGCACCACGCCGCTCACCGCCCCGCCCACGCCCAGCAGCAGGAACTCCAGCGCGAAGGCCAGCAGGATGTCACGGCGCGACAGGCCCATGCACTTGTACACCGCGCAGGCATCGGTATGGCGCTGCATGTAGCGGCGCGCCGACATGGCGATCGCCACCGCGGCGATCATCGCCGACAGCACCGCCACCAGCGACAAGAAACGCTCGGCGCGATCCAGCGTGGCGCGCATCTGCGGCTGGCCCGATTCGAGCGACTCCACGCGCGTGTTGCGCAGGCCGCGCTTGCCGATCTCGGCCTCGGCCCACTGCTGGTAGGCCTGCGCGGCAGCGTCGGGACCGGCCACCAGCAAGCGGTAGGTCACGCGGCTACCCCACCCCACCAGCCCGGTCGCGTCCAGGTCCGACAGCGGCAGCATCACGCGCGGCGCGAAGTTCATGAAGCCCGCGCCACGGTCCAGTTCCTGCGTGATGATGCGTTCGATGCGAAAGCCGCGGCTGCCGAGCTGGATGGTGTCGCCAAGCGACACGCCGAGCGAATCGAGCAAGGCTTCGTCCACCCACACCGTGCCCGGCGCGGGAATGCCCGTGGCCGCGGCCTCCTCGCCACCGCGCGCGGCGGCCACCTTGACCTGGCCGCGCAGCGGATAACCGGGACCGACGGCCTTGAGCGCGGCCAGTTGCGACGGAGCCTCTGCCGGCGCGGCGGCACCGGCGGCCGGCGCCCCTGCCTTGCGCGCGGTCGCCATGCTGGGAAAGGTGACAGTGCGCGCGACGGCCAGCCCGGCTTGCGCGGCGCGGCCGGCGAAAGTCGCATCGAAGGGCTGGTCGCTCACGATCAGCACGTCAGATGCAATCATCTGGCGCGCGTCGCGCTCCAGTCCAAGCCGCATGCGGTCGGCCAGGAAGCCCACGCTGCTCAGTGCCGCCACCGCAAGCACCAGGGCGAACAGCAGCAGGTACAACTCGCCCGCGCGCCAGTCGCGGCGCGCCATGCGCAGTGCCTGGCGCCAGGCGGAGAAGCGCGGCGAGGGCAAGATAGCGCCGGAAATCGCGGCAGCCGAATCCATTTCTGAAGGCATCAGTCAGTTGTCCGTGCACATACGTTGAGGCGGCCTGCGCGGCAGGCCGCCGGGTATTCATCCCTGCGTCGATGCGGTGAGCCTGGCGGGGCACCGGGCCGCATGGGCGCGCTAGCGCCTGGGCTCGCGCCGCGCCGCCACCGCGGGCGCCGCGCGCTTGGCAAGCGCCTCGCGCAGGCGGCGCAGGCCACGCCACAGCTTGGGCAGCAGCCATATCGCCACCAGCAACAGCAGCGCCAGCACCACCAGGAAGACCACCGGCAAGAAGAACGCCAGCAACAGCCCGCCGCCGGCGGCGACATCTTCGCTCAGCGAGGCCGCCCAGTTCGAAAACGGCTCCGGCGATACATTGATGAGCGCGCGCGTGCCGGCCTTGGCCGCATGCGCCGTGCCAGCCAGCGTGCCGCCGACCAGGCCCGCGGCCACCATCCACTGCGGATCGAGCTGGCCGAAGGCGGCAGCGGCCAGGATCGCGCCGGCGGGAATGCGGATGAAGGTCTGGATGCTATCCCAGAACGAGTCGAAGCCCGGCACCTTGTCGGCTACGAACTCGGCCAGCGCCAGCACCGCGGCGAGCGCGATGACCCACCATGACTCCAGCGCCTGCAGCCCCGCGGGGAGGTGCAGCCAGCCCGCGCGTCCCAGCGCGCCGGCCGTGAACACGGCCAGGTAAAGGCGGAATCCGCTGGTCCAGGACAAGCCCGCTGCCAGCGCGGCCGTTTCTAGCATGACACTCCTTGCACGGCGGGAGCGGCCGGCAGGCGCGCCAGCCGCTGCAAGCAGTGTAATACGGCACCGGGCAAACAGCCCGGAGGAAGCATCAGGGCCTTAGCCGCCTTCCTTGCCGTCGGGCCGGTACCAGGGCAAGGCCTCCTGCGGGGTCAGGATCCGCTGGGGCTCGGCCATGATGTAGCCGGGCAGCGCCTCGATGCGCCTGGCAAAGGCCGGTTCGGCCATGCGCGCGAGCAGTCCGTGCGCCCAGGGCGCGAGCTGGTCGTTCTTGCGCAGCGCCAGGAAATACGCTTCGCGCGTCAGCGGCACGAAGGCCAGCCCGAGCGCCTCGGCATTCATGCGCAGCCCGAAACCCACGTCGGCACGCCCCTCATGCACGGCTTGCGCCACTTTCTCGTTGCTGAACTCGGGGGTTTCGTAGCCGACGATCTGGTCCGGGAACAGGCCGTGCGTGGCCAGCAGCTGGTCGAACAGCATGCGCGTGCCGGAGCTGCGCTGGCGGTTGACGAAGCGCGCCCCGCTGCGGGCCAGGTCGCGCAGATCGCGGATGTCGCGCGCCAGTTGCGGCGCGACGATCAGGCCCTGCTCGCGCCAGGCCAGCCGGATCAGGCGCACCGCGGCCGGGCGCAGCCATTTGCGCAGCGTGACGTGGGCCACCGAGCCGGCGGTCTGGATCGGCGAGACATAGAAGCCGGCCAGTTCGGACTGCCGCTCCTGCAGGCAGATCAGTCCTTCCACGCTGCCGCAGAACACCGTGTCGAGCTGCAGTCCGCCGACTTCTTCATGCAACGCCGAGGCCAGCACTTCCATGCCCGGATCATGGCTGCCGGAAAAGCGGATGCGTGTCTGCGGCTGGGCCGCATCGTCGAGATCGGCCAGGAAATCCGCCATGGCCTTCTGCACCACCGGGTCGATGGCGGCCCGCAGGCGCCCTTCGGCGCGCAGCAGCCGTTCGCCGAACAAGGTCAGCGAGGCGCCGCGGCCGCGCTCCATGTCGAGCATGGCGCGCCCGAGCATATCCTCCCAGGAGCGCATCACGCCCCAGGCGTGGCGATAGGACAGCCCGATCTCGCGGGCCGCGCGGTGCAGGGAACCGGTTTCGCGCACCGCCTTGAGAAGCTGGAACACCTTGGCATTGGCACGGGGATTGTCGTCCGCACCCACGACAGGGAACAGGTCAAAGCGAAATGTCATATGAAACGCTTCTCACAATTACGAGTTGGATGCGGCTCAAGGACAATCCGAATCCTGGAAAATCATCGCTTCCGCCACATTCTCACCGATCTCGCGACCTTGTGGCAATTGTGTTTCTACGAACATAAAGACAAGAAGCCGCCGTGCCGGCGTTCACTCTTCCAGCCATCCCGATCACTTGCCGGGCCGCGCGCCGATCACCGTCGGCATCGCTGCCATGGTGGCGCTGGCGGGCACCTCCGCCGCCCTGGCCGGCGAGCGGCTTCAGACCTGCGCTTCGTCCAGCCGCGGGAGCTGCGGCAGCTGCGGCAATTCCCCGGCCACCTCGGCGATCATCCGCCGCAGCCACACCACGTCTGGCGCCGCATGGCAGCGCTCGTGCCAGAGCTGGTAGAAGCGCATGCGCGGAAACGGCACCGGCGACGGCACCATGCGCAGCGGCAGGTATTGCGCGTAGTGCGCGGCAAACTGCCGGCCGGTGGTGAACACCATGTCGGTCTTCATCAGCACGTAGGGGACCAGCCCGAAGTACGGCAGCGTGACCTGGATATTGCGCTTGTAGCCTTGCTCGGCCAGCGCCTGGTCGATCATGCTGCGCTGCATCGACGCATACGGCGCCGGCGCCAGGTGCGGCATTTCCAGATAGTGCTTGAGCGTGAGGCCCTTGCGCGCCAGCGGGTGCTGGGCGCCCAGCATGCACACTACCTCGTCGTCGAACAGCGGCGAGATATGCAGGTGTTCCGGCGGCGACAGCCAGTTTCCCACCACGATATCGAGTTGCCCCTGCTCCAGGCTGTCGAGGAAATCGCTGGACGAGGTCATCGGATGCACGAACAGCTTGGCGCCGGGCGCCAGCCGGCGCACGCGCTCGACGATATTGGGCAGGAAGAAGGCGTCCAGGTAGTCCGGCGCGCCCAGGTGGAAGGTGCGCGTGGTGGTGGCCGGGTCGAAATGCTGCGGGGGCCGGGCAATGCGGTCCATCGCCGCCAGGCTCTGCTCTGCCAGCAGCAGCAGCTCCCGCCCGCGTTCGGTCGGCACCATGCCGCTCTTGCCGCGCACCAGGATTGCGTCGCCGGTGATCTCGCGCAGGCGCTTGAGCGTATTGCTGATCGCCGGCTGGGACTGGCCCAGCTTGACCGCCGTGCGGGTCACGCTCTGCTCGGTCAGCAGCGTGTGCAGCACTCGCAGCAAATAGGTGTCGAGATGGTCGCGTCCGTGCATGGCGAGGGGGCGCCAGGCGCGCTTTGCGGCCAGTGGCGTGGGGGATGGGAACGGCGCATAGTGTAAGTCAGGCACCCCGCCATCGGTCAAATGCGGCCGGCGCCGGCGCAACGCTCTCCCCCCTTGATGGGGCATATCACCTGGGCTGAATATTGCATGAACGCCCTGAGTGCTATGTTTGTCCCCATCACAAAGAGAGAAGACACCATGGAGACGCAAACCATCCGCTTTTACCACCGCGGCCAGGTCCAGGAGGTCAGCGGCGCGCCCGTGACCCGCACCGTGCTGCAGTACCTGCGCGAGGACGCGCGTTGCACCGGCACCAAGGAAGGCTGCGCCGAAGGCGACTGCGGCGCCTGTACCGTGGTCCTGGGCGAGCTGCGCGAGGATGGCGAGGTCGAATTCAAGGCCGTCAACTCCTGCATCCAGTTCCTGCCCACGCTGGACGGCCGCGCGCTGATCACGGTGGAAGACCTGCGCCAGGCCGACGGCGCGCTGCACCCGGTGCAGCAGGCGCTGGTGGAATGCCATGGCTCCCAGTGCGGCTTCTGCACCCCAGGCTTCGTGATGTCGCTGTGGGCACTCTACCAGCAGAATGCCGACGACGCCGGCACCGGCCGCGCGCCGGAGCGCGAGACGATCTGCGACGCCCTGACCGGCAACCTGTGCCGCTGCACCGGCTACCGCCCCATCATCGAGGCCGGCCAGCGCATGATGGCGCTGCCCGCGCCCCAGGCCAGCAAGCTCGATCCGCGCAAGATCACCGAGACGCTGCGTTCGCTGCGCCGCGATGACACCTTCCACTACAGCGCCGGCGGCCAGCATTTCTACGCGCCGCGCACGGCTTCGGCCTTCGCCGCCATCAAGGCGGCCGAGCCCGGCACCCGCATCCTGGCCGGCAGCACCGATGTCGGGCTGTGGGTTACCAAGCAGTTCCGCGAGCTGGGCAACCTGCTGTATGTGGGCCAGGTGGCCGACCTGCAGGACATCCGCGAAGCCGGCGGCGCCGTGGAGATCGGCGCGGGCGTGTCGCTGGAACGCGCCTACGCCGCGCTCGACACGGCCCACCCCGAGCTGCGCGAGATGTGGAAGCGCTTCGCCTCGCTGCCGATCCGCAACGCCGGCACGCTCGGCGGCAATATCGCCAATGGCTCGCCGATCGGCGACTCCATGCCCGCGCTGATCGCGCTCGGCACCGAAGTGGTGCTGCAGCGCGGCGAGGTGCGCCGCACGCTGGCGCTGGAAGACCTCTACCTCGCTTACCAGAAGACCGCCATGGCCGAGGGCGAATTCGTCGCGGGCCTGCGCGTGCCGCTGGCGGCCCCGCAGCATTTCCGCACGTACAAGCTATCCAAGCGCTTCGACGAGGACATTTCCGCGGTGTGCGCCGCCTTCGCGGTCACGCTGGCGGACGGCGTCGTCACGGATGCGCGCGTGGCCTTCGGCGGCATGGCCGCCACGCCCAAGCGCGGTGCCCGCACCGAGGCCGCGCTGCTCGGCCAGCCGTGGACCGAACCCACCGTGCGCGCCGCCATGGCCGAACTGGCGCAGGACTACACCCCGCTGAGCGATATGCGCGCCACCGCTGCCTACCGCAGCCGCGGCGCCGCCAACCTGCTGTACCGCTTCTGGCTGGAAACACGCGCCGACGCGTTGCCGGCGTCCGCCGTCAATGTCCGCGCGCCCGGCGCCGGCCAGGCCCTGGCCATCGCTTAAGGAGAGATCGGCACCATGAACAAGCAAACCGAACCCTTCCTGCTCGATCCCGCACTCGATCCCGACAGCGAGGCCCGCACCGCCATCGCCACGCCGCAGGTCGGCATCTCGCGCCCGCACGAATCGGCGCACCTGCACGTGGCGGGCACCGCCACCTACACCGACGACATCCCCGAGCTGGCGGGCACCCTGCACGCCGCGCTCGGCATGAGCGCGCGCGCCCATGCCCGCATCAGGTCGATCTCGCTCGACAAGGTGCGTGCCGCGCCGGGCGTGGTGGCCGTGCTGACCGCCGACGACATCCCCGCGTCCAACGATTGCGGCCCGATCATCCACGACGATCCGATCCTCGCCACCGGCCTGGTGCAGTTCATTGGCCAGCCCGTGTTCGTGGTGGTGGCCACCTCGCACGACGCCGCGCGCCGCGCCGCCCGCCTGGGCGTGATCGAATACGAGGACCTCGCCCCGGTGCTGTCGCCCGAAGCCGCGCACCAGGCCGGCAGCTATGTGCTGCCGCCGATGCACCTGACGCGCGGCGAGCCGGCCAGCCAGATCGCCGCCGCCGCGCACCGCGAGCGCGGCCATATCCGCCTGGGCGGCCAGGAGCAGTTCTACCTGGAAGGCCAGATCGCCTACGCCGCGCCCAAGGAAAACGACGGCATGCACGTCTGGTGTTCCACCCAGCACCCCACCGAGATGCAGCACGCGGTGGCGCATATGCTGGGCTGGCACGCGCACCAGGTGCTGGTGGAATGCCGCCGCATGGGCGGCGGCTTCGGCGGCAAGGAATCGCAGTCGGCCATGTTCGCCTGCTGTGCCGCGCTGGCTGCGTGGAAGCTGCTGTGCCCGGTCAAGCTGCGCCCGGACCGCGACGACGACATGATGATCACCGGCAAGCGCCACGACTTCTTGTTCGACTTCGAAGTCGGCCACGATGACGCAGGCCGCCTCGACGGCGTGGCCGTGGAAATGGTGTCGCGCGCCGGTTTCTCGGCCGACCTGTCCGGCCCGGTGATGACCCGCGCCATCTGCCACTTCGACAACGCCTACTGGCTGCCCAACGTGCAGATCGACGGCTACTGCGGCAAGACCAACACGCAGAGCAATACCGCTTTCCGCGGCTTCGGCGGCCCGCAGGGCGCGTTCGCCATCGAGTACATCCTCGACAACGTAGCCCGCACCGTCGGCCGCGATTCGCTCGACGTGCGCCGCGCCAACCTGTACGGCAAGACCGAGCGCAACGTGACGCCCTACGGCCAGACCGTGGAAGACAACGTCATCCATGAACTGCTCGACGAACTCGAGGCGACCAGCGCCTACCGCGAGCGCCGCGCCGCCACGCGCGCGTTCAACGCCGCCAGCCCGGTGCTCAAGAAAGGCATCGCCATCACCCCGGTGAAATTCGGCATCTCGTTCAACGTGGCGCACTTCAACCAGGCCGGCGCGCTGGTGCACGTGTACAACGACGGCTCGGTGCTGGTGAACCACGGCGGCACCGAGATGGGCCAGGGCCTCAACACCAAGGTGGCGATGGTGGTCGCGCACGAGCTGGGCATCCGTCTGGAGCGCGTGCGCGTGACCGCCACCGACACCAGCAAGGTGGCCAACACGTCGGCTACCGCCGCCTCCACCGGCTCGGACCTCAACGGCAAGGCCGCGCAGGACGCCGCGCGCCAGATCCGCGAGCGCCTGGCTGCCTTTGCCGCGCGCCAGGCCGGCGTGGATGCGGACAGCGTGAGCTTCGGCGACGACCTGGTGGTGGCCGGCGAGCTGCGCCTGGACTTCAGCGACCTGGCCCGCCAGGCGTACGTGGCGCGCGTGCAGTTGTGGTCGGACGGCTTCTACACCACGCCCAAGCTGTACTGGGACCAGTCCAAGCTCCACGGCCGCCCGTTCTATTACTTCGCCTACGGCGCGGCCTGCTCCGAGGTGCTGGTGGACACGCTGACCGGCGAATGGAAACTGCTGCAGGCCGACGTGCTGCACGACGCGGGCCGCTCGCTCAACCCGGCCATCGACATCGGCCAGGTGGAGGGTGCCTTCATCCAGGGCATGGGCTGGCTGACCACCGAGGAGCTGTGGTGGAACAAGGACGGCAAGCTGATGACGCATGCCCCCTCCACCTACAAGATCCCCACCGTCAACGACTGCCCGGAGAGCTTCACCGTGCGGCTGTTCGACAACCGCAACGTGGAAGACAGCATCCACCGCTCCAAGGCGGTCGGCGAGCCACCGCTGCTGCTGCCCTTCTCGGTGTTCTTCGCCATCCGCGATGCGGTGGCAAGCGTGGGCGAGTACCAGGTCAACCCGCCGCTGGTGGCGCCGGCCACCAGCGAAGCGATCCTCGATGCCGTGGACGCGGTGCGGGCAACGCAGGCGTGCGCGCCGGCAGCACAGTAGGAAGGCACATCATGCAGGACGCCCCGCTCAAACCCTTCCGTTTCGCCGACGCCATCCGCTGCGTGCGCGCCGGCGTGCCGGTGGCGATGGTCACCATCGCCGAGGTCAAAGGCTCCGCCCCGCGCGAGGCCGGCATCCGCATGCTGGTGACCGCCGACGACCTGGTGGGCACCATCGGCGGCGGCCATCTCGAATGGCGCGGCATGGAGATCGCACGCGACATGCTGGCCGGCGGCGCGCCGGCGCGCCAGCTGGTGCGCATTCCGCTGGGGCCGGCGCTGGGGCAATGCTGCGGCGGCGTGGTGCAACTCGCCTTCGAGGTGCTGGGCGAAGCCGACCTGCCGTGGCTGGACGCGGTGCAGGAAGCCTTCGCCGGCGGCCGCTCGCTGGCGCGCACGGTACCGGCCGCGGGTCCGGTGCGGCACGCGCCGGCGGCGGCGCTGCTGCCCTCGGTCACGCTGAACAAGGACGGCAGCCTGACCGACACCATGGTGCCCGACGAACTGCAGATCGTGCTGTTCGGCGCCGGCCATGTCGGCCATGCACTGGTCACGCTGCTGGCCAGCCTGCCGTGCCGCGTGCACTGGGTGGACGAACGCGACACCCTGTTCCCGCCCGGCCTGCCCGCCAATGTGATCGCGGAAGCCACCGATACGCCGGAAGCGGTGGTCGACACCGCACCCCCCGGCGCCTATTTCCTGGTCATGACGCACAGCCACGCGCTGGACCAGGCGCTGTGCGAGCGCATCCTGCGGCGCGACGACTTTGCTTACTTCGGCCTGATCGGCTCCAAGACCAAGCGCGCGCGCTTCGAACACCGCATGGCCGAGCACGGCATCGACCCGGCGCGCTTCCCGGAAATGACATGCCCGATGGGCGTCTCCGGCATCACGGACAAGGCTCCGGCTATGATTGCGGTTGCCATCGTCGCCCAGCTGCTGCAGGTCCGCGACCAGCGCCTCGCCCATCTGGGCGCGCTGAGCGCGGCACGCAGCGGCGAAGCGGCGGGGACGACGCAAACCAGAACCGCAAAAGGAACCCCATGACGCTCGATGCCGCGCTCGCCGACCGTATTCGCCTCAGCCCCAAGGCGGAACTGCATGTCCATATCGAAGGCACCCTCGAGCCCGAACTGATCTTCCGGCTGGCCCAGCACAACAAGGTGACGCTGCCCTACGCCAGCGTGGAAGCGCTGCGCGAGGCCTATGCCTTCACCGACCTGCAATCCTTCCTGGACATCTATTACGCCGGCGCCAGCGTGCTGCTGACCGAAGACGATTTCTTCGACATGACGATCGCCTACGTGCAGCGCGCGGTGGCCGACAACGTGCGCCATGCCGAGATCTTCTTCGACCCGCAGACCCACACCGAGCGCGGCGTGCCGATCGGCGTGGTGATCGACGGCATCTCCGACGCGCTGGCCCAGGCCCGCACCCAGTTCGACTTCTCCAGCAGCCTGATCCTCTGCTTCCTGCGCCACCTGTCGGAGGAAGACGCCTTCGCCACGCTGGAAGCCGCGCTGCCCTACCGCGACCGCTTCGTCGGCGTGGGCCTCGACTCCTCGGAGCAGGGCAATCCGCCGGAGAAGTTCGCGCGCGTCTTTGCCCGCGCCCGCGAGCTGGGCCTGCACCTGGTGGCGCACGCCGGCGAGGAAGGCCCGGCGCAGTACGTGACCGACGCGCTCGATATCCTCAAGGTCGAGCGCATCGACCACGGCGTGCGCGCCATCGACGACGCGGCGCTGGTCGAGCGCCTGGCGCGCGAGCGCGTGGCGCTGACCGTGTGCCCGCTGTCCAACCAGAAGCTCAAGGTCTACCCCGACCTGCGCGACCACTCGCTCAAGCGCCTGCTCGATGCCGGCGTGATGGTGACGCTGCACTCGGACGATCCCGCCTATTTCGGCGGCTACATGAACGCCAACTGGGAAGCCACCTTCGAGGCCATGCCGCTCACCGCGGCCGACGGCCATGTGCTGGCCCGCAACAGTTTCGAGGCGTCCTTCCTGCCCGCCACGCAGAAGGCCGCCTTCCTCGCCGAAGTCGACCACTTCTGGCGATCCCCCCTGCCCGCCGCGGCCGCCCCGGCCTGAAGCGCGGCTTACACCAAGATGCCGGCGCGCCGACCCTGGTCCGCGCGCCGGCGCACCACGAGACATCGACATGACGACCACTCCCCCCACCCAAGCCATCACCCGCGCCATCCGTGGCCGCGTGCTGCACTTCCTGCGCGATCCCCAGTTCCATGAAGACGCGTATCAGTATTGGGAAGACGGGGTGCTGATCGTCACCGCGGGACATATCGTTGCCGCCGGCGCCTACGCCGAACTGGCCGCGCAGATCCCGGCCGGCGCCCAGATCGTCGACCGCCGCGGCAAGCTGATCGTGCCGGGCTTCATCGACACGCACGTGCACTTCCCGCAGACCGACATCATCGCCTCGCCCTCGCCCGGCCTGCTGCACTGGCTGGAGACCTACACCTTCCCGGAAGAGCGCCGCTTCGCGGAGCCCGAATACGCCGCCGCGGTGGCCAGCTTCTTCACCGACGAACTGCTGCGCAACGGCACCACCAGCGCGGTGGCCTGGAGCACCGTGCATGCCGCCTCGGCCGACGCGCTGTTCGCCGAAGCCGACCGCCGCAACCTGCGCATGGTCACCGGCAAGGTCATGATGGACCGCAACTGCCCCGAGTTCCTGCGTGACACCGCCGAATCCGGCGCGCGCGACTCGGCCGACCTGCTGTCGCGCTGGCACGGCAAGAACCGCCTGTCCTACGCCATCACGCCGCGCTTCGCGCCGACCTCCACCGAAGCCCAGCTGGCCGCCTGCGGCGAGCTCGCCCGCGCCTACCCGGACGCCTTCATCCAGACCCACGTGGCGGAGAACCGCGACGAGGTGAAATGGGTGGCCGAGCTGTTCCCGCAGGCGCGCAGCTACCTGGACGTCTACGACCGCTACGGCCTGCTGCGCCCCGGCGCCCTCTATGGCCACGCCATCTACCTGGACCAGGACGACCGCCGCCGCCTGTCCGACAGCGGCGCCGCCGTGGCGCACTGCCCTACCTCCAACCTGTTCCTGGGCAGCGGCTTCTACGACTTCCACCAGTCCGACGCCAACCGCCTCAAGGTGACCCTGGCCACCGACGTCGGCGGTGGCACCTCGTTCTCGATGCTGCGCACCATGAACGCCGCGCACAAGGTCGCGCGCATGGGCGGCTATCACCTGACCGCGCTGCGCATGTTCTACCTGGCCACCCGCGCCGCCGCCGACGCGCTCGGCTGGAGCGAGCGCGTGGGCAGCTTCGCGCCCGGCTGCGAAGCCGACTTCATCGTGCTCGACCCGCAGGCCACGCCCCTCATCGCGCGCCGCAGCGAACGCTCGGAGACGCTGGAAGAACAACTCTTCGCCTTCGCCATGCTCGGCGACGACCGCGTCATCGGCGAGGTCTATGTGATGGGCGAGGAAGCCGGCGCCACGGCGCGCGCGGCGCACTGAAACGGCGCACCGAAGCGGCGCTTCCGCCTCCCGGGCGGGAGCCGCCGTGCTCTTTTTGACGCCAGTCAACACCCTCGTCATACATCCCTTCTAAGCTGTCGCAATCTTGGCCTTATGTGGCCGCTTATCGCCCAGTTCCATTCCAAGCGTTCGACAACTGAAGGTGCCATGACCGTCTCACAGCAAATTCCCTTTCCCGAACCGGTTTCCCCCGACGCTGCGCTGCCCCCCCGCAAGGTCATCCGCAGCTGGATGATCCCGATCACGGCGCGCAGCACGCCGCGCGCGCTGGTGCTGTTCGCGCTCGACACCGTGCTGTTCGCCGCGGCGCTGGCCGGCGTGGTGCTGTTTTCCCACTGGCTGGCCAAGACGGCCGCCGGCGTGGTGACGGGCCTCATCATCGCCCGCCTGTTCATCATCGGCCACGACGCCTGCCACCAGAGCCTGACGCCGCGGCGCGGCCTCAACAAGTGGCTCGGGCGGCTGACCTTCCTGCCTTCGCTGACGCCCTACAGCCTGTGGGAAGTCGGCCACAACGTGGTGCACCACGGCTATTCCAACCTCAAGGGCTTCGACTTCGTGTGGGCGCCGTACTCGCTCGAGGAGTTCCGGGCGCTGCCGCGCTGGCGCCGCGCGATGGAACGCATCTACCGCACCGGCTTCGGCGCCGGGCTGTACTACCTGGTGGAGATCTGGTGGTGCAAGATGTTCTTCCCGAGCCGCCGCCAGATGCCGACGCGGCGCGCCATCTTCCTGTGGGACTGCACCCTGGTCGCCGTGTTCGGCGCAGCCTGGATCGGCGCGCTGGCGTGGCTGGCGCAGGCCACCGGCCAGTCGGCCGCGCTGCTGGTCGGACTGGGTTTCGTGCTGCCCTTCCTGGTATGGAACCTCACGGTGGGCTTCGTGCTTTATGTGCACCACACGCATACCAGCGTGGCCTGGTATGACACCAAGGCCATGTGGGCGCGCGCCCAGCCGTTCGTCTCCACCACCGTGCACCTGCGCTTCCGCTACGGCATCGGCGCGGCGCTGCATCACATCATGGAACACACCGCGCACCACGTGGACATGAGCGTGCCGCTGTACCGCCTCAAGCGCGCCCAGGCCCTGCTGGAGCAGACGCTGCCGGGCCGCATCATCATCCAGAACTTCAGCTGGCGCTGGTACTTCGGCACCGCGCGCCGCTGCAAGCTGTACGACTTCAAGGCGCTGTGCTGGACCGATTTCCGCGGCCGCCAGACCAGCGACAACGCGCCGGTGCCGCTGTAACCAGAGCCATCACGCGATGTATTGGTGTACCGATTCCATTCACGCCCGCAAGGAGTCTCTGCAGTGGACATTCCACGGATCTTCAGCATCACCGAAAGTGCTCACCGCATCCATAACCCGTTCACACCCGAAAAGCTCGCCACGCTCGGCGCGGCGTTGCGCCTGGAACCGGGGACCCGTGTGCTCGACCTCGGCAGCGGTTCGGGCGAGATGCTGTGCACCTGGGCACGCGATTACGGAATCATCGGCACCGGTATCGACCTGAGCCAGTTGTTCACCGGGCAAGCGAAACTGCGCGCTGAAGAACTCGGCGTCGCCAATCAGGTCGCGTTCATCCACGGCGACGCTGCCGGCTACGTCGCCGACGAAAAGGTCGGCGTGGCAGCCTGTCTCGGTGCCACCTGGATCGGTGGGGGAGTCGTCGGCACCATCGGACTTCTGGCGGAGAGCCTGCGCACCGGAGGGACCATCCTCATCGGCGAGCCGTACTGGCTGCGGTTGCCGCCGACGGAGGACGTTGCCAAGGGATGCCTTGCCGGTTCGATCGCCGACTTTCTGATGCTTCCAGAACTTCTCGCGTCTTTCGGCGACCTCGACTACGACGTCGTGGAAATGGTTTTGGCGGACCAAGACAGCTGGGACAGATACGAGGCGGCCAAGTGGCTCACCATGCGCCGGTGGCTCGAAGCGAATCCCGACGACGGCTTCGCGAAAGAGGTTCGGGCCGAACTGACCTCGGCACCCGAACGCTACGCCGCGTACACGCGTGAATACCTGGGCTGGGGCGTGTTCGCGCTGATGGCGCGGTGATGTGAGGCACTATCGGGAGCGGATTCTCTTTGGCTCGCTACGGAGTACATGGCGCGATTGCCCTGCGCTGTGAGCGGAGGCACTGGACGAGCACGGCCCGCCTTGGCATAATGCGGGCTTCCATTGGGGAGTAGCCGCCCCGTTTTCACCACCCGCGCAACGCGGGAAGCGGAAAAACGGGGGCGTACGTCAACAGACTTGACCGCTTGCGGTTATGGCGTGCGCAGCATCCGGAACGGGCCAGGCGCCTGTTTCCAGGGCCTGGCGAGACCGATGACATCACCTTTCTGGCCGGGCCGGGAAAGGTGTGTGTCATTGGCATCTCGCGATGCAGCGGCCCGGTTATCACCTATAAAAATGGAAGCCTTCCTCGTCTCCACAGGCATCGTCGCCCTCGCTGAAATGGGCGACAAGACCCAATTGCTGTCCCTCGTGCTCGCGGCCCGGTACCGCAAGCCCCTGCCGATCATCCTTGGCATCTTCATCGCGACCATCGTCAACCACGGTTTTGCCGGCGCGCTCGGCGGCTGGATCACGCACATGCTCGGCGCCGAGGTCCTGCGCTGGATCCTTGGCGTGGGCTTTATCGCCATGGCCGGCTGGATGCTGATCCCCGACAAGCTCGACGACGCCGAGCAGGCCAAGCCGGTCAAGGGTGCGCTCGGCATCCTCGGCACCACCATCGTGGCCTTCTTCTTCGCGGAGATGGGCGACAAGACGCAGATCGCCACCGTGGCGCTGGCGGCCCGCTTCAGCGGCGAGGTCATCGGCGTGGTGGCAGGCACCACCTTCGGCATGATGCTGGCCAACGCGCCTGCCGTGCTGCTCGGCGACCGTTTCGCCAACAAGATGCCGATCGCGCTGGTGCACAAGATCGCCGCGGCAATCTTCCTGGCGCTGGGCGTGCTGGCGCTGCTGGGCGTGGGCGGCTAAGCGCGGCCACCGCGGCGCCGGTGCGGCGCGCTCAATTCGGCGCACACTGCGGCGCTCAATTCGGCGCTCACTTCGCCGCCGCGCCCGCCGCCGTCGGCCGGCCGCTTTCCTGTGCCATGCGTGCCCGCATCGCCTCTGCGGAGCCGATCTGGTGGAACAGCGGGCCGCCCGGCGCAAAGCTGTCGGCCGTGGCCAGCGGGCCCACCACCACCGGCTCGAAGCCGGCGTCGCGCACCAGTTGCTCGCCAACGCGCAAGGCCGCGGGATCGTCCGCGGCGATCGGCACGGCCAGCAGCCCTTCGGCACGGTGGTTGTCCTTCGCGAAATTGGCGGCACCCATGAAATTGAAGGCGCGCACCACGCGCGCGCCCCGCAGGTACTTCGCCGTGGTGATGCCGATGCCGTTGCCGAGCGCCTCGTCGGCAATGGCGCCGTCGCGCTGGCGAATGGCGTTGGTCGCATCCACCACCACCTTGCCGTTGAACGCGCCGGCGTTCTGCTCGGCAATCTCGGGCAGCGCCTTGTAAGGCACGGCAAGGAAGATCACGTCGGCATAGGCCAGCGCCTCGGCCACGGTGCCGGCGCGCGCCAGCGGACCGAGCTTGTCGACCAGCGGCTTGAGCTCCTCCGGATGCCGCGAGGAAAACAACACCGGATGCCCCGCCTTCACCCATAGCCCGCCAAGCGTGCTGCCGATGCGGCCGGAACCGATCACGCCGATGCGCACCGGCCCCGCGTCGCGGCTGCCCTGCGCCAGCGCGCGCGACGGCCGCACCGCCAACGCCAGCGCTGCCAGCCCCAGGCCGGCGGCGCCCAGCAGCAGGCGCCGGCGCCGGTCGACCGGCCCGGCACGCAACGTGCCGGCGAGCGCGGAGCGGCGGTCCGGAGCGGACCGGGCCGCGCAGCCTGCGCGGCGGGACAGCAAGACAAGATGACCGGGAAACGGCATATCGGACTCCTCCATCAGGACGGAACGGGACGGAACACGACCAGGATGGCGTGCCCCGTCAGGCAGCGGGAGCAGCAGCAGCGTGGCGCAGCAACGCCTTCAAACTCTAGGTGAAAAATGCAGCGCGCGCCGCCCAAAGCTGCCAATTTGGCAACGCGTGTGGCGTGCAACTTCTCCGCGCAAAAGCCCATTGCGTCGCAGTTCAAGGCCGACGAGCAGAAGGTCGAGGCAGGCAGGAAGAAGGCCGACGAGGTGCTCTGCACGATGTGCCATCTGGGCGGCTTCACCGGGCAGAACGAGATCCCGCGCGTGGCCGGGCAGCAATATGCGTACATCGTCAAGCAGCTGGAAGCCTTCCGTTCGCGCCGCCGCACCAACGATGCCGGCAGCATGACCAGCGTGGCGAAGGGGTTGTCGGATGCCGATATCCGGAACCTGGCGAACTGCATTGCCAATATGCAGTAGCGGGGATGGGATGGGACGACTGAGGGTCGAAGGCAGGAAAAACGGGGCTTGCGCCCCGTTTTTCCTGCTCGCGTCGCCACGGCGACGCGGCGCAAAGGTCAGTTGGTAGTCTTGGCGCCAGCCTCGAACCACTGCCCCAGCAGCGCCCGCTCATCGTCGGTGATCTGCGTGACGTTGCCCAGCGGCATGGCCTTCTGCTGCACCGCCTGCTGGTAGATCAGCTGCGCGTGCGCCTTGATCTCGTCGGCGGTATCGAGCTTGATGCCCTTGGCCGCGCTCGGCATCATCTTCGGCGACGCGGCATGGCACTGGATGCAGCGCGAGTTGATGACTTCCTGCACCTTGGTGAAGCTCACCTGGGTAGCGGCGCCGCCGTCCTTGCCCGCCACGGTCTCGCGCGGCATGGGTGCGATCATCACGGCGACCACGGCCAGCACGGCCACGCCGGCGGCCGGCCAGGCCACGTTGATCTTGCCCTTGTGCTTGAGGATGAAGAACTGGCGGATCAGCACGCCGGCCAGCATGATCAGCACCAGCACGGCCCAGTTGTACTTGTAGCTGTAGGTCATGCTGTAGTGGTTCGACAGCATGGCGAACAGCACCGGCAGCGTGAAGTAGGTGTTGTGCACGCTGCGCTGCTTGGCGTTCTTGCCGTGCACCGGATCCACCGGATCGCCCTTGCGCAGCGCGGCGACGACCTTGCGCTGCCCGGGGATGATCCACACCAGCACGTTGGCGCTCATGATGGTGGCGATCATCGCGCCGGTCAGCAGGAACGCCGCGCGGCCGGAGAACACGTGGCAGGCCACGTATGCGGCCACCGCCACGTAGATCGCCACCAGGATGCCGACGGTGCGGTCGCTCTTGCCGAACACGCGGCAGATGCAGTCGTACACCACCCAGCCCAGGCCCAGGTAGGACAGCGCAAAGCCGACGGCCGCGCCCGGCGACATGTCGAAGACGTTCTTGTCGATCAGGAACGTGCTGGCGTTGAACAGGTACAGCACCACCAGCAGGCCGAAGCCTGTCATCCAGGTGGAATACGACTCCCAGTAGAACCAGTGCAGGTTCTCCGGCAGCGTCTTGGGCGCGCTGAGGTATTTCTGCGGGTTGTAGAAGCCGCCGCCGTGCACGGCCCACAGCTCGCCGCCCACGCCTTTCTCCTGCAGGTCGGGGTCGTCGGGACGCGTCAGGCTGTTGTCGAGCCAGACGAAATAGAACGAGGAACCGATCCACGCGATGGCGGTGATGACGTGCACCCACCGCAGCAACAGATTGGCCCAGTCGAGGATATAGCCTTCCATGTCTTGTCTCCTGTGTTGCCTGGTCCGCGCTCAGCTGCCGCGGTAAGTCGAATACGACCAGGGGGAGACCAGCAGCGGCACGTGGTAGTGCGCGGCCGTGTCCGCAATGCCGAAGCGCAGCGTCACCACGTCGAGGAACGCCGGTTCCGGCAGCTTGGTGCCCTGCGCGCGGAAATAGTCGCCGGCGCCGAATTCCAGTTCGTACACGCCTGCCGCCATGGTGTCGCCGTCCAGCAGGGGCTGGTCGCAACGGCCATCGTGGTTGGTGACGACTGTTTTCAGAGTCTCTCGCCGATTGTTGACAATTTTATGCAGGGAAATCGACATGCCGGCGCCGGGGGTCCCGGCTGCCGTGTCGAGTACATGAGTGGTCAAGCGTCCCATCCTGTTCTTCCTTAGGGCTTTGGGTTGTGAGAGGCGCCGCTGCCTTCACTAGCACCATTTGTGGGGAATGGTGCCCGCTCGGTACGTATTTCTAACGCATCCCGGCGCTGGACTGGTGCAGGGCGACAATGCTTCGCACCACTCCGGATGGCAACTCAGGAATTACCCTGAGTTGTCGAAAACCTAGCTCGGTTTTGTTGACAATATTGAACGCATAACCAAATAATTGTCAACAATTTTTGGGGCGCGCTACTGGTTTTGGCCGCTGCTTCCGGCCGATTCCCAAGGCGCGCCGCTCCCCTCCCACCAATACGCTGGTGCCAAGATGTCCAAGAGTCTCAAGCTGATTGCCGGTGTCGATGACACCGCCGCCCCGACCGAAATCAAACCCGCCCGCAAGGGGTCCGTCGAGGAGCGCATGTATCACGAGATCTATGACGCGATCATGGAGCACAGGCTGCCGCCGCGCACCAAGCTGACCGAACACTCGCTTTGCGAAATCTATGCCACCGCGCGCCATACCGTGCGCAAGGTACTGGCGCGACTGGCCGCCGACGGCATGGTCGACCTCGAACCCAACCGCGGCGCCTTTATCGCCAGCCCCTCCACCGACGAGGCGCATGACATGTTCGAGTTGCGCCAGATGCTCGAGCGGGCGGTGCTGGAAAAGCTCGCCGCGATGCGCGACGTCAAGCGCGTGATCGCGCCGCTGCGCAAGATGGTCGGGGCCGAGCGCCAGGCCTTTCTCACCAATGAGCGCCCCAAGTGGATCCGCCTGTCGGCCGAGTTCCACACCGCGCTGGCCGAGCTTTCCGGCAACGCGTTGCTGGTCACCATGATGCGCAGGCTGGTGTCGCGCACCACGCTGATGATCGCCAGCGTGGAAGCGCCGGGCAACAACGCCTGCTCGTTCGACGAGCACGAAGAGATTCTCGATGCACTGGAACAGGGCGACGCCGCTCTTGCCCAGAGCCGCATGGCGCACCATCTCGGCGCCTGCGCCGACCGCGTGCAGCCCGACGAACCGGGCAACTTCGATCTTCGCAGCGTGCTGGGCCACTCCACCTAGCACGGTGTTCCCGCTGCCTTCCAGCGGCCAAGGCCCGATTCCTGCTCATAAGAACGCGTCCTGTGACGATGCGCACGAGCCGGAACCCCGAAGAGAGCCAGCCACCGGCAGCGTTCCCATCAAATCCAAAGGAGAGGAGACACACCTATGACTAGCGCTAGCACCACGGTCCCCACGGATCTCACCAACGAGCGGTTGCCTTCGGGCCGGCTGCTCGCGCTCGGCCTGCAGCACGTACTGGTGATGTATGCCGGTACCGTTGCCGTGCCGCTGATCGTCGGCGGCGCGCTCAAGCTGCCCAAGGACCAGCTTGCCTTCCTGATCAACGCTGACCTGTTCGCCGCGGGCCTGGCCACCTTGATCCAGGCCTTCGGCTTCTGGAAGTTCGGCATCCGCATGCCGGTGATGATGGGGGTGACCTTCGCCTCGGTGGCGCCGATGATCGCCATCGGCTCCGACCCCAATGTGGGCCTGCTCGGCATCTACGGCGCGGTGATCGCGGCGGGGCTGTTCGGCATCCTGGTGGCGCCGCTGATGGGACGCATGCTCGGCCTGTTCCCGCCGGTGGTGACCGGCACGGTGATCACGCTGATCGGCGTGTCGCTGATGCGGGTGGGCATCAACTGGGCCGGCGGCGGCCAGCCCACCACGCGCGCCGTGATCGACGGCGTGGTCAAGGAAGTGCCCAACCTGGCCTATGGCGACCTCGGCGCGCTGGGCATCGCCGGGCTGGTGCTGGTGGTGATCCTGCTGCTGAGCAAGTTCGGTCGCGGGCTGGTATCCAACTGCGCGGTGCTGCTGGGCATCGTCGCCGGCACCCTGGTGGCGATGGCGCTGGGCAAGGTCTCCTTCGAGGGGGTCAACGAGGCCAGCATGATCGCGGTCATCACGCCGCTGCACTTCGGCATCCCGACCTTCGATATCGCGGCCACGCTGTCGATGTGCGTGGTGATGCTGATCACGCTGGTGGAATCCACCGGCATGTTCCTCGCGCTGGCCGACATTACCGGCAAGCGGCTCTCCAACGAGGACCTGACCCGCGGCCTGCGCGCCGACGGGCTCGGCACCGTGATCGGCGGCGTGTTCAACACCTTCCCCTACACCTCGTTCTCGCAGAACGTGGGCCTGGTCACGGTGACCGGCGTGCGCTCGCGCTATGTGGCGGCCGCCGGCGGCATCATCCTGATCGCGCTGGGCCTGTTCCCGAAGATGGCGCACATCGTGGCCTCGGTGCCGCAATTCGTGCTGGGCGGCGCCGGCATCGTGATGTTCGGCATGGTGGCGGCCACCGGCATCCGCATCCTCGGATCGTGCGATTTCAACCGCAACCGCCACAACCTGTTCATCGTCGCCATCTCGATCGGCTTTGGCATGATCCCCACGCTGTCGCCGACGCTGTTCCAGTACCTGCCCAAGTGGTCCGATCCCTTCACCCACAGCGGCATCGTGCTGGGGACCATCGTGGCGGTGGTGCTCAACGTCTTCTTCAACGGCATCCAGTCGCGTGAAGAAGCCATGCGCCATGCGGCCGCGAACTCGCACGGCACGGAATAACGCACGGAGCCAATTTCGCCGGCGGCGGCCGGCACAGTTTCCTGAAGAACCATGACCCCGATGACAAGCAACAACTATCCACGCGACCTGATCGGCTACGGCAGCCAGCCGCCTCATGCGCGCTGGCCTGGCGGCGCGCGCATTGCGCTGCAGTTCGTCCTCAACTACGAAGAGGGCGGCGAGAACAACGTGCTGCACGGCGATGCCGGCTCCGAGCAGTTTCTCTCGGAGATCATCGGCGCGGCCGCCTACCCGGACCGCCACATGAGCATGGAAGGCGTGTACGAGTACGGCTCGCGCGCCGGCGTCTGGCGCATCCTGCGCGAGTTCGAGCAGCGCGGGCTGCCGCTGACGGTGTTCGGCGTATCGATGGCGCTGCAGCGCCATCCCGAGCTGACCCGTGCCTTTGTCGAACTCGGGCACGAGATCGCCTGCCACGGCTGGCGCTGGATCCACTACCAGGGCATCGACGAGGCCACCGAGCGCGAGCATATGCGCATCGGCATGCAGATCATCAAGGAACTGACCGGCTCGCTGCCGCTGGGCTGGTACACCGGCCGCGACAGCCCCAACACGCGCCGCCTGGTGGTGGAGCACGGCGGCCTGCTCTATGACTCGGACTACTACGGCGACGACCTGCCGTTCTGGACCGAGGTGGAGGTGAGCAACGGCGAGAAAAAGCCCCACCTGGTGGTGCCCTACACGCTGGACTCCAACGACATGCGCTTCGCCACGCCGCAGGGCTTCAACACCGGCGAGCAGTTCTTCCAGTACCTCAAGGATGCGTTCGACGTGCTCTACGCCGAAGGCGACCCGCAAGGCCTGGACCGGCCGAAGATGCTGTCGGTCGGCATGCATTGCCGCCTGCTCGGCCGCCCTGGGCGCATGCGCGGGCTGCAGCGCTTTCTCGACTATGTGCAGGGCCACGACAAGGTCTGGATCTGCCGGCGCGTGGATATCGCGCGCCACTGGGCCGAGACCCACCCCCATCCGGCCAGCCACGCCGCCAGCCATTCCGCAAAGACGCACGCCTGAACCGACCCGCCAGCATGAGCCAAACCTACACCCTCGACCAACTCAACGCCCTGCCCGCCGCCACCTTCGTCCAGGTGCTCGGCGGCATCTATGAACACTCGCCATGGGTGGCCGAGGCCGCCGCGGCCCAGCGCCCGTTCGCCAATGCCGCCACGCTGGCCGACGCCATGCGGGCCATCGTGGACGGCGCCGGCGACGCCGCCCAGATCAAGCTCGTGCGTGCCCACCCGGAGCTGGCCGGCAAGGCCGCCGTGCGCGGCGAACTGACTGCCGAATCGACCCGCGAGCAAAGCGGTGCCGGCCTGGACCAGTGCTCCGCCGAGGAATTCGAGCAACTCCAGACACTCAACCGCCGCTACAACGAGAAGTTCGGCTTCCCCTTCATCCTGGCCGTGCGCGGCTACGACCGCGCCGGCATCATCGGCGAGTTCGCAAGGCGCGCGGCCAACGAGCCGGCCGCGGAGTTGCAAACATGCATCAACCAGATCCATCGCATTGCGCAGTTCCGCCTGAACGACTTAGTATCCGGCTGAGCAAAAATAGGCAGCCTGCTTATCGATGACAGGCGCCCGGGCAGCGCCCCGCAGGGGTCCGCGAGCCAGCGGATTTCCCGGCCGGCGCGCGCCCCAAGAACGAATAGAACCCGTCAGGGACCCAGTACACAAAAGCACGCAACGGATCAACCACGGAGATCTCACCAATGCAGAAACAACTCAAGCCGGCCCTCAAGCTGGCGGCAATGGCCGCGGCACTCGCCAGCGGTGCCGCCATGGCCCAGTCCAGCGTCACGCTGTACGGCCAGGCCGACATGTTCGTCGGCGGCGTCAAGAACGTAGGCGCGGCCGACCGCGCCTACGTGGCCAACTCGGGCGGCATGCAGACCTCGTACTGGGGTATCAAGGGTACCGAAGACCTCGGCAGCGGCACCAAGGCCATCTTCGACCTGAACGGCTTCTTCCGTACCGACAACGGCAAGTCCGGCCGCTTCGACGGCGACTCGATGTTCAGCCGCAACGCCTTCGTCGGCCTGCAGAACGACAAGCTGGGCACGATCAAGCTGGGCCGCAACACCACGCCCTACTTCGTCTCGACCATCCTGTTCAATCCGCTGATCGACTCCTACGTGTTCTCGCCGATGGTGTTCCACACCTACTTCGGCGCGTCCACGGCGCGCGTGAACGACCCCGGCATCATCGGCGACTCGGGCTGGAACAACTCGCTGCTGTACTCGACGCCGACCTTTGGCGGCCTGACCGCCAACGTGATCTACTCCTTCGGCGAGAAGACCGGCTCCATCGGCCAGAACAAGTGGGGCGGCAACCTGACGTACTTCAGCGGCAACCTGGCCGCCACCCTGGCCTTCCAGCAAGTGAAGTTCGACAACACGCCGGGCGACATCACCGCCTCCACCAGCCCGCTGCTGGTCGGCTTCAGCAAGCAGAACGCCGTACAGGGCGGCCTGAGCTACGACTTCCAGGTCGTGAAGGTGTTCGCGCAAGGCCAGTACATCAAGTCCGACATCAACAACAACGTCAACGGCGACATCAAGCACTACAACGGCCAGGTCGGCGTGTCGGTGCCGCTCGGCGCGGGCAACGTGCTGGCGTCCTACGCCTACGACAAGACCAAGAATTCGGTCGCGGACTTCAAGCGCAACACGCTGGCAGTCGCCTACGACTACAACCTGTCCAAGCGCACCGACGTCTACGCCGCTTATTTCTACGACAAGATCACCGACCTGTCGCACGGCGATACCTTCGGCGTGGGCTTGCGTCACAAGTTCTGACGCGCCGGCCTTGTCGACGGGAATCTGGAACCCGCCTCCATGGCGGGTTTTTTTATGCGCGCGATGCCCGCAAGGTCCACCGTCATCGCCACCTTGAACGTGCGCGGCGTGCCCTGCGGCAGATGGCCGCCCCAGCTCGAAGCCCGGCATGCCTTGTTTTGACGCAAATAATTTTGGTTTTTATTAACATTTACTAATCTGTCTAACCGGGCGCGAATATGCCTTTTGCGCCAGTTCGCGAAGTGACGTGTGCGAGGATTCGCCGCGCAGCGGCTTGCGCCCGCGCCCTTGCCAGGCAGATGGCAGGACGCCGTCGGGCCCGGAAAATTGCTGCAATGCGATAGAGGCAGCCTACCGAGCAATCAGGATCGAAAGTCGCCGTTTAATAGGCCGATTCAATTGGCGAGGCCGTCAATGCCTGCCTAGATTAAGTTTCCAGGCAACGAGACGGCAACGGACGAGGTGACTCATGCGGCGTGATGCAAAGACCCGGTCGGAGTTGATGGCCATCCTGAACCAGTTCCTAAACAACAACCCCGAGTGCGGTGAATGTGAATTGCACGCCATGCGCGTGCACCAGCCCGACCACACGGGTTGCAACTGGAGCGCTGAAGTCGATTTCCGGCGCGAATGCGATGACCAGCTATCGACGCAACTGGCAGCCGCCAAATCCATCATCGTGGTGATGCGCGAGCAGTACAACATGCTGCAGTAGGTGCGGCAGCCGCAAGGACATCCAGACATCCAGGTTTCAGCGGGCCGGCGGAACTGCATCACAAACCGGTCCAAAAAAAACGGGGCTCCCAAGGAGCCCCGTTTTTCATGCTGCGGTCCCTGACCGCGATACGCCGGTTCAGCGCGTCGCGTTCGCCTCCGCCACTGCCACCGCCGTCATATTGACGATGCGGCGCGTGGTGGCTTGCGGATTGAGGATGTGCACCGGCTTGGCCGCGCCGAGCAGGATCGGGCCAATGGTGACGCCCTGCCCGCCCGTGATCTTGAGCAGGTTGAAGGCGATATTGGCCGCATCCAGGGTCGGCATGACCAGCAGGTTGGCACTGCCGGCCARCTTGGTGCCCGGCAGGAAGTGACGGCGCACGTCCTCGACCAGGGCGGCGTCGCCCTGCATCTCGCCTTCCACTTCCAGGTGCGGGGCCACCTGCGCCAGGATCTCCTGGGCCGCGCGCATCTTGCGCGCCGACGGACGGTTCGACGAACCGAACATCGAGTGCGACATCAGCGCCACCTTCGGATGAATGCCGAAGCGCGCGATTTCCTCGGCGGCCAGCTTGGTGATGGCAGCCAGTTCCTCGGCGGTGGGATCGTCGTTGACGAAGGTATCGGTGATGAACAGCGTGTATTTCTCCAGCATCAGCGCGTTCATTGCCGCAAATACCTTGGCGCCCGGCGCCAGGCCGATGACGTCGCGCACATGTTCCAGGTGCGCCTCGAAGCGGCCCACCGTGCCGCACAGCAGCGCGTCGGCGTCGCCCATGTGCACGAGCATGGTGCCGATCAGCGTGTTGGAGCGGCGCAGCGCCACCTTGGCCATATCGGGCGTGACGCCGTCACGGCCGCGCAGCGCATGGTATTCCTCGTGATAGGCGCGGTAGCGCGGATCGTCTTCCGGATTGATCAGCTCGAAATCCACGCCCGCCTTCAGGCGCAGGCCGGCCTTCTCGATGCGCATCTGGATCACGTGCGGGCGGCCGATCAGGATCGGGCGCGCCAGGCCTTCGTCCACCACGCCCTGCACCGCGCGCAGGACGCGCTCTTCCTCGCCCTCGGCATAGGCCACGCGCTTGGGCGCGGCCTTGGCGGCGGTAAACACCGGCTTCATGATCAGGCCGGTGTGGTAGACGTACTGGGTGAGCTGCTGGCGGTAGGCCTCCAGGTCCTTGATCGGGCGCGTGGCCACGCCGGACTCTTCGGCCGCCTTGGCCACGGCCGGCGCGATCTTCTCGATCAGGCGCTGGTCGAACGGCGTCGGGATGATGTAGTCGGGGCCGAACTTCAGCTCCTGGCCGCCGTAGGCCGCCGCCACCGCGTCGTTGAGCTCGGCCTCGGCCAGCTCGGCGATGGCCTTCACGCAGGCCAGCTTCATGGCTTCCGTGATCTTGGTGGCGCCGCAATCGAGCGCGCCGCGGAAGATGTACGGGAAGCACAACACGTTGTTGACCTGGTTCGGGTAGTCCGAACGGCCGGTGGCGATGATGCAGTCAGGCCGCGCGGCCTTGGCCACTTCCGGGCGGATTTCGGGTTCCGGGTTGGCCAGCGCCAGGATGATGGGCTTGTCGCCCATGGTCTTGACCATCTCGGCGGTCAGCACGCCGGCGGTCGAGCATCCCAGGAACACGTCGGCGCCGTTGACGATGTCGGCCAGCGTGCGGGCCGAGGTGTCTTGCGCGTAGCGGGCCTTGTTGGGCTCCATGTTGGCGTCGCGGCCGGTGTAGATCACGCCCTTCGAATCCACCACCGTGATGTTGGTGCGGGTCACGCCCAGGCTCACCATGGTATCCAGGCAGGCGATGGCCGCCGCGCCGGCGCCCGAGACCGCCAGCTTGACCTTGGCGATATCCTTGCCCACCACCTTCAGGCCGTTGAGCAACGCCGCGGCGGAGATGATGGCGGTACCGTGCTGGTCGTCGTGGAAGACGGGAATGTTCATGCGTTCGCGCAGCTTCTGCTCGATGTAGAAGCACTCGGGCGCCTTGATGTCCTCGAGGTTCACGCCGCCGATCGTCGGCTCCAGCGCGGCCACGATTTCCACGATCTTGTCCGGGTCGCGCGCGTCGAGTTCTATATCGAACACGTCGATGCCGGCGAACTTCTTGAACAGGCAGCCCTTGCCTTCCATCACCGGCTTGCCGGCCAGCGGACCGATATCGCCCATGCCGAGCACGGCGGTACCGTTGGTGACCACCGCCACCAGGTTGCCGCGCGAGGTGTACTCGGCGGCCATGGCCGGATCCTTGGCGATCTCCTCGCAGGCATAGGCCACGCCCGGCGAGTAGGCCAGCGACAGGTCGCGCTGGTTCGACAGCGCCTTGGTCGCATTTACCTGGATCTTGCCCTTGGTCGGGCTGCGGTGATATTCCAGCGCTGCCAGGCGCAGTTGCGCTTCAGGGCTGTTGGGGGCATGTTGCGGTGCATCACCGCCGGTCTTGCTGCTCATTGTGCTCGTCCGGGTAGTAGTGGCCCCACCAGGGTCTGCCGCGGCCGCTCCGGTCGTATCCGGCGCGCTTGCCGGAATCTTCCAGCGCAACTTTCAAGACAGGCTCCGGCGGCTCGGGCCGAAAATTCGAGCCGTCATTCTAGCTCAGCCAGGCCCGGCGCGAAGACCCTGCCACGCGAGGGCGCAAGGTATTCGGGGTTTTCGCCGGGCAATTCAGTTTTTACCCCAGCAGGGGCAATGCGTTACTTATCGTTCGGGTCCAGCGGCAAGGTCACGCGCTTTGGCCTGCCGTTCTCCGCGGGGAACTGCACGAAGGCGCTGCGGATCAGGTAAGGCATCGCCGCCTGCAGCGAGGTTTCCTCGCCGCGATGATGCGCCGTGACCTGGTAGACCTTCGTGCCGCTGGCGGCCTCCTTGAACATCACCCGCAGCGTGGACAGGGTCACCGGCACATCGCGGATGGTGGTGGTCGGTGGCCAGTAACCCGGGCCGCCCCAGCCCCACGGCCCCCACGGCCGGTAGTAGGGCCCCCAGTACGGGCCATAAGGGCCGGGATACCAGGGATCGGAGTAGGTCGTCTCCTGCACGCGCATCAGGCGCGAATTGGTGTCGTAGTCCATCCTGACCAGGTAGCGCGCCTGCGCGCGTGCCACCTGCTCGAAGCCGACCCCGGACAGCGCCTGCGCCAGCCATTGCTCATAGGTCTGGTCCTCGAGCTGGGCCTCCTGGCCCGGCGCGCGGTCGAAGGCATAGGTGCGCGGCGGATCGTTCTGCCAGTTGCCCTGCCGGAATGCCGTCACCTCCGTGGTGACGGTGCTGGCGCAGCCCGACAGCAGGGCCGCGCCGAGCAGCGCCGCACCCGCCATCACCCTGCTGCGCAGCAAACCCGCGCCGGCCAGCCGCGCCCACAGGGCGCCTATCCATTGCCTTGTCATGATGCCCCTCGCAAGATCATTGTTCCTCGCCTGTTTTATCCGCCTGTGACAGCGCGACTTCCGCCGCCGAGCGGCTCCGGCGCATCGGCCCGAGCCGCCGCGCCCGTGCTTGGCTACAATGGGTTCTTCAGTGCCACGCCGGCGCGCGGCCGCGGCAGCCTTCGTCCCATCCGGCCATAGCCACCTGCCGCCCTTGCCGCCCCTTTGCCCGCGTGGCGACCATGACGCCCCATTGGCCTTCAGAGGACAGGACTCTTTCATGCTGCGCACCGACACGCCCGTTACCGTCCACCGCAAAGACTATACTCCGCCGGCCTTCGCTTTTGAGCACGTCGACCTCGTGCTCGAACTCGACCCCGCGCGCACGGTGGTGACCAACACGCTTCGCTTCATGCGCCACGCACCCGGTCCGCTGGTGCTGGCCGGCGAAGAACTCGAACTGGTCGGCGTGAGCCTCGACGGCCGCCCGCTGGACAACGCCCGCCAGGAAGCCGCCAGCCTGACACTGCCCGAGTTGCCCGACCACGGCACGCTGGAGATCGTCACCGCCTGCCAGCCGGCCGCCAACACGTCGCTGTCGGGCCTCTACGTCTCGAACGGCAATTTCTTCACGCAGTGCGAGGCCGAGGGCTTCCGCAAGATCACGTATTTCCTGGATCGCCCCGACGTGATGTCCACGTTCCGCGTCACGCTGCGCGCGGAACGCGCGGCCTATCCGGTACTGCTGTCCAACGGCAACCTGGTCAGCGAGCGCGAGCTGCCCGGCGGCCGGCACGAGGCCGTATGGGAAGACCCGTTCAAGAAGCCGTCCTACCTGTTCGCGCTGGTGGCGGGCAAGCTCGAGCGCATCGAGGAACGCATCGCCTCCGCCTCCGGCAAGGAAAAGCTGCTGCAGGTCTGGGTGGAGCCGCAGGACCTGCCCAAGACGCGTCATGCGATGGACTCCCTGATCCATTCGATCCGCTGGGACGAGCGGCGCTTCGGCCTGGAGCTCGATCTCGACCGCTTCATGATCGTCGCCGTGGGCGACTTCAACATGGGCGCGATGGAGAACAAGGGCCTCAACATCTTCAACACCAAGTACGTGCTGGCCAATGCGCAAACCGCCACCGACGCCGATTTCGGCAATATCGAGTCGGTGGTCGGCCACGAATACTTCCACAACTGGACGGGCAACCGCGTGACCTGCCGCGACTGGTTCCAGCTCTCGCTCAAGGAAGGCCTGACGGTATTCCGCGACCAGGAATTCTCGGCCGACATGATGGGCTCGGAATCGGGCCGCGCGGTCAAGCGCATCGAGGACGTGCGCGTGCTGCGCCAGGTGCAGTTCCCCGAGGACGCCGGCCCCATGGCGCATCCGGTGCGGCCCGACAGCTACGAAGAGATCAACAACTTCTACACCGTCACGGTGTACGAGAAAGGTGCCGAAGTGGTACGCATGTACCAGACCCTGCTGGGCCGCGAAGGATTCCGCAAGGGCATGGACCTGTACTTCCAGCGCCATGACGGCCAGGCCGTGACCTGCGACGATTTCCGCGCCGCGATGGCCGATGCCAACGGGCGCGACCTCACCCAGTTCGGCCGCTGGTACAGCCAGGCCGGCACGCCGGTGGTGGGCGTGCGCACCGCGTGGAACGGCGACGAGGGCAGCCTGACGCTGACGCTGTCGCAGCACTGCCCAAAGGTCGGCATCGAGACCCACCCCGGCACGCCGGACAAGCTGCCCTTCCATATCCCGTTCGCGCTGGGCCTGCTCGATGCCGAAGGGCGCGATCTGCCGCTGCAACTCGAAGGCGAAAGCCAGCCCGGCGCCACCACGCGCGTGCTCGACTTCACCGAGGCCGAGCAGAGCTTGCGCTTCATCAACCTGCCGCGCGGCGATGCGCCGCCGCTGCCGTCGCTGCTGCGCGACTTCTCCGCGCCGGTCATCGTCGACGCCGACTACAGCGAGGCGCAGCTCACCTTCCTGCTCGCGCACGACAGCGACCCGTTCAACCGCTGGGAAGCCGGTCAGCGCCTCACCACCCGTGCGCTGCTGCAGCTGGTGTCGCAATCGCAGGCCGGGCGCGAGCTCAAGCTCGACCCGGCGCTGGTGGCCGCGCTGCGCACCGTGCTCAACAACCAGCAGCTCAGCCCCGCCTTCCGCGAGCAGGCACTCACCCTGCCGGCGGAAGCCTACCTGGCCGAGCGCATGGGCGTGGCCGACCCGGCCGCCATCCACCGCGCGCGCCAGTTCATGCGCGAAGCGCTGGCCCGGGAACTCAAGGCCGACTGGCTGGCCGCCTATCATGCCAACGCCACGCCGGGCGACTACAGCCCCGATGCGGTCTCCGCCGGCAAGCGCGCGCTGCGCAACCTGGCGCTGGGCTACCTGGCCGACAGCGGCGACGCCGACATGCAGGCGCTGGCCGAAGCGCAATACAAGGCGGCCGACAACATGACCGACCGTGTCGCCGCGCTGATCGCGCTGGTCAACACCTTCGCTCCCGGACGCGAGGCAGCGCTGGCCGACTTCTACCAGCGCTTCGAGCAGGACGCGCTGGTGATCGACAAATGGTTCTCGCTGCAGGCCGCGCAACGCGGCACGGTGGGGCCGAGCCTCCCGGGCCACGCCGGCAAGCACACCATCGACACCGTGCGCGCGCTGATGGAACACCCTGCCTTCAACCTGCGCAATCCCAACCGCGCGCGCTCGCTGATCTTCAGCTTCTGCGCCGCCAACCCGGCCCAGTTCCATGCCGAGGACGGCTCCGGCTATGTGTTCTGGGCCGAGCAGGTGCTGGCGCTCGACGCCATCAACCCGCAGGTGGCCTCGCGCCTGGCACGCGTCATGGACCGCTGGCAGAAATACGCCCTGCCGCTGCGCGACCGCATGCGTGCCGCGCTGGAACAGGTGGCTGGCGCCAAGGACCTGTCGCGCGACGTGCGCGAGATCGTAAGCAAGGCGCTGGCGCCCTGACAGGCACCGCGACGGGCGCCGGATCCGGCGCACCGACGGGCCGCCGGCGCGCCGCGGCCCGTCGCCGCTGCGGCCTGGCAGCCATGCGGCCATGTAGAATTGCGGCCATTCAAGGAGAAACCCCATGAGTCGCATCAGCCTCACCCGCTATCTGGTCGAGGAGCAGCGCAAACACAATACGATCCAGCCGGAGCTGCGGCTGCTGATCGAAGTGGTGGCGCGCGCCTGCAAGGCCATTTCCAACTCCGTCAGCAAGGGCGCCCTCGCCGGCATCCTCGGCTCGGCCGGCACCGGCAACGTGCAGGGCGAGACCCAGCAGAAGCTGGACGTGATCGCCAACGAAGTCCTGCTCGACGCCAACGAATGGGGCGGCCACCTCGCCGCCATGGCCTCGGAGGAAATGGACAGCTTCTACGAGATCCCCAACCGCTATCCCAAGGGCGAATACCTGCTGCTGTTCGATCCGCTCGACGGCTCGTCGAACATCGACGTCAACGTCTCGATCGGCACCATCTTCTCGGTGCTGCACATGCCCAAGCCCGGCCAGACCGTGACCGAGGCCGACTTCATGCAGCCCGGCACCCACCAGGTCGCCGCCGGCTACGCCGTGTACGGCCCGCAGACCACCCTGGTGCTGACCGTCGGCAATGGCGTGCACATGTTCACGCTGGACCGCGAAGCCGGCAGCTTCGTGCTCACCCAGTCCGACGTGCAGATCCCGGAAGACACCAAGGAATTCGCGATCAACATGTCCAACATGCGCCACTGGGCCCCGCCTGTGCGCCGCTATATCGACGAATGCCTGGCCGGCGACGAAGGTCCGCGCGGCAAGAACTTCAACATGCGCTGGATCGCCTCCATGGTGGCCGACGTGCACCGCATCCTCACGCGCGGCGGCGTCTTCATGTACCCCTGGGACAAGCGCGAGCCGGAGAAACCCGGCAAGCTGCGCCTGATGTACGAAGCCAACCCCATGGCCATGCTGGTCGAGCAGGCCGGCGGCGCCGCCACCAACGGCCACGAACGCATCCTGGACGTGCAGCCCGAAAAGCTGCACCAGCGCGTTTCCGTGATCCTCGGCTCGAAGAACGAAGTGGAGCGCGTCACGCGCTACCACCACGAGGAAAAGGCCGCGGGCTGACGCCGGCTGCCGGCGAGAAGGCCACGGCACTTGCATGTGCTGGTGTGGGAAGGGACGCCCCGGGCGTCCCTTTTCCATGGCCAGGCTGGCCGCAGCCACGTCCGCCCCGGAAATTTTTGCCTGGGGGGCTTCACAGGCAAAATAAACGTTGCTATTATTGCGGGCTTCATCCAGTAGTTGTTTCGCGGATGGTGAGGCCGAAGTAGCTCAGTCGGTAGAGCAGCTCATTCGTAATGAGAAGGTCGGGGGTTCGATTCCTCTCTTCGGCACCAAGAATATCAAGGGGTTACAGCGTTTTCGTTGTAACCCCTTTTGCTTTGGGGTTACGCCGGGGTTACGGCTCTGGTGTATCGCCATCTATCTCGGCACAAGCAGTGCGGCCGGGCAACATCCCTCCACCGATCTCCTGAGGGCAATGTGAGCCGTCACAAAATCACGCAGGAAGAGCTCAAAGGGTTCTCCCTGGAGAAGTACAGCAGTCTGGCCAAGTTTTCTTATGCACAGTGGCGGGACTTGATCTTCCATCGCTCGCTGCTTTGGGATTTCACCGATCGGTTGCGGTCTGTAGTGACGCCCCCTCATGATGACCTCGGCTTGTCTGCCTCCATGCTGCACTCGTGTACGACTGGGCTTGACTCAGATGCGGCCGAAATTTCGGCTTCGCTTCTCAACGACCCACTGGGCTGCGCTCTCCACCTCCCACCACCGATCGATACCGCCAATCCACTAGCGACGACGTTCATCAAGCTGATACCTCAGGATTACATAGGTCCACTACCACCCCATGCCGATGCCCTGAGCGGAAAGCTGTTTGGCACCTTGGACGGGGTTCCGCTGAACCAACCTTACGTTGGGACGAATCCGACTTCCCGACGTGTGCTGCTGGAAGTTGACGTTGACGCTCCCGACGACTCGCTGCTACTGGCGGACTTCACGAAGTGGCTGAGGCAGTGGCGCCAGGCGTCTGGCGGCAAGGTTCGCAAGAATGCGGCAAGAGAGAATTTGGCTTGGGTCCGGACCGAAATCGATCGATGGCTAGGTAGGCGGCTGGTCCCCTACATCGATTTGAAACTGGTCGCCAGGCTTATCGGAAAGGATTTCAGTGCAGGAACGCTCGAAACCTTGCTAAAGAACAAGGCCTCATTGGACGATTGGGAGACGGTCGAGGAATGGCTTGAAGACTACCGAGCCAGGTTCCTGAGTCAGTCCTGGCTGGACGTGATATGGCGGATGGCCTTTGAGGAAGCCGGACATGAGGTGGTAAAAAAATCCCAATAATTTTCGCTCTCGATAGCCAAGCATCTATCCACGATCATCGGTCCTGACGGTGGCTTTCACCGCTAATCAAAAGGACCATGATGAACTCGATTTTTTTTCAATCGACTGATCGTAGTACCCACGTCGGCGTGCTGGCACTGGCACAGCGGCGCTCTGCAACCAGCGCGGACCCTTCTGGCACGCTCCCAAGTCATCTCTTGACCCGCCGGGAAGCCGCCGCCTACATCGGCGTTCAGCCGAACACCCTGGCGACCTGGGCTTGCACCCAGCGCTATGACCTGCCATACGTAAAGGTGGGGCGCAACGTCCGCTACCGGAAGCAGGACCTGGATGCGTTCATCCAGCGCAATACGCATGGTGTGATGACCGGCCTGGAGATCGCAGCATGAGCGACATCCAATTTGCTGAACCGCTAGCGCCGACCGCAGTCGCTCAGATTCCTGCTCTCAAAGGGCTATATGAGACCCACATGTCCGAGTCGGGAGGTGATGTGGCGGCCGACGAAGGTGCCAAGGTTGAGGGGGCGGCCAGGACAGGCGTTGATGATACGCCGACACATATTGTCGTTAACGATGACGATGACGGTGGCGATGCACGGGGCAATCAGTGCGGCGACGTGGGAACGTCCCTCGCCAGCATCTCTTCGGCCGAACTGGGAACAATCCTGCGTCTGGACAAGCTGTGTCACTACGAGCGCCATGTGGCGGCGGCTGGTTTGCCCAAAGAACTCACCAACCGGACTTGCGCTGAAATTCAGCGGTCCGGATTTGAGGGGTGCCCTGCCCGTCGCCGTTGCGTGGGCCCAAACGGACGGGAGGCGCAGGAGCCGTCCGACATGCAATGGTGGGCGAGAGTGGAAAAGTTCAGTGAGGACGTATCGCAGCAGGCAGCCGCTCAGGCGCTCCTCGATGCGCAATATCCGAACGGGCTGGTGTCCATCGGGAAGGTGCTTTACGCATATAAGGATGGATATTTCCCCGTCATCGACGAAGCAGAACTGACGCAGCAGGCGCTTCGGACGTTTGCAGTCGCAGGCATCAAGGTCGCCGACGCTCAACAAGTCCTGAAGTACATGAAGTACGCAACCAGGCAGCCCGTCGGCTTCTTTGCACCGAACAGAAAGCTGTTGTGTTTTCACAACGGAACTCTCAATGTTGAGACGGGAGAGTTGGGACCTCATAGTCCTGGCCCTCGGCTCATCAGTCGCATCAATGCGAACTACGTGGCAACTGCCGAATGCCCGAGATTTCTACAGTTCCTGAATGAGGTTTTTCGGGACGACGCAGACCGAGAGCAACGGATCGGTTTCGTGCGGCAGTGGATGGGCTACTTGCTGATCCCCGACACAAGCCTCCAGAAGATGCTCTTCCTGCTGGGAAAAGGCCGTAACGGCAAGTCTGTGCTGTGCAAGGTCATCGCGGCCATGCTTGGCAAGGAGAACGTGTCGCACGCCATGTTGAACCGGCTGGGACGTGCCGCAGTTCGGGTTGAATTGGCGGGGAAGCTCGCCAACTTCTCGCCCGACCTACCGGCGCAGGCACTGAAAGCTGACGGTTACCTGAAGGCCATCGTGTCCGGGGATCCAGTGGAGGCTGAGCGGAAGTACAGTGACTCTTGCACGATCACGCCCTATTGCAGGCTGGTAGTAGCGACCAATTCGATGCCGGACACGCCAGACAGGTCTGATGGATTCTTCCGGCGGTTGATCATCTTGCCGTTCAATCGGCAGTTCACCTTTGCTGAGGATGATCCAGGGTTGCTGGATCGCCTGTTGGCCGAATTGGACGGGATCATCGCATGGGCCGTCGAGGGGCTGCAAGCGTTGCTCGGGGCTGGAAGGCTCACAATCCCGCCGTCGTCGCTGGCGGCACGTGAAGACTACCGCTGTGATGTGAATCCGGTGCAGCAGTTCGCTGAAGAGTGCCTGGTTGGTTCTCCAAACGGAGGCGGCTTGTCGTCCCAGGATCTGTTCGAGCTCTTTCGTCGGTGGAGTTCTGCGCATGGGCATACGCCTGGCACGTCGATTGGGCTCGGTCGGGCACTCGCCAATCTGGGATTCCAGTCACGGAAGTCCAGCCATACGATCTGGCTTGTTTCGCTTGGTGCTGGGGCGACTGCATATCAGTCTTCTTGACTGCCCGGGCAACGCCTCCCCGCTTCGGCGGGGGGGGGAATTGCAGCGCCTTTCTCCCATCTTCCCACGAGCAATCCCCGCTGGCAGGCCGGTTCGGCGTCCGGTGGGAGGATGGGAAGATGATCTGCGGGAAGGCCTGTCGTCTTCATCTTCCTGCGGTGTGGTTCCCGTGAACTGCTGTGAGTCGGCGTGTGCTGCCGATGAGTTGTCTATGCGGCTTCTTTGTTCTTGGGGGTGCCCCCACCTGCCAAAGTAGGAGGTCCTTATGCAGCCATTTCAGTATCCTGGCCAGGAATCAGGCGAAGTCGATGCATGACAGTTGCCGCTCAGGATTTCGCACGGAAAATATTTTCTTAATATTGGCCAATTATTTATACTCCCGAGTTAACATACAGAGAGATGGCAGAATTATTGCAGCATTTTCTTGTTGCGGTATCGACTGCCCTCGGTTCCACGAGAATATAATGAATATAGAAAATAACATTACGACTGCCGTCCGTATGGCAGGCGGTCCAAGCCGAGTGGCGGCGGAACTGCGTGTTTCAAGCCGTGCAGTCAACACTTGGCAAAATAAAGGCTATGTGCCGAAATATGACGCCGCCGAGAAGCTTGCGGCATTAGTGGGTCTATCCATATCGACTTTGCGAAAGCAGAACTAATGGTGCGTAGCGATCGACGATATCGAAAAGTATAAAAAATTTTTCTTGCTTTGTAGACTGCGAGCAGCCAAAAAATAAAGCCCGGCGAAGAGAAAATTCGACCGGGCTGGCAATACAAAAACTAACTTTCTAAATGTATTTTAACTCAGAATTAACGGGAGGAATTTCGCTAACCTCGGCTGTCCTCCGTCAACCAAAATCTATTGCGTTTCCTATTGCGTCAGGCAATTGCAGTTCCGAAATTACGGTTCTGACGTCGCTCGATTATCCGGTCAATAAGCGATTCTCCCTCGATGAGAACGGGCAGGTCAAAAAGCAAAATTTCCAGAATGCCTTCCATTTCAACCCTGTCACAGTTCCAGTCGGCGGCATCTGCGACCTCGCGAAGCTAATCGAGTTTTGCAGCGCTGACAATCGGCACATTCTAATCCGTGCCCTGCCAGTTAACCCCAACGCCCGCAGTGTTCGTAAGACCAACGAAAATTTCATGGAGCATCCAGATGGCACCGACTGGGCCATGCTCGATTTCGATGACATCGAAGTGCCTTCGACCGTGGATCCGTTGTCGATCGAGGCTATCGAATGGGTGATCTCCAAACTGCCTGCTGAATTTCACAATGTGACATTTTTCTATCAGCATAGCGGTAGCGCCGGTGTGCTAAGCAGCGATGGCACTCCGCTGAAGTCTGGTCTGAACGCTCACATCTTCTTCTGGCTTGATCGCCGAGTGCCTGGAAAGCAACTCTCGGCCTACTTGTCCCTACACTGCATGGAGACGGGCTTCTACACGCTCGGCGAAAACCGTGGCGGAAACGTGGCGTTAAGCTTCGGCGTCGATCCCGCACCACTGCGCAGCGAAGTGCAGGCCCACTATATTGCCGCCCCGACCATCGATGCCGGCGTGAACTGCCGAATCACACCCGAGAAGAGGCAAGGTTTGGCCCGTAAGACCGCCGACAGCGTAACCCTTCCGTTGCTTGCGGCTGACGTTGTGGGCAGCGCTGGCGCACTCAAGCACCGACTCGTCAACGAGTACAAGCGCAGTCATGGCTACGAGACCCAAGTTGCGCTGACTAATATCCAAGGCAAGGTTGCTGTCACTCGTTACAGCGTCGCTCCACGCCAAGCGGATCAACCGGCAAGGCGAGGCCGTCCCTTTGCCGAAGCGAAGCTGAGCCAGGACGGAAAATACCTGACGTTGTACTTCACCGACGAAGGCTCGCCCGGCTCGTGGTACGTGCGCAAAGATCGCCCCCAAATCGGAATTCGACACGGCGATGGCGACTCGATGCCGCTGAAGGAACTGTCGCAGGGCGCTCATGACTATGTTCGGGATGAACTTGGCTGGTTCTCGGAAGTGCCTCACCACCACTTGACGTTGGTCGATGGGTTCCTCCCAGCATTGACTGGTTTTGCCACGGCCAAGGTGTCGCTGGTGCTGTCGCCGACTGGTTCGGGCAAAACCACTGCGACGCTCGACTGGATCCAGAGTCGCATCGAACAGCGCCAGCTTGTCTTGTACACTGCGCCGACAATTGCCCTGGTTAAACAGATGCAAAGCGATCTGACGCAAGCAGGCCTCAGTCCAGCCTATTATGAAGATGTCTGGGGGCCGAGTTTTTCTAGGTACGGTGTTATCGTGAGCACCTACGATTCCTTGCCCAGACTGCTGAAGGACGTCTACGCCGGCGGCGTTCCCCATGCTCTCATCCTTGACGAGATCCATCAGGGGCTAGACCGATTCATGCGGGGTAGCAAAAGCCTGGAGAATCTGGAATCGGCGTTGAGCAAGTCCCGCCAGTCTTTGCTCCTGACCGGCACGTTGACTGACGTTCAGCGCCACGCTTTGGTGGAGATAGCGAAGCACGCTCTCGGAAGCCTGACGGAATGCGACTATTGCTGCTACGAGTTTGCCCCGTTCAAGCGCAATCCCCTTGAAGTGATACCGACGGCCCGCTTCGATTCAGATTTGGCGCTCTTGTTTGAAGATTTTCAGGATAAATTGGCCAAGAACGAGCCGCTTCCCCGTTTTGTGATGCTGCTCGATACCTCCAAGATGGAGATGTATCGCCGCCTCGTTGCCCAGTACGGCCTCACCGACCATGCGGTGATCGTTTCCCGGCCCGAGAACTCCGCAGAGGAAATCGAAGCCGCCCGGACAAGCGTTCTGCCGATGCTGATTTCCAGCCCACTGTTCGGGTTAGGCCTCAATTTTGCTCGGGCACCGGACATTCTCTGGGCGCGTTTCGACCACATGGAGGCCGATACTAGCCAAATCATTCAGGCGGTTAACCGTGCCAATCGAGGTCGATTGCTGAGCCAGGTGAGGATTTATGGCAACGTTCACCCTGACGCCTGCTTTGCGCTTCCAAACGGGTTTGCGCTGAGGGCAGAGCTCGCCGAGCGTTTTCACGCAGAGACATCGGTGACCGGCTATCTGGAGGAGCATCTCCAGCTCGACAGGGTGACGTACCAACTGCTCCGAAATTCGGAGCGAAATAGCTTTGTTGCTCTGAGTTCGCTGGTCCGTGACAACGCTATCCAGAACTTCAAAGTCGTTGATTGCGCCAGCTTGCCAGAGGTCAACAAAGACAAGGCAGCGATTGTCAAAGCCGCTCGTACAGAAGCTCGTGGTGACTACCGACAGGCTGTGGTAGACAAGGCCGCTCGCTTTTCCAGGTGCAGCCCGATGCAAGCCCTTATCAGGCTGGAACAGTTATACAACGAGCGCAAGAACAACTGGCGATGTGACGAGCCCCGCTTGGAAAGGGAATTGCAAAACGAGGAAGCAGGGATTTTCATGGGCAGCTTTCGTATTCTTGATCCGGCAGCGGCTCAGATGGTAAAGACGGCCAAGGTGAAGCGCTTGTTCGGGGAGCTGTCGCCATGGATCTCCAGTCAATACGCTCGAGACCGTCACCCGGATTGGGCGAAGGTAGAGGCTGAGAAGACAGATAAAATTGTTCTACTTCTGAAGAAGCTAGAGGCTTTGACAGCCGGGCAAATCACGGCGGACGACCTATCGGCGGCATTGACGAGGAATGGTCGGCTCGGCGAGGCATTCCAGGCGTTGGCCGGCAGTGACCTGGAGTTCCAAAGCATTGGTCAGAAAGTCGATGCGTTGAAGAAAGTACGAGTAAAGGTCAGGACGCTTGGTGGCAGCGCAGAGCGAGACAAAGTGGGTGAGAAAGGCCGGGCCCTACTGCGTGAGCTACTTGAACCGCTGGGTGTCACCTATGGCAAGAAAGAAAGCCGTGGGCGTCAGGTGACCGACAACACGAAGCCGATCGTGCCGTCGAGTTGGAATCTACCGGATATGATCCTAGTTCTTGAACGGCAGGCCGCCAGACTGCGGGCTCTACCGAGCAGCCAGAAAGAGCCGATTGTTCCGACGCCGGAAGATCTCTATTTTGACGAGCAGTCGATGCCTCGGCAGATTTGCGAATCTTGCATCTTTTTCCACGAGAATGCCTGCTGTCAAGGTCGTCCGGTGGACTGGCAGAGTTTCGGGAACTTCGACGCCAGCCCAAAGTGCGACGCTTTCAAGCGTATCAAGGTAGAACTGATGTTGCACTGAGGATGAGGTCGCCCACGAGTTTTAAAAATTGGTGGGCGATAGAAGCGTGGAAATCATTATCAATGCTGGATTTTCGGTTGCGAGCATTTCCTAATATATATAAGAAGAGATTAGCGAACGGACAGCAGGCGGGGAGCTGGAGCGAGAAGATCTGACAATCCCCCGGCCGAGCCAGCCGCAAAAAATCTGACTCGAGACATCCAGAACTCAGCGTCAAGGCTCTGCCGACAGGCCTGTCTGCTGTACACAGTTCCCGGCCGCCAGCCCTTCGAGCCCATCGCCGTGTTCCTCCTACATTTCGCATTGGTCGTCGACATGTTCAAACGATAGAATGCCTAAAGGCCATGTTCACTCGTACGGTCGAACTGGGGTGAACCCCTTCATTTTCGAGGTTACATGCTGTGAAAGCGCTCTATAGGCAAAGCGAAGTAGAACTGGTTCTGGCGGCGTACCGGGACATATTTCCGTCGATCAACGAACCCTTGGCGAAGTATTGGGGACTGGGCAGGGAACGCCCATGGTCCTATGTCACGACGGATTTCCATCGGGCCACCTACGAGCAACTTAGGCATTTACATGATCGCACTCAGGCTATTGACGCCATGGCCTTGGCGACGGACGCAAAAGGTGCAGCACTACGCGATGCCTCGATCGCGTGTGGAGTGGGGTTCAGTATGGGCATCTGCCCGTGGACGGACAACCTGCTACTGAATACATACTCTCCCGACAAGGACAGCCTCACAATTCTCCTTGGCCACGACTGGTACCCGATAGTCGTCGAGAGTCGAAATCGATCCGATTCGCCTATGAGAAACGGCGATGCACTACATTACACACCGAAATACATGCCGGCTGCGCCGCAGGCAATCTTCGATGGCTCGACCGTCGGGCTGTTCCTCAACCTGTATCCCGACTACCGACCGCCAGGCGACGGAAAGTGTGGGTCACTGCGCAACTACGGTATCAGCTACGAAGAGTGCCTCGATGGCTTGGACTCGATCATCGCCGCCGTCAGCAAACGCTTCAAAACAGTACGCATGATTTCCTGGGGTGCCAACGTCTGGACGGCCCTGAGAGCCCGAGTCCGTGGTGTCTCTCCGTTGGCCCTGATGGCGCATGCACAAGCGATGTCGGGTGAGATCTTAGCCTTTGAATCCTCTGGCAAGGAGATTCAGTATTTGCCGATCGCTCATCCGAGCCATCCTGGCAACTTCTATCGAGCGGCACACTTGATGCACATCAGACGGGGTTTTGGGGCAATGGGTCTTGGGTTACCGGCAAGTCAGCAATCGGCTAGAATCGCCTGAACAAAAAAAGTAATCAGGGGTCACATGTCGCAGCCGCTGTTGCTGGTGGATTTTGAAAATGTCCAGACAATTGACGTTCAGCACATCCCGCCGGACTACCAGATTGCCATCTTTTGCGGCGCCAACCAGAAGAGTGCCTCGCTCGATCTGACAACCCGGTTGCAGAATCTGGGGTCACAGGTTCAGTGGCATCGGGTCTCGGGCACCGGCAAGAACGCACTGGACTTTCACATTGCATTCCATATTGGCCGTGTTCTTGAGCGCAAGGAGGCCAGCGAGTTCATCATCCTGGCCAAGGACACGGGCTACGACCCGCTGGTCAAGCACATCGGCTCGCTAGGCGTGTCCTGCAAACGGGTTGCTGTTGTCGGGGAGATACACAGGACTCCGGCCGCTCCGACCGTATCATCTCCAAAACCAGCGCCAAAAGCATCATCCCCGCCTAGTGCCGAGCTCGAACGTGTAAAGGCGAATCTCACCAAGGTGCTGAAGAACAAAAGGCCAAGAAAGCGGGCAACGCTGACCAAGCATGTGAGTACCCTATTTGGCAACAAGCTCACGAAGGCGCAGTTGACCGGCTTGGTCGACGACATGTTCCGCCGAAAGATGATCTCCGAAGCCAACAACGCCATCAGCTATCACTTCTAGCCAACAGCATCACCGCTTCATGACAGATACGAAATTCAGTCCCCTCGGCTTCGAGCTACGCACCGGCTCTGTCGACCCTTCGCTTCCCTTGCTGTTCCGGATCGGCCTCGTTGATGGTGCTGCCTCTGGCATGCAGGTCATCTACGTCGGTATGAGCAGAGACGGCGCCGAAGCCCCGTTCGCCAACTACGACGACAATCTGCGGAGGATGCGGGACGGCCGAGCACCAAGGAATGGCAAGGGCTTCCGCCAGATACATAGGGATATCGATATGGCGCTGCGGAAAGGCAAGTCAATCGTGATCGAATTGGTTCGGAACGTGGACACCGACACCGAGCCCCTTGCCGCTGCGAAGAAGGCGTTGCTGCGGCAACATCAATTAGATGGGTAACGATCAACGTCGCATCTAGAGCCGAACGAGGGGGTAACGCACATGCCGCTGACAACCAAGGGAATCTGTGCTCAGATTCTGGGAAGTCTATCAACGTTCCGGATGCACCCGCTTGTCCAAGAGGACAGTGACTGCAAGGTTGTAGTGAACCATCTTTTGAGGAAGTACAGCGAGCCAGCATACAGGAACAGCAAAAAATTCTGCTCCACAAAGATTCAGCAGGACCCGTTCCAGCCATCTCTCTATGACCATGCCGTTCCCGTGAATGTCATCATGAACTGGCTTCTCGACATCGAGGAGAAATCAAATTTGGCAGTGACGCCGGAGAACATCGACGGACTTGCGAAAGTACTCAAAGATAACCTGTTCTTGGTGAGGATTACGAAGGAAGAGGATGCGACTCTGACTGACTTGGATCTTCGTGACCGGATGCCAACCGGGAATTGGGAACCGTCACGAGATGCATCTCATCTGCCTAGGGATCGTTACACGGCGGCGGGAATCGATATCGTCGAATGCGGCAGCCCGACGTTCCGCCGTCCTCGCAAAGCCAAAACAGGCTCTACCAAAAAGCGCGGCCACCAGTAGCCTCACAAAGGCGAGGGTGTCGACCTGCTCTACTTCCTCACTCGATGTATTCGACGGCTGTGGGATGCAACTCCAGCACATACCCGCCCGAAGCACACCGACGATTGAACGTGGCATAAGCACGGTCAACTGCACCGCCTTCGGCCTGGCTTGCTTACCCAACCTGATGAATCGCATCACGAGCCACCCATATCCAACCTTCCGACTCCGGAACTTTTTCCTCGGGCGGTATAAGCTTGTCGGGCCGACATGAGAATAGATGGGCGATTAGCGCACACTTTAGCGCATCGTGCGTGTCATCGGGGTGGGACGGAAGACGATAGTGACGCAGCAGTTCCTGGATCGTTTTCGAATTTTTGCAGGCCGCAGGGTAAGCCTCAATTATGGTAAGGGCCTTGCGATCTGACCACACTCCAATGCTTTGAAGATGAGGGGTGAATTTAGCCAGCACATGCATCCCCTTTGTTGCCTGGCTACCTATCATGTCTTTGATGGCAGAAAGAGGCTTCAAGCCCTGACCAAACAGGAATTTTTCTGTCTGACGGAACAAATATGAGTTGTTAGCATGCGTGGCGATTGACTCCGCATAGCCCTGTCGCGTAGCTAACCGAATAAGATCTTCGGGAAATCCTAAAGGGGCATCGATGGCGAGGGTGACCTTGGTCATGCTTGCCATTTCAGTTTTACACAATGCGAACAGCGAGGCCACCCACTCCGCTGCGCAGGTAGCCGTCTGGATAGAATAGCTGAGATTGCCGCGCCAAGCCTCTCCGACCATATCAAGATCACTGTTTAAGATAATGATGGCGTCTCGGCTACGCCTATTGGCGTCGCAATTCCACCCACCAACATCCCATCCGATGTAATACGCAGGGTCCTGAGTAGCGACTGTCATACCGACGTAGCAGAAATTATAAAGAAATCGGATTTCAGGTATGGACAGCAATGTTCGACGCAGAGCCATAGATTGGCTGTTCCCTGCACCACCAACTTGAGTGAGAAGCGCAATCAGACCTCATGACCAAAGATTTCTCCCGCACGTCGGCGAAACTGGGTAAGCGCTGTCCGTGTAGCCTGCTCATCAGTAAACGCAGTTAAAGGAACGAATTCTCGATACATTCTATACCCGGGAACCTTCTCGGTCGTAACCAGTTTTCCATGCTCGGGGTATGGCATGCGATTCCAAACTCGGTCATACCAATTGAATGGCCCTGCGGCAGGTTCATCGCAGCGAATAAGGCTGATAGCAAGCTCACTTCGACTGACTTCCACTGGCTGCATTACTGCATTGCTCTTCGTAGAGAACCCCGTATCACTACATATTTGTACATCAATCAACAAATCGCCTTTGCTATGCTGGTGCACGTAATCTTCATGATCTCCAGAATGCCGAATCCAGAGAGCTGACGCGTCTAACAGCGGCAATAGGCGGCTTCCGGAGTCATCATTACGCTCCAATATCTGAAAATCACGCGATGCCATATTCCGCCAGCAATGATGGTAGGGAATAGCGTCAAACTCCCCACGGATAAATCCGAGGAGTTCAACAATGCGTTGTTGATAATCTGCCAGCAAGCGGTAGGCCTTGCGGACGTCCAGCAATGCTGCATCGAGTGATATGGTCATTGATAAAACCTCCACATGTCAAAGGATTTGCCTTCAGCACTAATGTGCGCTGGCGCTAATGTAACCAATGGTGTGAGAGCGGAGCGAGTGGCGACGAGAGAGGCCATAGGACTGAAATAGTGGAACGAAACACTTGTAATGTGGTAGTGGCGGAGATCAGTCAACCATCTAGGCGGATGGGTGCGAATACCATGCCAGGCAAAGGCACTACCTATATCGTCGATAATTCGTTGAAGACCGTTGCCATAACCTTGTGAGTTTCGCACCACCTGTCCGAGAGATTGGTAAACATCTCCCCAGCTACGGCATATAAGCTCAAACTGGGGGACAGCCGCCGATGCATCACGATTTAGGGCTGTAATAATCTGGCCCTTCAATGCTTTTTCCTGAACTGGCGAATACTCCATCATCCCTCCAATTGTCAAGAGGGTAACGTTTTCCTCCCCTAGCTCGTCGCTCTCCCACCCCGCCAAGAGCTCACGTGCCAACTGATCTGCGTACTGTTGCTCTAAGAAGTCATGCCTTTTAGCTTCGACAAGAACTCGCCGAGTGCCACACGTCAGAAGTACATCGGGTTCGACACCGGTTCCATTCAGTCTCCACCACGGCCAAAACGCGATTTCATCTAGTGGTGGAAGATCCAGTGACAGCAGATGCGAAAAGAAGGCGACAAGCACCGTGTCAGGCAAGTAGGATAGCCGCTCAAAGACTGTGGCGGTCAGGACATCTTCCGCACCCTCAGCCTCGCCCAGCCTTAGCGTGATGCCTTCTAGGCCGGTACCACGCTTTTTCCCATTGAGAACGGCGTTGAGCATGAGAAATCTTATCGTTTGAATGGGGCTTGTTGCATGAATCCAATCTTCGTGCGGCGAGCTGAATGACGTTTGCGCGCAACGATCTGGGCGGCGTCCTCGTCGATGCAGTAGTGCGTCTCCAGCTAGTCTTTGATGGTGTTTGGGTCGATGTTTGAGGCGGGAGCCATAGTATGCTCAAGACATATTAGGCTGGCTATACCGGTCAACCATCCCAGGTCTCGTGACCTAGCGGCGCCCGGTTCAACTCTTCACGATACGTTCGCCAATGCGGAAGGTACCGGTCCATCAATGCGACGAACCGATCGTTATGGTGCCGTTCCATCAAATGGACCATCTCATGAACGACAACGTACTCTAGGCACTGTACGGGCTTCTTGGCCAACTCCAGATTTAACCAGACCCGGCGAGCGTCGACGTTGCAGCTACCCCACTTGGTCTTCATCTTCTTGATGCCCCAGTGAGCTACTTCCACGCCCAACACGGACTGCCATTTTTCCAGCAGTACCGGGACTTGGGCTTTCAGCTGTTCCCTGTACCAACATTGCAAGACCCGCAAACGCTGTTCGGCATTTGCCTCAGGCCGCACACGGATTTCCATCGTGGTCCTGCTACGAAGCGTCACCCGTCCCGGTCCCTCATGCTGCACTACACGGATGCGATAGCGATGCCCCTGAAAGTAATGACTCTCGCCGTTGACCATTTCCCGTGTTGACTGACGAGGCTGGGTTTCGAACTTGGCCTGCTGGCGCTTTATCCAGCCCAGTTTTCCGATCACAGCCAGTCGGACGGCATCATTGCTGACGGCCTGGGGGGCTGCGACACGAACCCTTCCGTTTGGCGGGTAAACGCCTAGGTGTAGGTTCTTGATGTCCTTGCGCACGATCTCGACGGTCAGGCCACTGACCTTGATGTGACGCGGCTCAGTACTCACGTTGGTCCACCACCAATTTCAGAATCTCTTTAGTCCACACCTCGTCATCATGAAGGATGGCCTTGATAGCGATCTTGACCTTTTTTACCTTCACTGGATTGTTGCGCCAGTCATCCTGCCTGCTCTGGCGAACAGCATGGTCGAGGTTAAGGGCCAACGTTTCGTCCTTACCGACGTTGTCATACAGCGCACGCTTGGCTTCAGAATCGAGCGTGGGCGGATAGGAGGCTCCTGTCGCTGGATTCTTCACCTGCTTCGCAAGCGCAACGATTTCGGCCAGATAGTCCTCGTATGCCAGTGCATCGGCTTTCCTCTTTTCGATCAGCGCATCAAGTAGCTCCGACATCTTCTCGTAGTACTTGGGATTGATCGGCTGCTCGTCGATGATCAGCTTGCGAACGTTGTTTTCGATCGTCTCCGCCACCGCTTCCTTGTTTTCACGGATGTCCTTCGGCAACGCATCGACCGCACTCGGGCCACGTTCCACGATGAGTTGAATCAGCGATAGGTCATCGAAGGCCGAAATCGTGTCACTATCCTCGGCCCGGATGTAGGTGTCAATCAAGTGCCGCATTGCCGGTTCATACATTTTGAGATCGATGTAGTCACCACTGGCCAGTTTGACCTCGTTGCGGGCCTTGTCGAAGTGACTGGTCTCGTCCTTAAGCGCAGCGATGTCCGCTGGCGTATAACCAGCCTCTTCCAACTCGTTGGCTAGGCTGGCGAATGCTCGGATAAAGGCAGCGGTGAACTTGTATAGCGCCAGGCGCTTGGGTTCGTTTTCCTTCAGCTGCTCGGCATTGCCGGAATCTTTGGCGCAAAAGTAGCGAAGGTAGGCCGCTGTATCCTTGGGAGCATCTACTGGCTCACACAATGCCTTGATGGCCTCACGCGTTTCCTCTAGGTGCTCACGGGCCTTGCCCAATCGGTCTTCCAGCAAGCCGGCAACGTCATCCTTGTCATAGCCGTCAAGGGCGCCGGAGGTGTAGTCATGGATCGAACTCTCCAGACTCCTGAACAGATCCTTGTAGTCGACAATGTAGCCGTATTCCTTGTCGTCGCCGTCCAGTCTGTTCACCCGACAGATGGCCTGGAACAAGCCGTGGTCACGCATCTGTTTGTCGATGTACAGGTAGGTCGCCGATGGAGCATCGAATCCAGTGAGAAGCTTGTCCACCACGATCAGGAGTTTCATTTGCCCCGGCTCGTCGATGAATTTCTTCTTGACGTCCTTCTCGAAAGAATCCGGCTCCTGGCCGTTCAACATCTTGTTATAAATTTCGTACTGACGCAGTCTCTCTGTCAGTCCCTCGGCGCTTTCCCCCTTGATGTCCGCCGGCGATGGCCTGTAGCTGGTGACGACGGCGCACTTGCCCGAAAGTCCGGTCTTATCGAACAACTCGTAGAACTTGCATGCCTGGTAGATGCTGCCAGACACGAGCATGGCGTTGCCGTGTCCACTCATCAACCGGTCACGGGTTTCCATATCAAACAGGATATCGGCTGCGATCTTTTCGAGTCTCGACTGGCTGGAAAGCACCCGCTGCATCGTCCCCCATTTTTGCTTCAGTTGCGCTTTGGCAAGATCCGTCAGCCCTTTGGTCTTGGCTTCGAACCACTGGTCGATCTTCTTTTGCGACGTGATGTTCTGATCCACGTCCCGAGCCTCGTAGCGCAAGTCAAGTACAACGCCATCCTTCACCGCTTCGTCAAACTTGTAGGTGTGGATATATCGCCCGAAAACTTCGATGCTCTTCTGCTTGTCAGCCTTGAGCAACGGCGTGCCCGTGAAGCCGATGAACAGTGCATTGGGCAGGATGGCCTTCATAGCCTTATGTAACTCCCCGGACTGGGTGCGATGGCATTCGTCCACGAACACATAGAGGTCACCCTTGGCCCTGAAGTCGGCAGGCAGAGCCCTCTTTATTTCCTCAATATAGCCGGCCACGTCGCCCACTTCTTCGCCGTCTTCCTTGCCGCCGAATTTATGGATCAACGAGCACACGAGCCATGGTGTAGTGGCATTGAGCGCGGCGATCAGGTCGCCGCCGCTCTTCGTCCGGTAAATCTCTTCGTGGACGCCCTTGAACACCTTTTCGATCTGCTCATCCAGTTCAGTGCGATCGGTGATGATCAGAACCCGTGCATCCTTGACGTTCTCGCGTATCCACTTCGTGAGCCACACCATGGTCAGGCTCTTGCCGGATCCCTGCGTGTGCCAGATGATGCCGCCTTCCCGGCGTTTCACATGGTCCTGCGCTGCCCGAACCCCGAAATACTGGTTTTGCCGGCAGAGCTTCTTCGTTCCGGCATCGAACACAATGAAGTCGTGAATCAACTCCAAAAAGCGAGCCTTGTTGCAGGTCTGCGTCAGATGGCGGTCAAGCAGGTTATCAATTGGACTGTCTTCCTTCCAAGACAAGTAGTACTTTTCCGGTGTCTGGATCGAGCCGTATCGCAGGCCCTCGGTGTCGTTGCCTGCCATGACGAACTGCATCGTGGAGAAGAAGTGTTCGATGAAGACCTTCTTCTGATTGTCAAGGTTCTGCCGAATGCCCTCGGAAACAGACACCGTGGATCGCTTCAGTTCCAGCACACCCATGGCAATACCATTGACGTACAGCACGACATCAGGGCGTTTGGTATTGGCCTTGGTGTCGCCGCCGCCGACAGTTACTTCTTCAGCGATAGCGAAGTCATTGTTAAGCGGTTGCTTCCAGTCCACCAGCCAGACCGTCTGCGTATTCTCGCCCACCTCGGGCTTTATCTTCACGCCGTAGCGGAGCAACTCATACACCGCCTTGTTTCTATCGTAGAGACTCTTGCTTTGGTCACCGGCGGCCTTGTCGAGAGCATGTATCGCACGGTTTATCAGCGCCTCGTCGTAGCCCTTTCCTTTCAAGAACGTCTGGAGCAAACTCGACTCGACGTTTCTGTTGCCCGTGCGATCGATCCAGTTGCCCAGATAGTTGTAACCCAGCGTGTCACAGAACAGCTTGACGACACGCTCTTGAGTCTTCTTTTCGATTTGGCCGACGGTGCTCATACGAGGCGAATCCTCCCGGTCAACAGCTCCTGCATCATGCCCTGCTTGAGAGCACGGGTCTTGTCGCGTTTCTCTTCCAAGGCTGCGAGTTCGGTATCCATGTCGGAGAGGACGATGGCAATAGCTCGCTGCTCCTCGACCGACGGTAAAAGAATGGGTAGCAGCTTGACGATCTTCGCCGTGTAGCTTTGCTGTTTTGTGCCCTGACAATACTGCAGCGCAAGGCTTTTACCTCGGAACACATAGTAATGGAATAGATATTCAACCAGAAGGTCAGCAGTTGGGAAAATTGCCATGCAGGACTGATTTGTTGTTGACTCTTGACCTACTATCCCGCAACTACCTCGAGTTCCTTCCGCCTCAAGACCGGTAATAGCCATGAGAAACGTATCTTTAGGTACAATCTTTAGATTGGTTCTAAGAACAGCCTCTTGTGATATTTTCTCTGCCGTATCGTTTATTACGTTGTAATTAAGTTCGCCGCTTGTAATCCAGCGTATGTCACCTTTATAGAATTCAGGGTTGGCTCGAGAAGGAGTTGCACCACTGAAGCAGTGGGAGATGATATCCCCAAACGTCTTTTGGCGCCAACCGCCGCTAAACCCCGGCAGGCGTTCCTTGCCTGTGAGCAGTTGCTGCATGGTGGCCTGCTTGAAGTCACGTTTCTTGGCGATTAGCTGATCCAGCGATGAGATCAGGGCGTCGACATCGCTGAGGGCGGTGGCGATGTGTTCCTGCTCTTTGAGCGGCGGAACACAAACCGAAAGCTTCTCAAATCGCTTCCTCTGAATTCCTTTGGCAGTCGACCCACTCGCATTGTCGAGAAGTATCCTTTGGAATACATCCGATTTAATTGCGTGATAGAGGAATCGACTTTCCACTACTTCTGGGTTGGTCCGGAGAAGGATGGTCCTCTGGCTTAATATGTATCGACGATCGTCGGGAATCAATGCGACGTTCCCGAGAGGGGCCTCTGTTGTAAAAACGATGTCGCCCTCGGCAACGTCACCCTTGACCATCCAGCGTTTGTACAATTCCTCGGAGCCAAAATAGCACTCCTCCGAAAAGTCGACATACCCATTCTTGACGTTGCCTGCCGAGAGCGCAGGAATATCCCCACCGCCCCAAGTCAACCCTAGTTTTCGTGGAGTTCTTCCACGGTAATCCATTATCTCGCTTGAGATTTCGAGAATAGCTCCGGCATTCCAATCCTCCGGGATCACTCCCACCTCGGTCCGCTTGTACCCCGGCTTCAGTTCCATGCGAACCCCATTTTCTTCAGATGTTCATCGACACGTGCAGCGAGTGCGGCAACTTCGGCCGTAAGCTTAGGCAGCGGCGTTGCGTAACGGTCAGCCAGCACCTTGATACGGCCAGTCAGTGCTTGCGACACACGATCAAGCTCGGTCTGGACGTCAGCTGCAAGGGTAGCAAGCCACTTGTCCTCAATGACCAGCGTCTTGATCTCGGCTACGTTCAGCTTGGCATACTGCACCGCCACCTTGGCCTCCAGAGCCTTCTGCGCGTCTTTGACCTTCTTGTTGGCCGCAGCTTCCTGCTCAATTAATTCGAGGTATTCGTTCAGGGCCTTGCGCTCTTCTACTGCGTCAGCGTCCTTCTTGATCTCCGATAGCCGAGCCTTGAGGCTGACCTTTGTGAGCTTGCCCTTGTCAGTCTTCGCTTCAGCCAGTAGCCCGTCTTCGCCGCCGTGCTCTTCGTCGAGCTCCTCCATCTGGCGAGTGACAGCATCACGCTGGGCTTCGAGATGTTCGATAGCCTTCGCATCATCTGCAAAGTACCGGGCGATGATCAGCGACGACGGAATCAGATCGTTGTTCGACTTACCATCGGCCAGTGCGGTCCAGCCGTCATGAATCAGCATGTACACGTCGTCCTGCATCGTGTCGGCCCAGTAGCTCATCAGATGCTGGTAAACATCGTAGGCGTCGAGAAGCGGTACGGTCTTGAACGTGTCGAGCATGCTTTCGGAGATGGTCTCGATCAATGCCTTGGGGTGGTCTCCGATCTCGATGTCGGTGAGGAGCGAAACGTTTCCGGTCATCCACTTGGCGAAGTGGGATCTGACCGTTTCCGTGAACGCTGCGAATTCGGCATGACCGAAGATCGTTGCCTTGACATCGATCGAAGCGACTTTCAGCTGGCTGTATCCCGGCCGGACAGCCGGTTCGAACAGTACGCTCCGAACAGCGGGCAGTACCGCCCAGTAGCGACCGAGGTCGTCGATATCATGATCCGGAATGCCGCCAAGCAAGTGAGCAGCGATGTCCTGCAAGTCTTCCGGCTCAGTACTGTCGATGTAGCGTGGAATGTTCAGGTTGAAGTCGTTGTTTGCAATCTCCGCAACTGGCACGAGTCGGGAGTACTTTGCGATCTCAATCTGCTTGTTGAAGGCATCGACGATCTTGTGAATGTCCTGGGCACGCAGACGATTCTTGTTTCCGTCCTTGATGTACCCCTTGCTGGCGTCGATCATGAAGATGCCTTTGCGAGCAGCAGCATGTTCCTTGTCGAGCACAATGATGCAGGCGGGGATGCCCGTTCCGTAAAACAGGTTGGCCGGCAGGCCGATGATGCCCTTGATGTAGCCTTGCTGGACCACACGCTTCCGGATAGCCCCTTCGGCCCCACCTCGGAACAAGACGCCATGTGGAAGAATCACTGCGCCCTTGCCGTTACTTTTCAGGGAGGCGAGGATGTGGAGCATGAAAGCATAATCGCCATTCTTCTCTGGCGGAGTGCCGTATTCAAAACGACCATAGTCGTCGTTCCCCGGGTCGAACCCATTGCTCCACGCCTTCGTCGAGAACGGGGGATTGGCAACAACGAAGTCGAAGGTCTTCAGGCTACCGTTGGCTTGTTTGAAGTGCGGGCTGGACAGCGAATTGTCCTTCCAGATCTCTGCCGTTGGGCAGTCGTGCAGGATCATGTTCATCTTGGCCAGGGCTGACGTGGCGTTGTCCATTTCCTGCCCATAGATGGTCAGATCCTGTCCGGTGCTGCCTTTTGCTTCGTCATGTGCTTTGATGAGCAGCGATCCAGATCCGCAGGTCGGGTCATAGATGGTTTGGTCAGCACTCTTGGCGCTGCCGATGCCAATCACCCTAGCCATGATGCGAGAGACTTCCGCCGGCGTGTAGAACTGCCCCTTGCTTTTACCCGACTCGGTAGCAAAGTGCCGCATAAGATACTCATAGGCATCACCCAGAATGTCGTCGCCCTCGGCACGGTTGCCCTTGAAGTCGAGCCCCGGCGTGTCGAAGATAGCGACGAGGTTGGAGAGGCGGTCCACCATCTCCTTTCCCTTACCGAGCTTCTCGGCGTCATTGAAGTCCGCAACATCGATCACACCCTTGAGTTCATTGGCCTCGGCCAGGCGACTGATGATCTTGTTGAGTTTGTCGCCGATCTCCTTGTCGCCCTTCAGTGCCACCATGTCCGCAAAACTGCCACCGGCCGGTACGTCGAGCAGGGCGTCCTTCTGACCGGCATACTTGTCGGAAACGTATTTGACGAACAGCAGGACCAGCACGTAGTCCTTGTACTGGGAGGCGTCCATGCCGCCCCGGAGTTCGTCGCAACCTTTCCACAAGGAGCTGTAAAGTTCGGATTTCTTGATTGCCATCGATTATTTGCCTGACGTTGCCGACGTATCGGGGTCGAAGTGTGTTCCCCAGGCTAGGCGATGAGGGCACCGAGCCGGGGCGATGGCGAATTTTACAGTGTGGCGGCCCGGATGGCCGTCGATGGCAACGCTGTCGTGCGTGTGGCGGCTTGGTTTGATTGCCTGCTGGTTGGAGACCGGTGCCGATCTTGCATGGATGATGGTTTTGCCCACGAACTTCAAAAACTGGTGGGCAATGAAATCGAGAAAAGCCATATAGATAGAGGATATTCTCGGGCGAGCATTTTCTAATATATATATAGAGGGAGATGAATCTAGAGCAGCAAGGAGCGCCCCGAAGCGCCCTATGACAGCCGAGCCGGATGCTGGCGTTCTAGGTAGGGGGTTACCTGTTGGGCGGGCGCTATGCAGAGCGTTCGCTGGCAGGAAATATCTCCGGCGTAGGTATCCCAAGTACTCGCCGCTACCGGCGTTTCTTGGCGCTTTGCTGATGCCCTCGAGGAACTCCAAATAGGTCATTGCCCGGAAGCGCGTTCCTTCCCCAGCCGCAGAGAGCCGGATCGGTGGGCACGTATTCCACCATCCGTCGCGCGTAGCGCATCTGCCCTAATGAAACGCCAAATTACTTGGCTGGCGCGCAATGCACGCAAGAACTGAACCCTTGCTTTGCGGTGCCGCCAGGCAACTAGTATGTCCCACCGAACAGTGGACCGCTCTTTTGTCCGGTTGAACTGTAATTTTCCTTCATCGCATAGGTAACCTCTGTACAGCAGCCATCAGATCTTGTGAATATTTTCCGCGTTTGAGTGCATCATCACTAGGGAAACCGACTTCGTCCACAATCTTTTGGCATTTTTGGAATATTTTGACGTATGATTTGTCGTCAGAATTCAATACTGATATGATTTTTGTTGCGTAAGCATCAGCTTTCTTTGAATTTGGTGGGGGTGTTTCAGTTTTTCCGTGGCAAAGCCACTTAAATAGCTGAATTATATGCCAGCGAACCTTCGTATAATTTTGTGCGCCGATTTTTCGTCCATTAATGAGCGCCTGATACTTGTACAGCGCGAGGCAAGCGGCGTAATAGTATGATTCGTGATCGTCCTCGCGAAAAAGATTTTCTTCGCTGATTGAAAATATCTTAGCCACGTAACGAGCTGAATTATGGGGAATATCAAGAAACATCGCCGCATAGCATCTTGCAGTCTCGCGAATATCGAATATTCGTGTTGACTGATACTCAGCATTTTTAAATTCAGCTTGGCGTCGCTCGAAATAGACCAAATTTTCTGGCTGAGCATGCTGATTCTGAACAGAAAAGTATTTTTGGACAAGCTTTGCCTTGCTCCGAAGACCGAAGAATGCCTCTTTAGGGATATCCGACTGACTGTTCGTTGCAGCAATTATGTCGCTTGACCCCTCATTCTCTGGTGATTCTATGAATTTGACTACGACATTCACGGATTCGGTCAGCAGTAGTCTGTTCTCATATAAAGTGCTACTAGTCTGGCAGCCGTTAATTATCTGGTAATTTGTAAGATGAATCTCTTTTGTGTTCGGTGTCAACGTCAGTTCCGGCGTCACAACAGTGATGCCATTGTTTAGAACAGAGAACAAGCTCTTCTTCTCGGCGCTCTTCAGCGTATCTTGTATTGCAAGGTTGACGTCGTTCTTGTCACCCAGGTAGGAGCGTACGTTCTCTTCGAAGACGGATTGTCGCAGGTTATCATCCCCATCCATAAGCAAAGCTTCAACGAGACTGCGTGCATTTACAATTGCAACATAAGACTGCGGTATGCCCGGCATCGCAGGCATGCCAAAATACTCAATCAATCTCAGCTTTGCCTCGTTTTTCTCTGAAAGATCCGCATAAAGCTTCAGCAGTTCTCCTCGACCCAGCGGCCGAACAGTAACGTTATAGAATAGCTCGGTATCTTTGACATATCGCTCAATAATCTCAAACGTGGCTTTGATTTCACGCTCGCCACCGTAGACGCCACTGGTGCAATAGTAAATAAGCGCATTTGGTCGTCGATTGCGAACTTTTTTAAGGTTCTTTAGGACGATTTTTAAAATTTCAATAGAATCGGTATTTAATTTTCCATTGGGGAGCTTCGGATCAAGGGAAAGATAATCTTCAAGGCCAATCTTGAAGTTAGCTATTTCTTCCTTTTTGAATTTTTCGCTCGACTTGGCTTGGGTGAAGACGACGTCCACAGTCAGGTTCGTTTTGTGCGTATTGAATGACTCTTCCGCGTCATCGACTGTAGTAATTAAGTCTCCGTCAATAACGATTGCCACGCCATCTAGCGATGCGTCATCTTCCTCGGTTGTTACGTCAATTGGATCGAATCTACCAAGATAATGCTTTGACACTACGCAGTAATTACAGAAGAGCTCAAATAACTTGGACTCAGATAGACCCTCATGCTCAAGATCGTTCGCTAGTTCGTTGACGTGGTTCTTCAGAATGATGTGCATGCTTGCCTAGGCTGGCATTTGTGAATGTTGGTGTAATGATAACTGTATTGGGGGGGCGCATGGTGGATGACCTCTGTGGGTCCGAACTCGGCCGTCGGCACTGTCCGTGCGCCACGCCGTCGGGGTGACAGCCCACTTTACCCATCCCGCAATTCGGCGATGAATCAAAAAAAGGCGCACCATAGCCGGGTGGTATGGTACGCCTGACAACGTGACGAATCATCACTAACCAGTTTGAGGGGCTTGACAACCCTTGACATAGCGCAAAGAGATCCCGGTCACAGTGCTTGCTGTGGCAGCCTAGCAACGGCCGCCCAACAGCCACGCCAGCACCTTGTGGCCGAGCCACAGCCATAGCAAGCCCACGACAATCACGCCGACCGGGGCGACGATCAGCAGCAGCATCGCTTGCAGGAAGATCATGCTGGGCCTCCCATCTGCGTTGCAGCCTTGCGGTCGAGCTTGTCTTTCAGCGTGGTTGCATGGCTGGCCGCGACGTGACCGGCTGCTTCGCCCTCCACATAGAACTCTTCCACGATGGCCGGGATCTCTTCTTCGGAATCCTCGAACGCGCCGTTGCCGAACCCGGCTCTGGCCACCTCATCAAGCGCTGCCTGGTCAAAGCCCGATGCCCTTCGGTGAGCGTCGGTCTGCGTGGCTTCCGTGATGGCGTCCTCCAGGGTCATGCCTTCCCGCACCGTCAGGTCTACATAGTAGATGGGGGCACGGTAACTCTGGGTGGTGGACTTTGTCCGTAAGCGCAACTCCAGCGACAGGGATGCCAGCAGCCCGCCAGACACGGCATGGAAGTAGCGCAGCCTGGCGGCGATGGTGCGGATACTGTTGTAGCCGGTGGTCCGGAAGATGAAACTGCCAAGCGGATCGTCATCGCCAATGCGAACGTTAAGCCTGCCGTAGGGCTTGCAGCCCCCTTTGGCTATGTCGCAGCCATCCGGCGACGGGCACGGCAACGATTGCAGCCCGGAAGAGGTATACCGGCGACAGGTCTCGCCATTGCCCACGCATACTGGCCGCCCCGTTTGCCGGTCGAACAGGCTGTACTCGGCTCGGAGGTTAAGCTCGGGATCATCGAACAGCACGGTGACCGGGATCGAGCGCAGCTTCCCATTAGATGCCTTGCGCAGGGCGTCGTCATACGGGTGCAGGATCCACCCATCCCTGCCCTGAACTTGAGTGGTGATGGTGAATTGATCGTCTTTTTGGGGCAATCGCTTGCCATCCTTCTCGACCACGTGACCAATCGAGATGCGGCCCAGCACGGGCGGGGTAATTGCCAAGTTTTTCAGCATCGTATTTCTCCAAGAAAAACGCGCATGCCCGCCCCCAATGATCCGCAAGGGCAGGCACGGCACAGCCCCACGGACAAGGGCAATTTGGTTACAGGATCAGGAACCGGCGACTGCCGGGCTTGGTGAGGGGGTAGCGTTGCAACAGGTCAGGCTGGTCTTGCACCAGCTTGTCGATGTCCAGGCCCGTCCCGTCCTTGCTGCGCTTCCAGGAAACAGAGCCGGTTTCGAAGATCGCCTTGGTGGCTTCGCCCATGGCTTGTTGCAGGCTCTGCTTGAACTGGGCTTCGAGCTTGGCCCGCTCAGCGATCTCCGCCCGGACCGTCACCAGGTCAGCGAAGGCTGCAGACAGGTTGCGGTCTTCCGAGAAATCGACGGTTGCCCCGGAGTCGCGTGGATACAGGCATTGCAGAGCGGAGGCTGCCGAGTCGGACCCATCAGCGGACGGTGGGGTGTCGGTCTTCACGTGCTGCCAGAAGCGTTGCTCCAACTCGATAAGCCTGGCAATGAGGGCATCGTCCCGCTCGATGCGATGGATTTGCAGTTCCTGGCCGCAGATCAGCACCGCCACGTCCCCAGCCCTTTTGCCTGTCACCGCAAGCTGATGCTGGACCTGCAGTTGCACGTATTCGGGCACCCCGTCCCGCCACAGCCTGGCCCCGTTCATGCCCGCTGTCTTGCACTCCAGAATTGCCACATCACTAGCGCCCACGACCTCCCGGTCAATGTTGGCCAGCATAAATGGGATATCCCTGTGCCGAAGCACGGCATTGACCCGGCGAACACGATTGCCGGTCCGCTTCGTGTAGTGGGCAGCGACGATGGGCTCCAGCAAGGCGCCCCAGTAAACTGGCTGACTTTCATCATCAGGGCCAGCCTTGCGCAACTCCACATCCCGGCCCGTCTTCTCCAGCCACAACTCCAGCTGGGACTTGTACGGGTTGAGCCCGACTGCCGCTGCCGCATCCGAACCGCCGATGCCTTGCTTGCGAACTTCCAGCCAATCGCCTCGGCTCATGTCATTGGTGGAGACCAGGCGCAGCGCTGGCCGGCCCGGCTTTCCTGCTTGATGGACTGCGGGTTGCATAGAACCTCCTAGAATGAAAAAACGCCCGGCGAGGCAGGACCTCAACCGGGCGACACGTGGAACTGCTGTGAACTTCAGGCAACTAGCTTCAGTGCTTCCTCCCAAGCACGTTGCTTGAGGTTGGCGCCAGCTCCGAACCAAGCAGAATCAAGACGGTGGTCAGTGCTGCGAGCCCGGCGTTCGTGATCCGCATACTGCGTAATGGCGTTGAGCATGCCCCAGGCGGTCCCGGAAGCCGAAGCCAGGTCTGCACCAAGCCCTTCGCCGTCGTAGAGACCTTGCACTACCTTGAGTGCCCGCTCGTTGGTCTGGGCAGCCGCAGTCTTCCCGGTGGTTAACGGCAATGGCAAAACGCCCAGAACACGATGGAAATAGGCTCTGGCAGTTTCTGGCCGGACCTTGCGCTCCGACAGTGCCTTCATGCGAGCCATGAATCCGTCCCAGCTCGACACGGCAATGCCCAGTTGCTGCTTGACCGCATGAGCGTTGAACTGCGACCGGTGTTGAACCTTGACGGCTCCCGTGCCATCGTCCAAGGCAATGTGCAGTGTGTTGTTGCAAACAACGCGAACACTAGTGAACTGGGCCGTGGTGGCCAAGGAGCCATCGCAGGCCGTTGCCAGTAGCAGATAGCCTTGCACCTGGTCACCGCCCTTGAGCACGGTTTGCTGGCCTGTCTTGGCCAGTGCCCACAGCTTGCGACCATCTTTGAGCACGCCTGCCGTTTCCAGCTCGAAGCCCCCGATCTCCGTCAAGTCCCGATAGAACTCCAAAATTTCTCTGGGCTGGACAGTCTGGTAGCGGCTGGACACGACCGAGAGCGGCAACTTGGTATCTGAGCGGTACAGCACCTTTTGTTCCGGGTAGGGGTGGATGGCGCCGAGCGTGCCAGACTGGCCGGTGACGAAACAGACCGGCGTCTCTTCAATTTGCCAGTCCATACCCGCTCTTTGCATCCAGACCTCGATGGGCTGGTGCCGTTCCAGTTCGTTGCCGAGGCCGTGCCACGGTTTCTGGCCGACATAGGCCATTGATTGAACGAGATGCATGGGAACTCCTGAAAATTGACGAGCGCAAGCCCCAGACCAAGCCTGAAACCACGCAAGAAAGATGAAGGGGGAAGCGAACCAGCCAAGGCGGCTGGGGCAGGCAGAACTGCCTATGGAAAACTAGAACGGATCAGGCGAAGGCGTCGTTGGACTCAAAGCCCGTACCTTGCATGAGGCAGTTCTTGATATAGCAAATAATTGTGGCGACCGCCTCGAGGAGGATCGCCAGAACGAAGTTACCGAATGACCTCATGATGCTCCTTGGTTAGCGAGGGAGGCCGAGTGGCTTCCTATGCTCTTCTTATACCAGGGGACATTCGAGTAATTGAAAGCAGCCGGACTGTTACTGAGACCGCATGTCCGTGTCGAGAGACAATTGCTCTACCAAATCCAGGATGAGCTTACGGCGAGCCTCAGGCATATCTCGAAGGCGGCTGAGCAACCGGAGTTCGTCCGCAGTGGGAGCCGACGGTTCAATCTTGGTTTGCCTGGCCGAGCTCGGTTTTGATTGAGCAGCTTCGGGAATGCCAAACCGAAGCCACTGCACCGGCACGCCTAGCCACTGGGCAAGCGTGTCGATCTTGTCGGGTGTGGGCACGGCCTTGCCGGTGAGCCATTTGTGGGCTGCCTGAGCCGAGACAGGCTCACTCGGGTGTCGGAGGTTGAATTGCAGGGCGAGTTCACTCGGCGCGTCAATTTTCTTGGGGCTGCGCGTCAGGGCCTGCTTCAAACGGGTGGCAAAGGCTTGCTTTTCTTCCGGGCTGGGCATGACCCCGAGTGTCGGAGAACTTAGGAGTCACATGGAAACCATATGGTTGTTGGTATCAACCGTTAGGTTTATATTTGCCACCTTGACCCATTGTGCTTAGAGGTTCTCGTGGCAAATACAGTAGATACTGGCCTTACCGCAGGAGGGACTGCCAAGGCTGCTCTCGGTGGAGCCGCTGCAGGGGGCGTGATAGGCACGCTGATCCTGGATGGTGCTCTCATTGGGGCCGCAGGGGGGCCTGCGGGAGCACTTGCCGGGTTGGCCGTCGGCGCAGTCGCCGGAGTTGCGATCTACGGGCACTCGAAGTGGCGAGCGGCGCAGACGGTCGGCTCATGCTCCAGCTGCGAACTACCGGTTCTGGCCGGCGATGCCGACGGAGGTGCTTCCACATGTGCTAAGTGTAGGGTGTCGGTCTGCAAGGCTTGCCGGAAAATCAATCCGCTCGTCTTTGCATTCCTGGACTCGAAATGGACTAGGACGGGCTCCCTGTGCAATGGGTGCAAGGCTGAAGCCGACAAGCTTTTAGGGAGGGCCAGAGCCATCGAAGTGTTCTCGGTCAAGTACAAGGGAGAAGTACCCATCGATGCTGGCCTTCCACAAGCCAATTTTCGGTCCGAATTCTTCCGCACGCAGGACGAGGCCGAGCTGCATCTACGGCTCCTTGCTGCCGAGCGGGGCTTCGATCTCGTCGCTCAAAGACAGTACGGATCCCGACAGCAGCAGAATGGCAACTACATCTTCAAGGCTTGGCAGGCGTCGGGGCTGGCCGGCTTCAAGGCCGAATGAACGAAAGCCTACCTGGCCGAGTGTTCGCCGCCACAGAGAATCACCGAATAATGGAGAACGTCATGCAGGGTCAAACAACAGCCAGGATCGCAATCACCTGTGCGAAGCTCCTGGTGGTCTGGGGAGTCTTCGGGGCGATATTGGGAAAAGTGGTTCTTGAAGACGGATTCGACGCAAGCGCAGGCTTCACGGCTCGTGGCATTCAGGCAGGAGCATTGCTCGCAGCGCTGCTTTCTGTCGGATGCTACGCCATGATCCTTCGCTGGCGTCGTCTGGCGACGAACAGCAGAAATACTCCCGATATGAAGTGCTCTATCCAGGAGCACCAAGAATTATTTCATGCTCGGGCCACATGGTTTGTCTGGGGGGCAATCGCTCTCTTTTTGGCAGTTGGGGCGATTCTCGGCACGGGTAGCATGAGGGATAGCAAGGCTCCGAGTCAGAAAACTATGGGAGCATCAACCAATGAGATCACGTTTCCTCCGTGCAAGGCGGCTGGAATGATCGCCGACCAGATGACGGTCAAGCGGGATCAAGGTGTGACCAAGGAAGAGATGCGAAGTCGCTATCAGCCCAATGAGATCATGGACAGGAAAGCCTGGGGCCTGATGGTAGACATGGTCTACGGTCACCCTGAGCTGAACCCTGGGGCCATCGAGCGAGTATTTACTTCCAAATGTTGAACTGCCCAGGCGGTCCGGTGGCAGGACGGCGAGATTAATCTCCATTGCCATTTGCGCTCCGAGCTAAAATAAAAATAGTCAAGCAATTATCAAGAAATCATCAATAATTGACTTGCGCTTAAATAATAAAAAGGAAATGCGCATGTTCAACAGAACTCAAAATGCGGTCCGTCTTGCCGTAGACAGGGTTGGCGGCCCGACCAAGACTGCTCATGCAATGGGCACGTCAAATGCCACCATTCACAACTGGATTAATCGTCAGCGTGTGCCGGACATCGACAAGGCCCGGCTCCTGGCCCAGCTCGCCGAAGTCGACATTCATAGCCTGAGGGGGACCAGATGATGGCCGCAAACGACGACGAAGAATTTGCCCAGAAGAAGCGAGACATCGCTCAGGCCCAGCTGAAGATTCTGGCAGCCGTGCAATCGGCATGGCCCAGTTTCTACGAAGAGCCGATGAGAGAAGACGTCAGCTCGGCAAGTTGCAAGAAGTTGAGCCACCTTCAGATCGGCATGGGCGTGAGGGCGCTGGTGCTAGCCTGCAACCTTCGGGGTGGCTCCACGGGCGATGTGGACATCTACCGGCTGATGCAGGCTTACTTCTGGGACCAGGACGCAAGACAGCGGATCAATCAAATCGTCGAGGCAAGTCTGGCTCCCAAGCGCAAGGCTCCCGGCCCTCACTAGCAGGCCGAAAAATGYGACTCAAGAATTGGGTTCGATGAGGACGTCACCCTGACTTTCGCCTTGCTTGGGGCGTTGCAGTATCCCTGCGAGGCTTGCGGACGCCTGACCGACATTCAGCATCTCCTCCGTCGCCTTCATTACGGCTGCTCGAACGGGATCATGATCCAAGCGTGCGTAGATTGCCGTAGTCGCCGTCGATCGGTGATTCAAGCTCTTTCCGACCACCACAAGTGTTGCGCCAGTCTTCACCTGCCAGCTAGCCAAGGTGCGACGCAGATCGTGGATGCGCAGGTCTGGCAGCAGTTGCGAGGGGACGACAACCCCAGCGTCCATCGCCCGATCACGCAGCAACGCCAAGCCTTTTTCCACCTCTGTCGAGCCAAGGAATCGCTGAATCTCCTCAGCAAGAGTATCCTCCTCCCACTCGAGGTGTTCGCCTAGTTGTTGCAAGAGTGCCTGCCCTGCCATGCGAACCTTGATCCGATGCCAGCCTTTCTTTGGCTCAACAAGGTGGCCCGTATCTCCAGACCCCGGGAAGACATAGAGGTTTGCGCTTCCCTTCTTGCGGCGCTCCAGAATTTCCACGGCTTCCTTGACAAGCATAACTGTTTGCGCCTCCCCGTTCTTGGTCCGTGGGATTCGCCACGTGCCTTCCGCCAAGTGGAGCTCAGCCCAGGCCATCTCCAGCACGTTGGCGCGCCGTGCCCCGGTCAAGAGTGAGATCAAGAAAAAATCCCGAATACAGTCGTTGGACTCAGCCTGGACGGCTCGGAAGAAGTTGGGCAGTTCTGCGCCTTGTATGAAGCGATCCCTAGATTTCGCAGCATTCTTCTTGATACCTACTGCCGGATTCTGGCCCCACATATCGACCGAGTTTGCCCAACCAAACACGCTAGAGATCAATGCGAGCACCCGATTAGCAGTGGCGGCGTGCCCATCCGCAGTGATACCCGAATGGATGTCGGCGATGTTCTTGCGGCCAATCTCCGACAACCGCTTCCTCCCAAGCGGCGCAGAAAGATACTGTTTGTACTGGCTTTCATCCTGCTGCCAAGTTCGCTTCTTGATCTTGCTGTGTCGCTTCATGTACTCGGCGAAGAGATCAGCAAAGGTCATCACCGCACGAGCTTGGCGCTGGCGCTCCGCAAGGTCAGTACCGATAGCCAACTCGGCAGTGTGCGACATCGCCTGTTGCCTTGCCTTCTCAATAGAGATGTCAGGGAAGCGGCCAATCGTCAGGCGTACTGGGCTGCCGCCCTTAACTCGCCGAAATACGGAGAATGTCTTGACACCCGCCGCTGTCACTCGCAATTGGAGACCAGGCGTCTTAGTGTCGTGGTAGGTGGCCCGCCCCTCGGCCGGGGCCGGAATGGCGAGCAATGCCGCTTTGGTGAAATTGATATGACTTTCGCTGGGCATCTGGGGTTACGCTGGGGTTACGGAGTCAGTGAAAAATAGTACACTCTCATCACCCCCAGTCTACCGGCTGCACAGATTTTTCTCCATAAAATCAATGGCAACACATGTCCGTAGACATCGGTGAATGGCTAGGCCTTCTGATTCGTAATGAGAAGGTCGGGGGTTCGATTCCTCTCTTCGGCACCACAAGCATTCCAGAGTATTGCCAGCAGTGCCAAGCAACCCGGACAGCCCAGAGCTCTCCGGGTTTTTTGTTGCCCGGCGCCGGCGAATCCCGGGGCGCCACGCCTGCCAGTCACCGCGGGTCCTTGGTACCATCCAGCCCAGCCTCGCAAGCGAACCCGGTTGCGCTGCGCCGCCCGCAACGCGACTCTTTGGAGATCATGCCGTGAAATACATGAAGGTATTGGCAGCAATGGCCTGCCTGGTATCGGCGGCTTGCACCACGTCTGCGCCCGCGCCCGCGCCATCCGGCGGCAGGCAGATGTCGACGTACGACGCAGACACCGAGTACACGGTCGAGTACGTCCCGGATGGCTTCACGCTGATGGTCAACTATCGCTACCCGGGGTTCACCGTGCGGTCCAGCACGGCGCAGACGGCGTGCAAGGCAGCGCTTTCCAGTGTGGCCAACAGCCTCTCCGAGCGCCGTCAGCGGCAAATCGAACCGCTCGACGACCGGCTCGTCAAGCTCACCACCCGCAGGAACTGGTCCGGCACGATGGCCACCTGCTCTGCCACAGCGCCAATCGCCTGGAAGCGCTGACGCCGGGCCGGCACGCCCGGCAGAGCATTTTCTCTTTCCCCCCGCACACATCCCGCGCCCGCCAAAAGCATGGCGGCAGGACAGCCGTTGACAGCCTCCTGTCCGTCACATCCCTCCTTGGGCTTACGCCGTTCGATTCATTGAATCTGCACGCCCCAGGCACCAGACTGGTATCACAAGACAACCAGAACAACGGGTAGCGACTCCAGGCGCCCGAATACACAGGACGAACCGGCCGGCAGCGTTCCGGCACGCGTTCGCCATTGCTGCGCAACCGGGGAACAGCATGCATACCGCTCCGACATAGCCGGCGCCGCGCCGGATTTGCAGGTTGGCCGTGCCCGCGCGCACCCGCGCGCCGCGCGCGGCCGATCCACGCCACGACAAGAACAAAGGAAGCGGCCATGGATGCTTGTCCAGTCCCTGGTACGGCGAGCCGTTGTCTTTTTCCGCGCGGATTCGTCGTGCTGCTTGCCATGTGCGCATCACTGGCAGCGGCGCCGGCGCGCGCGGACGATGCAAAGCCGCCGGATATCCCTGTACCTTCGCCGGAAGGCTTGCCGGCAGCGGACACGCCCGCCGCCGCTCCCGCTCCCGGATTCTCGCCGCAGGTCTGGCTCAATGCGGGCTTTCTCTCCTATCACTTCAACCACGCTGCGCACTACAACGCGTACAACTGGGGATTCGGCATCGATCTTCGCGTCAGCGAGGATTTCACCTTGTCCGCCGGCGAATACCGCAACAGCATGCGCTACCACTCGACCTACGCCACCGTGAGCTGGCAGCCCCTGCACCTGGGACCGCTCCGGATCGGCGTCGCGGCAGGCGCGGTGCGCGGGTATCCGGATATCAATCATGGCGGCTGGTCACCGATGGCCGCACCGGTGATCGGTGTCGAGTACCGCCGCGTGGGCGCGAGCCTGATCTATGTGCCGACGATGCGAGGCAAGGTCGACGGCTGCATTTCCTTGCAAATCAGGATACGGGTCTGGTAGCGCGCGCGTATTCGCACGAGGGCACGAGGGCACGCGGGTGGCCCCAGCGGCATCAATTGCGATGCGCTGCCCGATGCGATGGGTGCCTGTCCCCCGGTGTGGCTGGATGCCTCCGACCTTGCCGCAAGCCGCGAGGCGCGCCGCGAGGGCTTCTGCAGAAAAAAACGCCGCATGCGCAAGCATGCGGCGTTACGGAAGGAGGGCCAAGGGATGGACCCTCATCGGGAATACCACCCCCGGGGAAGAGAGCGGTATGTGGCTACTGTAATCACTGGCGCCACGCCAACCAATCAGCCGCTTCCTAATTTCCATTCGGAAATTTCGGCAAATCAAACCCGCGCGCCAAGTACCGGGGGGGGCATTGCCTACCTTGACGGCATTGCGCGCCGCTGCCGGACAACGCGCAGGACAAGGGGGAGAAAAAGGGAGAAGGAAATGGGGATCGCCCGCTGGCCGGACGATCCCGCTGCGAGGTCAGACCAGCGCGATGCGGTCCTCGACCAGCCGGAACTGGCCGCCCGGCTTGTCCTCCATGATCTTCATGGACTTCTGCCCGATATGCGCGCTGACCCCGCCGTGGATGCGCCGGCTCACCTCGATCACCGCCCCGGGCGAGGGGCGCAGCTGCTCGGCCAGCCTGGCCAGCCTGGCGTCCAGCTCGATGGAGTCGCGGGTCAGCTTGAACAAGGTCGCGCGCGCCTTCTCGCGCAGGTCGCCGACCGCTTTCTCGGGGTTCTTGGCGAAAAAGTTGACCAGCTGCTGCACCTTGGCCTGGTCGGTCTCGAGCTGGCGGCGCTGGGCCTCCGCTTCGGCCTTCTCCGCTTCCGCATAGGGATTGGTGCCGACCTGCACGATGGTGGCGGTGCCTGCGGACGCGCCGAGGGTGGCGGTGCGCACCGCCGCCTTGGCCCGGATGCGGCCGCCGGTGATATTGCCCTGTCCGCCCTTGGGACTGCCCGCGAGGATGCTGCGCCCGGCGGCCACGTCGCTCTGCCGGATGCCGCTTTCCACGGTGACATCGGTGCCGGCCTCGACCACCGCGCTTTCGATGAAGCGCGCGTGCAGCGCGCCCTTGCAGCGCACGCTCGCCAGCGCCGCCGCGCCATCGCCGCCCTGGTGCGCGCCTTCGGCCCGGCCGATGATGCCGCCCTTCACCACGACGTCGCCGCCCGCCTCGACATGCGCGGCCTCGATGGTGCCGCTGACGATGACATCTCCGGTCACCCGCACCGTCATGCCGGTCTTGATATCGCCGTTGACGCGCAGAGTGCCGTCGAAGGTGACATTGCCGGAATGCATGTCCACCGCTTCTACGTCGACCACCGGGCTGACCGAAACGCCATGCGGCAACAGCGTCGGCGAGCCGGAGATCGCCGCCAGCAGGACGCCCGGATCGGCGGGATCGGGGGCCACGCCCGTCAATCCATCGGCATAGGGCGGATCGGCCGCCTCCGGCGCCGCCACGGGCTTGCCGAAGACGTCGACGCCATCCGTGCCCTGGCGGGCCGGGATGCGGCGCATCAGCGGCGTGCCCGGGTTGACCAGCAGCAGGGTCCCGAGGTCGCGCAGGTCGACGCGGCCACTTTCGTCTTCCGCCACCAGGGGCTTGCGCGGCGCCAGCAGGCTTTCGAAGCGCGCTGGCGTGCCGGGCCGCGGCGCGCGCCCTGCGGCGATCTCCACGCTGTCGCATAAGCCCGCCTCGAAGACCGTGCGCAGGATGTCGCGGTCAGGCTCGGCCACGATGCCGCGCTCGGCCAGCGCGGCGCGGACATCGTCACGCACCACCGCGCGGCCGCCTTGCGCCGGCAGCAGGCTCAGGCGCACGCTCAGCCCGTCGGCGCTGATGTCGATCTCGAAATAGCCGTCGGTGACCTCTCCGATCAGCGCCTGCACCGGCGCGCCTTCGGTGGCGCGCTGGCACTGCGAGAGAAAGCCGCCGACCGCGGCTGTGTCCAGCCTGGCCCCGCCCCAGCCTGCGGCGGCCAGCGCCGCCTCCAGTGCCGCGCGGTCCGGCGGCATCCGCCCCGGCGCCATGGCATAGGTGGCGTGCAGATGCCGCGTGGCCTCATCGAGACTGACCCGCAAGCCCCCTTCTACTGCGTCAACTGGGTGTTCTCCCCGACTTTCCATTCCGTCGTTCCCTCTGGTGGATCTGTCCGGGCGCGCGGTCCCGCCCGCTGCGCCACTTGCCATTCCGGGCCGCCCCCGCCGCGCGCTGACGCAGCCCGCGACCAAAGGGTGCGGCGGCATCGCCGTGGGTACCTGGGCTTCTGGCATCTGCCCGCGGGCGCCGCGCACGGGGCCCCGGGTTGTCTTTGCGCGCCGCTGATCTTTGTTCTTTCTGGCGCACACAACACCAACGGCGGCCTTGCGGAAAACTTGAGGGCCGCGCGCCGGGATCCCGCCGAAACCAGGCGGCAAGCAGGTGGCGAGCACCGGCATCCGCTGCGGCGGTTGCGCCACTCCGCCCGGCCGCCGGCGACTTTCGGTAAACTGCCGCTATTCCGGCGCCGCGTCGTCCGCTTTGGCGCACGCCCCACTGCCTCACCGCTTTTCCCAGGTTCCCCAGATGGCCCAGAAGTCCCCGGCGTCGAAGACGCCCGCCGCACCGGCGCCCAGCCCCCACGAAATCCGCCCCGGCCAGTCCGTCGAGCTGCTCAAGGCGCTGCATATCCTCACGCGCGACGGCAAGATGAACCAGGACAGCCGCCGCAAGCTCAAGCAGGTCTATCACCTGTTCCAGTTCATCGAGCCGCTGCTGCAGGACCTCAAGCAAGACCATCCCGACGTGACGCTGGTGGACCATGGCGCAGGCAAGTCCTATCTGGGCTTCATCCTGTACGACCTGTTCTTCAAGGACCACCTGGACAACTCGCACATCTTCGGCATCGAGACGCGCGAGGAACTGGTGCGCACTTCTCAGGAGCTGGCCGCGCGGCTTGGCTTCAAGGGCATGTCCTTCCTGAACCTGTCGGTGGCGGACTCGATCACCTCGTCGCAGCTGCCGCCCGCCATCGACATCGTGACCGCGTTGCATGCCTGCAATACGGCCACGGACGATGCCATCCGCTTCGCGCTGGAAAAGCACGCGAAGTACATCGTGGTGGTGCCCTGCTGCCAGGCCGAGGTGGCCGGCGTGCTGCGCAAGAACAAGGGAAAATCGCTCGCCAGCCCGCTCACCGAGATCTGGCGCCACCCGCTGCATACGCGCGAGTTCGGCAGCCAGGTCACCAATGTGCTGCGCTGCCTGCAACTCGAAGCGCACGGCTACCAGGTCAGCGTGACCGAGCTGGTGGGTTGGGAGCATTCGATGAAGAACGAACTGATCATCGCGCAGTACAAGGATCTGCCGCGCCGCCGGCCCACCGAGCGCCTCAACGAAGTGCTGAAGACGCTGGGGCTGGAGGAAATGTCGGGACGCTTCTATACCGGCGAAAGCCACGGCGAGGCAGCCTGCGCCGTGGCGCAGTGAGTTTCCGGCCTGATGCGTGGCGGCGCCCGCCCGGCGCGCCGCTTCAGGCGCGCATCAGCGCCCGCCACCCCTCCAGGCCGAGCTTGCGCATGGTGTCCTGGTTGCGCTCGTAGATATCCGCCGCATCGGGAAAGGCCTCCACGGCACGCGCGATGCTGTCTTCGCGCAGCAGGTGCAGGATCGGATAGGGCGCGCGGTTGGTGTAGTTCTCGATATCGTCCGGCTCGGTTCCGTCGAACTGGTAGTCCGGGTGGAAGCTGGCGATCTGCAGCGTGCCGGCCAGGCGCAGGCTCTTGAGCAGGCGTTCGGCGAAAAACAGCGCGTCGTTGTAGTCGAGAAAATCCGCCAGCGCGTGCGGCAGGATCAGCAGCGTGGTGTCGGTCTCGGCCGGATCCGCCTCGGCCAGCAGTTTCAGCTCGGCCTCGAGGTCGGCCATCACGCCCTCGCTATCGGTGGCGCCGCTCACCGCGTAGCGGATCTGTTGCTTGACATGCACGGCCTTGGCGAACGGGCAGAGGTTAAGGCCGATCACGGCGCGCTCCAGCCACTGCCGGGTGGCTTGCAGGACGGATTCGGTGGACGGCGGAGCTGAAGTCATGACGATGGCGAACGGCGCGAAACCACCATTTTAGCGCCCGGCCCGCACGTCTCGCTCAGCGGCGCTGGCCGTAGATCTGCCTGGCAAGCGTATCGGCCTGGCGCATGGCCGCGTCGCGCTCGGCCGCGCTCAGTTTGCCGCAGACGTACTCGAGGTTGGCGGTATCGAGGTCGGTCACGCGGCGATCGCCGGACAGCACGATCACCTTGCGCCACGCGCAGGCACGCACGCGGTCCTTCTCCAGCCCGAGGCAGCCTGACTGCAGGCAGTAGGACAGGTTGCGCTGGGCCAGGAAGTCGCCATGCATGGCCTTGTCCTGCAGCCCTTGCGCGGTTTCCTGCGCAAACGCCGCCGGCGCTCCGCACAGCAGGCCGAGCACCAGGCCGGCAGGCACGCCTCGCGCGGCAGCGCGCACTACGGCGCGAAACGCCGGGAAAGAAAAAGATACGGTCATGGGAAACGCACGCTGGCGGCATCGAGGACCGGATCTTATCAGCCGCCGCCGGGCTGCGCCGGCCACCCCGCGCCGGGCCATGGCGAGCCGCCCTATATAATCCGATCCGCCGCGCCGCACGCCCAAGGCACGCCTTTCGCATTGCCGCGGCTCACCGCCCTTCCTCCGGATTCAAGCCATGTCTGCACCCGCCGCCTCTCTCTCCGCCAGCATCGCCGTGATCGGTGGCGGCCCCGCGGGCCTGATGGCGGCCGAGGTGCTGGCCGCGCGCGGCTGGCGCGTGGACGTGTACGACGCCATGCCGTCGGTGGGCCGCAAGTTCCTGATGGCCGGGCGCGGCGGCATGAACCTGACGCACTCGGAGGCGGCGCAGCCCTTCCTGGCGCGCTACGGCAGCCGCAGCACGCAGATCGCGCCGCTGCTGGCGGGCTTCGATCCGCAGGCGCTGCGCGAATGGGTGCACGGGCTGGGCATCGAAACCTTCGTCGGCAGCTCGGGCCGGGTCTTCCCCACCGACATGAAAGCGGCGCCGATGCTGCGCGCGTGGCTGCACCGGCTGCGCGAAGCCGGCGTGCAGTTCCATATGCGGCACCGCTGGCTGGGCTGGGCGGACGACGAGGATACCACCGGCGCCCTGCGCTTCGCCGCGCCCGAGGGCGAACTGCGCGTACAGGCGGATGCGGTGGTGCTGGCGCTGGGCGGCGGCAGCTGGGCGCGGCTGGGCTCGGACGGCGCCTGGGTGTCGCTGCTGGCGGCGCGCGGCGTCGAGGTGGCGCCCTTGCGCCCCGCCAACTGCGGCTTCGACGTGGCCTGGAGCGAGCACTTCGGCTCACGTTTTGCGGGGCAGCCGGTCAAGGCCGTGGCGATCGGCCTGCAGGACCGCGACGGCAACCAGCACTATCGCCAGGGCGAGTTCGTCATCACCGCGGGCGGCATCGAAGGCAGCCTGGTCTATGCGCTGAGCGCGCCGATGCGCGACCTGCTGGACAGCACCGGCGAGGCCGTGATTCATCTCGACCTCGCCCCGGGCCTGAGCGCGGAGCGCGTGGCCGAGGCGGTGCAGCGCCCGCGCGGCGCGCGCTCGCTGTCCAGCCACCTGCAGAGCAAGCTGGGCATTACCGGCGTCAAGGCCGGGCTGCTGCGTGAATGCCTGTCGAAGGAAGATTTCGCCGATCCCGCGCGGCTGGCCGCCGCGATCAAGGCGCTGCCGCTGCGCCTGCTGCGCGCCCGCCCTATCGACGAAGTCATCAGCAGCGCAGGCGGCATCACGTTCGAGGCGCTGGACGCCCGGCTGATGCTGCGCGCCATGCCGGGCGTGTTCTGCGCCGGCGAGATGCTGGACTGGGAAGCGCCCACCGGCGGCTACCTGCTCACCGCCTGCTTCGCCAGCGGGCGCGCGGCCGGGCTGGGCGCCGCTGCCTGGCTGGAACGCGCTGCCTGAAGCAGCGCTTCGCTCAGGGCAGCGCTTTGCTCACACGCCCTTGACGATGCTCAGCGCGACGGCCTCCGCCACCTCGATGCCGTCGATGGCCGCCGAATAGATGCCGCCAGCGTAGCCGGCGCCTTCGCCGGCCGGGTACAGGCCTTCCACGTTCATGCTCTGGTAGTTGTCCTTGCGGCGGATGCGCAGCGGCGATGAAGTGCGCGTTTCCACGCCGGTCAGCACCGCGTCGTGCATGGCAAAGCCGGCGATTTTCTTGTCGAGCTCCGGCAAGGCCTCGCGGATGGCCTCGGTCACGTACGACGGCAGCACGTCGGAGAGATCCGTCGGCGTGACGCCCGGCTTGTACGACGGCTCCACCGAGCCCATCGCGGTGGACGGCCGGCGCGCGATGAAGTCGCCCACCAGCTGTGCCGGCGCATTGTAGTTGCGCCCCCCCAGCTCGAAGGCGCGCTCTTCCCAGTGGCGCTGGAAATCGATGCCCGCCAGCGGGCCGCCAGGAAAGTCCTCGGGTGTGATGCCGACCACGATGCCGGCATTGGCGTTGCGCTCGGCGCGGTAATACTGGCTCATGCCGTTGGTCACCACGCGGCCCGGCTCGGACGCGGCGGCCACCACCGTACCGCCCGGGCACATGCAGAAGCTGTAGACGGCACGGCCATTGCTGGCGTGGTGCACCACCTTGTAGTCGGCGGCACCGAGCAGCTTGTTGCCGGCGAACTTGCCGAAGCGGCTGCGGTTGATCAGGCCCTGCGGGTGCTCGATGCGGAAACCCAGCGAGAACGGCTTGGCTTCCATGAACACGCCGCGCGCATGCAGCATCTGGAAGGTGTCGCGCGCGCTGTGGCCCACGGCCAGCACCACGTGGTCGGCTTCGAGGTATTCACCGTCGTGCAGCTTGAGGCCGCGCAGCTTGCCATTGTCGATGTCGACGTCTTCGACGCGCGTACCGAAGCGGATCTCGCCGCCCAGCGCGAAGATCTCCGCGCGCATCTTCTCCACCATGCTGACCAGGCGGAAGGTACCGATGTGCGGGCGCGCGAGATAGAGGATGTCTTCCGGTGCGCCAGCCTTGACGAACTCCTCCAGCACCTTGCGGCCGTAGTGCTTCGGGTCCTTGATCTGGCTGTACAGCTTGCCGTCGGAAAAGGTGCCGGCCCCGCCTTCGCCGAACTGCACGTTCGATTCGGGATTCAGCACGCTCTTGCGCCACAGGCCGAAGGTGTCCTTGGTGCGCTCGCGCACTTCCTTGCCGCGCTCGAGGATGATCGGACGGAAGCCCATCTGCGCCAGGATCAGCCCGGCGAGCAGCCCGCACGGGCCCATGCCGATCACCACCGGACGCAGCGTCGTGCCTTGCGCCGGCGCCTTCGCCACGAAGCGGTAGGCCATGTCCGGCGTCACGCTCCAGTTGGGCTTGCCTGCCATGCGCCCGATCGCCGCGGCTTCGTCTTTGACCGCGATATCGATGATGTAGGTGAGCTTGATGTCGGAGCGCTTGCGGGCGTCGTGCGCGCGGCGGAACACGGTGAACCCGGTCAGGCCATCGGCCGTGACACCGATCTCGGCCAGGCGCGCGCGCACCACGGCATCGAGATCGCTCTCGGCATGGTCGAGCGGGAGTTTGACTTCACTTAGACGTAGCATGGGAACCTGGAATTCTGCGGCCGGTAGGTCCGCCCCGCATGGGACGCGAACTGCACTCTGGGTGAGCGTCGGGCTGGCCGGACCGCAATTTTATAGTTTTTCGGGCCAGGCCCTGCAATCTCTGCCCCGCGGCGGCGAAATTGTGAGATCTTCCGCACCCCGGCACACCCGCGCGCATGCCTTCGCGCCCTTGCCTTTCACAGCAACCCATCAAGGAACACCATGATCGATGGACTAGTCAGCGGCCGCCTCCATGGCCACGCCAGCGAACGCACCGGCCAGGGCGGCAGCCTGTTCGTCACCGCCAGGCTCAAGGCCACGCTCGGCGACGGCGACACCGTGATCGTCAACGTGATCGCGTTCGCCGACAAGGTGCGCGCCGCGCTGCTGGCGCTGGAAGACGGCGAATCGGTGGCGCTCGCGGGCAGCCTCACGCCCAAGGTCTGGACCGACAAGAACGGCGACACGCGCCCCGCGCTGGACATGGTGGCGCACGGCCTGCTGAGCGCCCGCGACGCCCAGCCCTGAGCGCCGCAGGCGTGCCGAGCGCTATGACTGCGCCGGCTGCAGCAGCGTCGCGAAGCGGGCCAGGTCCACATTGCCGCCCGAGATCACGATGCCCACGCGCTTGCCGCTGACATCGAGCCGCCTGGCGAATACCGCCGCGGCCGCCAGGCAGCCGGTCGGCTCCACCACCATCTTCATGCGCCCGGCGAAGAACGCCATGGCCTCGACCAGCTCGGCGTCGCTGACCGTGACGACATCGTCGACCAGGCTGCGCAGCACCGGGAAGGTCAGGTTGCCGAGGTGCTGGGTCTGGGCGCCGTCGGCCAGCGTGTCCGGCGTGTCGATATGCACGATCTTGCCGCTGCGCAGGCTGCGCTGGGCATCGTTGCCGGCTTCGGGCTCGACGCCGATCACCTGGCAGCCCGGGTTCAGCGCGCGCGCGGCCACCGCGCAGCCGGACAGGAGCCCGCCACCGCCGAGCGGGGTGATCAGCACGTCCAGCGGGCCGGCCTGCTCGAACAGTTCCTTGGCGGCGGTGCCCTGCCCGGCCATCACGTGCGGATGGTCGTATGGCGGGATCAGGGTCAGGCCCTGTTCTTCCGCCAGGCGGCGGCCGATGGCTTCGCGATCCTCGGTATAGCGGTCGTACAGCACCACCTCGCCGCCATAGCCGCGCGTGGCGGCGATCTTGATGGCCGGCGCATCCTGCGGCATCACGATGACCGCGCGCACCCCGAACAGCCGGGCGGACATGGCGATGGCCTGCGCGTGGTTGCCCGAGGAGAACGCGATCACGCCCGCCTTGCGCTGCGCTGGCGTGAACTGCGCGATGGCGTTGTAGCCGCCGCGGAACTTGAAGGCGCCCATGCGCTGGAAGTTTTCGCACTTGAAGAACAGCTGGGCACCGCTCTGCGCGTCGGCAAAGGCGGACGTCATGACCGGCGTGCGGTGGGCTACGCCCTCCAGCCGCCGGTGGGCCTCGACCACGTCGTCATAGGAAATTGCAAGTTCGCTCATTTTTGTTGCTCTCCGTGAATGCATTGCGGTGCGGCGGGGGATGCGGCGGCCCGGAATCGCGCAGCGAGGCCCAGCCAGCGAGCCCGCCACGGCTGCGCGGCGGGCCGGTACAGCCTCAGCGTGGCGGCGCGCCTGGCCAGCACTTCCACCCAGCCTGCCGGCAACGTGACCGAACTGCCGGCCGCCAGGCGCTGCGGCTGCCGCCATATCGTGTCGGCGAGCCAGCGCGGCGGCCCGGACAATTCGAGCTCGCCCTCCATCAGGTACAGCGTGGTGCCGGCTTTGGCATAAAACCGCAGCATACGGCTGGTCTCGAGATCGAGCAGCTGGGCCTCCGGCGCGCCAGCGGGCGCCATGACGCGCGCAGGCGTCACGGCAGGGATGACAGGTTCGGCGGATTCGGTCGGGTCTGAACGATAGCCTTGCATGATGCGGCTCCGTGCTGTGATGGCAAGGCTCCAGACTATCGGGCCGCCCCCCGGCAAAACAGGCACACGGATGCACGAGGTGAACCGTAACAGAACACCGAAAAATCATCTGTTACGATACAGAACACCTACATCTGTATCTGTTGCGCAGGCCGCCGCCGCGCCACCATGCCGCATGGACTCCGCCCCGCTCTACCGTCAGCTTGCGCAGCACTATCGCCATGCCATCGAAACCGGCACGCTGAAGCCGGGCGACCGCGTGCCGTCCGTGCGCACCCTGATGGAACTGCATGGCGTGAGCCTGTCCACCGCGTTGCAGGCTTGCCGGCAAATGGAAAGCGACGGGCTGCTGGAGGCCAGGCCGCGCTCGGGCTATTTCGTGCGGCACGCGCCGCCCGCGCGCCACCAGCCGCTGGCCCCGATCGCGGAGCCAGCCGCCACGCTGCCGGACCCGGCGCAGTATGTCGGCATCCATGAGCGCATTTCTGCCATCACCGCCCGTGGGCGACAGCACTCCGTGGCGGTGAACTTCGCCGGCGCCTGCGGCGCGCCCTCGCTCTACCCGGCGCAGGCGCTGCGCGATGCGGCGGCACGCGCGCTGCGGCGCCACCCGCTGCTGTTCGGCAGTGCCGCCGATGCCGACGGACACCCCGCCTTTCGCGCGGTGCTGGCGCGGCACGCGCTGTTGTCGCGCATCACGGTGGCGCCCGAGGACATCCTCGTCACGCACGGCTGCACCGAGGCCCTCAACCTGGCGCTGCGCGCAGTGGCGCAGCCCGGCGACGTGATCGCCGTGGAATCGCCGACCTACTATGGCCTGCTTCAGATCCTCGAAAGCCTGGGCATGCGTGCGCTGGAGATTCCCAGCAGCCCGCAGACCGGCATCTCGCTCGAAGCGCTGGAACTGGCGGCGCAGACCTACGACAACATCCGCGCCGTGGTCGTGGTGCCGAACCTGCAGAACCCGCTGGGCTGCATCATGCCGGACAGCAACAAGGCGCAGCTGGTGGCCTGGTGCGAACAGCGCGCCATTGCGCTGATCGAGGACGACTGCTTCTCCGCACTGGCTGACACGGAGGCGCCGCTGGCGGCGCTGAAGGCCTGGGACCGCAGCGGCGGCGTGATCCACTGCGCGTCGCTGCACAAGATCCTCGCCCCCGGCATGCGGCTTGGCTGGATCGCCGCGGGCCGCTGGCAGGCCCGCGTGGAAATGCTCAAGTACAGCCAGTCGCGCCCCAACGAGTTGCTGGCGCAGATGGCGCTGGCGGACTATATGGGCTCGGGCGCCTTCGAGCGCCACCTGCGGCGCCTGCGCGAGCAACTGCGCAGCCAGCGCGCGCAGGTGGCGCAGGCGATCGCCGCCGAATTCCCCGCCGGCACGCGTGCCTCGAATCCAAACGGCGGCCTGCACCTGTGGGTGGAGCTGCCCGGGCCGGTGTCCTCCGAGGCCGTGTTCGACGAGGCCCTGGAAGCCGGCATCCGCGTGGTGCCGGGGGTCATGTTCTCCAACTCCAATCGCTTCGACCATTTCCTGCGCCTGAACTGCGGCATGCCGTTCTCGCCGGAGATCGAACGCGCGCTGCGCACGCTGGCTGCCGTGGCCGCACGGGTGGCCGGCAAGCCGCAGCGGACCGGACGCGGCGAGGCGCGCGCAAGGGGCTAGGCACCGCCCGGCCACGGCCCGGCGCTTGCCAGGGGCAGCCTCCGTCGCCTGGCCCGCCGTTCACGCCACCGATTCCGCCATTCATCGCAGCGTGCTGGGCGCGGGCGGAGGCAGCCGGCAAACTGGCGAGCCTTGCCGAAGGTGGCAAGACGCCTACCAGGAGAAAAGATGGCACTCCCTTCCCTCCCCCACGCTGCAGACTCGATCGGCTCGGCCCTGCGCCTGTGCACCGCGCGCCGTGCCGACCAGGCACACCGCAAGGCGCGCGCCGAAGCGAGGCCGGCCAGGCCCGGCCCGGACACCGGCGACGATGGCGCCGCGCGCACGGAACATGACCATGCGCAAAGCAAGGCGTTCGCGGTCGCCGCTAACATGGCCGCTGTTCCCGAGCAGACCATGCGCGACATGACTTCCATCCAAGCCCCGGCCCGCGGCAAGCTCGACGAGCTGCGCCAGCTGGCTTCGCACCTGACTGCCGGCTCGCTGCTGCAGGCAGCCACGCTGCAACTGATCGCCGAACAGGAAAACGCGCCGCAGCGCTTTGCGCCGGCCCGCATTGCCGAACTCTCGCGCCAGGCCTGAGTCGCCGCGAGGCGGCGTTGAAGTGGCCGCGAAGTGGCCGCGAACGCGACACGGAAGGCCCCCGGCTGCGCGTAGGCTTTTACGCCACACACCTCCCCATTTTTCTCCCCGCTGCCCTATGCTATCGGCGGTGCGCGCATGGCAGCGGTCCGGCAAAGGCCCGGACGACCGGGTCAGCCGGCCCGGCGCGCCAACGGGAAAGGGAGAAAAACACATTGACGGCCACCAGCGACGCGTCGCGCATCGACGACGAATACAAGACCCTGTTCCGGCTCGCGCCGGTTTCGCTGTGGCTCGAAGACTTCAGCGCGGTGCGCGAGTACTTCCAGGTCCTGCGGGCACGGGGCATCACTGACTTGCGCAGCTACCTGCGCCAGCATCCGCGGGAGGTCGCGCGGTGCTCGGCGCTGATCCGCGTCTTGGACGTCAACAAGCGCACGCTGGACCTGTTCCGCGCCTCCGACCTGGCCGACCTGGTCAGCAATCTCGACACCGTCTTCCGCGACGACATGTTCGACCAGCATGTCGAGGAGCTTGGCCAGCTATGGGACGGCGGGCTGCATTTTTCCAGCCAGACCGTCAACTACACGCTCGAAGGCAAGCGGCTGGACATCCGCCTTGAGGCGACCGTCATGCCCGGCCACGAAGACACCTGGGCGCGCGTACTGCTGTCCATCGAGGACATCACGGTGCGTGTGTCCACCGAGCGCGAACTGCGCCGCAGCGAGCAGTACGCGCTTGGCTTGTTCGAACATTCGCCGGTCTCGCTGTGGGTGGAGGACTTCAGCGCCGTCAAGCTGCTGCTGGACGAAGTGCGCGGCGCGGGCATCACGGATTTCCGCACATTCCTCAACGTGCATCCCGATTTCATCTCGCGCTGCATGCAGGAAATCCGCGTGCTCGACGTCAACCAGCAGACGCTCCTGATGTTCAGCGCCTCGTCCAAGGCAGAGCTGCTGTCGCGCCTGGGCGATGTGTTCCGCGACAATATGCGCATCCAGTTCGCCGAGCAGCTGATCGACCTGTGGAACGAAAGGCTGTGGCAGCAGCGCGAGGTCGTCAACTACGCGCTGGATGGCCGGCCGGTCGACGTGTTCATGCAGTGGTCGGTCTTTCCGGGCCACGAGGCGGACTGGGACCAGGTGCTGGTCTCCCTGACCGACATCACCGCGCGCAAGAAGGCCGAGGCCTACGTGGAATTCCTCGGCAAGCACGATGTGCTCACCAAGCTCTACAACCGCGCCTACTACGAGGATGAGCTGGCGCGCCTGGGCCGCAAGGGGCCGTGGCCGGTCAGCGTGATCGCGCTGGACCTGAACGGGCTCAAGCAGGTCAACGACCAGCTTGGCCATGGCGACGGCGACGCGCTGCTGCGCCGTACCGGCGAGGCGCTGAAGAAGGCCGTGGGCGACCAGGTCTGCGTGGCGCGCGTCGGCGGCGACGAATTCATGGTGCTGCTGCCGGGACGCGACGAGCGCGGCGTGGCCACCGTGATGGAACAGATCCACCAGGTGGTGGAGCTCAACAACCAGTTCTATCCCGGCACCGCGCTGAGCCTGTCGATCGGCACCGCCACCTGCCATATCGGCGAGCGGCTGAGCGACGCGATCAAGCTTGCCGACGCGCGCATGTACCAGGCCAAGCGCGCCTACTACGAGGCGCTGGACGACGAGCGCGAGCGCCGGCGCCGCTGAGACAGCGAGGGCGCGGCGCAGGCGCGCGGACGACAGGAGACAGAAGGCAGAAGGGCCGGCGAATGCCGGCCCTTCTGCCTGGGAGACGAGGCGCGGCGCTCGCCGCGCCGGCCTCGCCGATGCTTCCTCAGAGATACACGATCAGCGCCACGCCGGCGGCAATCAGGCCGAACTTGACCACGTAGTACGCCTGGCGGTTCCAGGCCTTGAAGCGGCGGCGATACTGCCCGCCCACCCAGACGATGCGGAACAGCCGGTTGATCATGCCGGTCTGGTCGCTTTCTTCGTTGGGCGAGCTCGCGGCGGTCATGACCTTGCGACCCATCCAGCGATTGACCTTGCCGGCCCAGCCGAAACGCATCGGGCGCTCGATGTCGCAGAACAGGATCAGCCGGTTGCTGTCGCTCTTGTTCTCCGCCCAGTGCAGGTAGGTCTCGTCGAACACCACGCCCTGGCCGTCGCGCCAGCTATGGCGCTCGCCGTCGACCTCGATGAAGCAGCGGTCGTCGTTGGGCGTGGCCAGGCCGAGGTGATAGCGCAGCGAACCGGCGAACGGATCGCGGTGCGGGTTGAGCTTGCCGCCGGGCGGCAGCTCGGCGAACATCGCCGCCTTCACGCTGGGCAGGCCGCGCAGGAGTTCCACCGTCCGCGGGCACAAGACCTCGGCGGACGGGTGGCGCGCCTCATACCATTTCAGGTAGAAACGCTTCCAGCCGTATTTGAAGAACGAGTTGAAGCCCGCGTCGTCGTTCTTCTCGGCAGCCTTGATCTTGCGCATCGCGGCCAGCGCCAGCCCTTCGTCGCGGATCTGCGGCCAGGCGGCGCGGATCTTCTCGAGCTCGGGGAACCGGTCGACGGGAATATACGGCGTGCGCGGCACGCCGGAGAAGATGTACATGAAGCAGTTGACCGGCGCCACCAGCGCCGAATGATCCAGCAGCTGGCGCCAGATGCGCAACCTCACCTTGCCGCGGAAATGCACGTAAAGGACCGCGCCCAGATACGCCGCGACGATTATCCACTTGATCACCCGAAAATCCTCCAAATCAGCAACACTAAGCGCCGTTGCCCGGGACGGGGAACGGCGCAGCGGCGGGGGCGAAAACCCGTAGTGTAGCGAAACGGCAGTCGCCCTGCCGAATGAGATTTAAAAGGCACGCCTGGCCGGCACGGAGCCAGCGTGGCCGCGCTCAGGAATTGCCGCGCGATTGGCGGGCGATGCGTTCGATCAGTGCGCTGGCATCGTCGGGCAGGCCCTGCAGCGTCAGCAGCCGCGCATTGAGCACCATGTTCTCCAGCACCAGCTTGGCGGTGGACGCCCACATGGTGGCGAGGAGGTCGTCCGCACGCATGCCCGCGGACTCCATCGCGCTCGAGCGCTGCGCCACCAGGCGGCACACCAGGCCGCGCAGCGTGGCATCGTCGAAGGGCAGGTCGGCGTAATCGATCGGGTCCTCTTTCTCGACTTCGACCATCAGTTGCATCAGCATCTCTTCGGTCATCGGCAAGCTCCTGGAAACGGCCGGCGGACATGACAGTCCTGATGACGACGCTAATCCGCGCGCATCGGCTTGTCAATGCGGCGCACGACCGGCACGTAGTCCGATGACTCAGGGAAAGCGATAGACAAGTCCCATCGCCTGGCGCTGAACAAAGCGGGTAAGCTCCTGTCTCACTAATTCCACTAACCAAACACTAGCGTCCATGACCAAGCGTTTGTTGTCAGCCATGCGCCAGTATGCGTGGTTCGGCGGTGTCAAACACCACGTAGTCCAAGGCGTCGAAGCACTGGCCACCTTGCTCAAGTCTCCCGCAGTCGCGGCCCGCGCAGTGGCCGCAATCGTTGCCGAAACCGAACAGGGCGTGCAGGTGTGGGTGTCCTACTTCGGCAAGCCGATGGATCCGCATACCACCTACGTCTTCTGGCCCACCCGCGCCCTCAAACCCGCGCGACGGCGTGTTGCCATGGTGCCGTTGCCCCCGCAGCGGCGCGATCGAGAATAGCCGCTCACCATCACCGCTTTCCATCACTGCAGCGCCCTGGCCGGCAACCGGCCCGAAGCGTAGCGGCGGGCGCCGGCCTCGAAAGATCCGGTACCCGCCCCGCATCTCCCTCCCCGCTGCCATCCCTCCCGCTGCCCCATTTTCCGCCTCCCGGCTCAGGCATCGGCCCAGCGGCGCAGCAGGTTGTGATAGACCCCGGTCAGTCCCACCACGGCGGGTTCCCTATGGCTCAGCGCCCGCGCCACGCGCTGGATCTGCGTGTCCAACTCGAACAGCACCGAGCGCTGGCCATCGTCGCGCACCATGCTCTGGATCCAGAAGAATGAGGACACGCGCGCTCCGCGCGTGACCGGACTCACGTGGTGCAGGCTGGTGGCGGGATACAGCACCATATGGCCGGCCGGCAGCTTCACGCGCTGCTGGCCGTAGGTATCCTCCACCACCAGCTCGCCGCCGTCGTAGTCCTCGGGTGCCGTCAGGAACAGCGTCGCGGAGAGGTCGCTGCGAATGCGGAAACTGGTGCCGCGCAGATGGCGGATGGCATTGTCGACATGGTTGTCGAACCCATGCCCGCCCTCGTAGCGATTGAACAGCGGCGGATAGACCTTGAGCGGCAGGGCGGCGGAGAAAAACAGCGCATTGGCGCCCAGCGCGTCCTGGATCAGGTCGCCGACCTGGCGCGCCACCGGCGAGCCCTCGGGCAATTGCAGATTGCGCTTGGCCAGCGCCGACTGGTGCCCGGAGGTGGCGTTGCCGTCGGTCCACTGCGCAGCGTCCATCAGTTCGCGGCATTGGGCCACCTGGGCCGGCGTCAGCACATCGGGGATCTGCAGCATCATGATTTCGGGTACCTCGGCAAGACAGTGGGCAAGGTTGGGGATTGGCCGTGACGGGCGAGCGCCGATTGTATGAGAAAGCACCCCGCCACTCAAATAGGAATCATTTCCATTTAATGCATACTTGATCTGGAGCAAGATGGGCCACGCAAGCAGGCCACGGTGATGGATGCGGCTCTTCCTGTAGGCCTCGCTCCGACAGCCGGGTCTCCGCCCGGCCACTACAATGAAGCTCACCCGGCCATCATGTGAAGGAGACGGAAATGCCCGAACCGGTACACGACGAAGCGTTGGTCAACCTCTACCTCGAGCAGATTTCCGCCCTGTCGATCAGCGCCTTCGACGGCGCCGACATCGCCAAGGAACTCGGACAACTCGTGCAGGAAGCCGCCCGCCAGTGCGCGGCGAGCAAGACGGCACCCGCTGGCAACAACCTGAGTGTGCTGGTCGAGCGCCTCGATGCGCGCGCCGAGGCCGCGCAGCGCGAGGACCAGCCGCAGGTGCGCGATACGTTCGCGCGTGCCGCCGAACTCGCCAGGATGCCAGCCTGAAGCCGGCACAGCGTCCTTGCCCGGCGCCGCGGCGCTGAACCTCCCGGGCCATGGCGGCCTCTAATCGCTATCGCCCGGTGTCCGCCGGGCAGCCAATGCTGAAGTGAACGCACCATGCGCCGCGCCCTGCTCCGCCTGCTACTGGCTTTCCCGCTGTTATCGCTGGGCGCCTGCGCAACCTACGACAACGGCTACGGCTATTCCCCATACAGCCCCTACGACCCCTACGGCTTCTACCAGCCCGGCGTCGCGTATCCGCCGGTCGGCTATGGGTATGGGTATGGCTACGACTATGACTATCCGCTGCCGTTCTACGGCGGTTTCTACGGCGGTGCCGTCGTCTACAGCTACCACTCTCATGGCTACCGCGGACCCGGCCACGGCTGGTATCACTATCGTGGTGGCTACCCCTATCACGGCATGGGACATGGCTACTATCACGGCGGCGGTAGCTGGAGCGGAGGCTCGGGACGCGTTGGCGGCCCTGGCGGGCGCAGCGGAGGCGGACGGGGGCGGCGCTGAGATTGCCGGTCTGGAGCCTGCGCGCAAGGCCGCGCGCAGGAGATCGACGCAATTCGGCTAGGCCTTGCCGCGCGGCGTGCGTGCGCTGGCGGCCAGACCTCCCAGCAATTCCTGGAGATAGCGATTGACCTGGTCCAGCGCTTCGAGCTTGGCACCGAAGGTCTGGAGCGGGAACGGATTATGGCGCTTCGCCACCACCGCGCCGTCCAGCGTGCGGATGACCTCGACCAGGATTGCCCATTTCGCCTTGGGCAGCGACTGGACTTCGTAGATGATCTTGTAGCCGTTGAACTCCGGCATGATGGCACCTCCGTGCTGCTGCACGCGGAACAGGCCACGTGCTTCAGCTTCAGAGTAGGGCGCCCCACAATGCGCCATCATGATCGCGATCAAACGCAGAAGAAGAATGCATATCACGACGTGATATGCGATGTTGTGCAATTTGCAATAACACTGGGAAGTGTGCCCCGAGGCACGCCAAGCCGCCTGGAGAGGCTCCGCGCGACCTCGGCCAGGCTTGAAGCAATGCGTGCGCTACCCCTCCGCGCGCCCCACGAGCTTGTCGACTATCTGGTAGCCCGCGGCAAAAGCGGCCTCCTCGGCCGCGCGCCGGCTTGCGAAGGGCACGCCGTCGCCCGACGAACGCTCGGTGTCGCCCGCATCGGACGGATCCGCACCCTCCTGGGCCACCCTCACCTCGTAGCGCCATTCGCCCAGACCGCCGACGGAGGCGACGCCGTCGGTCCGTTGCTGGGACACCAGGACATAGACATCCATGCCGCGATAGGCTTCGACGCGCCAGTCCGAATTGCTCATGAAATCCTCCCCGGTTGCCTGTCGTCGGGCACCGCGCACAAGCGCCGCGCCTCCGCTCCAGCCTAGCCCGCGCGTCGCGGGCAAGCAAGGCGGCGTAGGCCTACATCGCGATACGGCCGGGGTAAGGCGTGGCGCGCCAGGGGCTGGCGGGATCGTCGATGCAGGCTCTCGCAAACGACATATGGTGCGTGAGCCCGCCATCGGGGCCGCCCCACATCGCACGCCCGAGCAGATAGCTATGCATGACATGCTCCCACGACGCGAACTGYGCGAACACTTGTGCCGCCGCGCGCTCGATCACAGCCCAGGCCTGCACTTCGCTCTGCATCCCGCAGTCATAGGCCATGCGCGCGACATGGACGGCGCGGCTCATGTCCCATGCCAGCACGCCGCGAGCGAGGTCCTCACCCGAGGCGACGAAGCCATCCGCGCGCAGCCCCGGCAGCGCTCGCTCCAGATTGTCGATGCACCGCGCCAGGCGCACGGGATCGAAGAACTGGTCAAGCAGCACGATCTCCCGCTCGCGCGCCGCGCGCGGCGCGGTGAACAGGATCCGGCAAACCTGTGGATACAACGCGCGATGCCCCTCCTCCAGCAACCAGGCCAGCGTGCCCCGCGCTTCGCCGGGCGTATGGATATGCCAGCCATCGGCAAGCGCATGGGCCTGCGCGCGCGGCTCGGCACCTGTGCCGAGCCCGCGCACGTCGCCATCGAAGCGTCCGTCGTGGAGCAGGCCAAGCAGCAAGCCGCACGCACGCTCGCCGTGAGCCTGCATCGGGCCGCCCCCGGCAATGCCGCCGCGCGGCTTGCCCCTGCCAGCCGGGCGGCAAGCCGGCGCAGGCAGTGGCACACACGAAATGCGGCTACGTGGCGGGCGCCGGGCGGCGCCCGCCAGCATGGCAAACAGCAAGGCAAGAACGAACCAGGGCAAAGGTCGCATCGAGGAAGCTCCCAAGGGATGCGTTCGGAGAATGCGATCGCCCTGCACGAACTGCCGGAAGCAAGGCTGCGCGGAAGCGATCGAGAGACAAGCGCGCATCGGTTGCGCGCCGGATCAGAGATTAGCGATCCGCAATCCCCCTCGCGATGCGAAGACTCTGAATCGCTTGCGCGAGCGCGCGCATTGCCGGAAGCGAGGCCGACGTAGAATGGGCGGAACCGGGGAGGGGATCGGGGAGTTCGGGCGGGACAAGCAGATCCGGAAACGGAGCCCGGAAATGCAGAAAATGGAGCCAGAAATGAAAAAGGGCTTCCATTTCTGGAAGCCCTTTTAATAGGTGGTGCGGCTGGCAGGATTCGAACCCACGACCCCTTGGTTCGTAGCCAAGTACTCTATCCAACTGAGCTACAGCCGCACTCGAGAAGGAAATTATATCGTACTTTCAGAGTTTGTGAACCCCCTTTGTGCTTTTTTTCGCTTTTTCTGACAGCGCACCCGGACTTTCTATAATGAGAGCCCTCTCGAAGTGATTCACACCATGAACAAGGCATTTGTCAAAGAGTCGTCCGACGACGAGGACGACGACCTCCCCGAAGGCGCAACCCCGCTGCCGCCGGGCAGCAAGAACTACATCTCGGCGCAAGGCTACCAGCGCCTGCGCGACGAGCTGATGCACCTGATCGATGCGGCACGCCCCGAGGTGGTCCAGATCGTGTCGTGGGCGGCGTCCAACGGCGACCGCTCGGAGAATGGCGACTACCACTACGGGAAGAAGCGCCTGCGCGAGATCGATCGCCGCATCCGCTTCCTGACCCGGCGCCTGGACAAGGCCGAGGTGGTGGACGCCTCCCTGCAGGGCGACAACGACCAGATCTTCTTCGGCGCCACGGTGACCTACGCCAACCAGGCGGGCGAGGAAACCACCATCACCATCGTCGGCATGGACGAGGTGGACCTCGACAGCAACCACGTGAGCTGGATCTCCCCGATCGCGCGCGCGCTGATCAAGGCGCGCGAGGGCGACACCGTCCCCTTGCGCACGCCCGGCGGAGTCGAGCAGATCGATATCCTGGAAGTCCGCTACCCGGCGCGGGCCGCTGCGCAACCGGACAAGGCGTGAACCCCGGCCGCAGGCACGTCAGCTGTCGTTGCGGTCGCGGAAGATGCGGATCACGTCGGGATTGCGCCTGAGCGCCCGCATGACGTTCGCGAGGTGCAGGCGATTCTGCACCTGGATGATGAACTGCATATAGGTGGCTTCCTGGTGGCCGCCCTCCTGCTGCTCCATCGCGACGTGCGCCACGTTGGCGTCGGCCGAGGTCAGGTCCGCCGCCACGCGGGCGACGATGCCCTTGACGTTGCGCACCATCACCTTGATCGAGACATCGAAGGCACGCGTGGTCTTGCGCGCCCACATCACGTCGATCCAGTGCTCGGGATCCTTGCTGTGCAGGCGCTTGGCCACCTTGCAGTCCTGCACGTGGATCTGCAGGCCTTCACCCTTGCCCAGGTAGCCGACGATGGAGTCGCCGGGAATCGGGCGGCAGCATGCCGAGAAGATCATCGACATGCCTTCGTCGCCGGTGATCGGCACCGCCGGCGCTTCGTCGCCGGCGAAGGTCTGCACCGCGGCGAGCAAGGCGCTGTCGACATCGCCGGACAGTTCCTGCAACAGGATTTCCATGCGCTTGGCCACCACGGCGGGCACGCGCCGCCCCAGCGCCAGGTCGGCGAAGATGTCCTCGCGGTGCTTGTTGCCGGTCCATTGCACCATGCGGTCCCATACCGATTGCGGTAGCGCCTTCAGTTCGATGCCGAGCTGGCGCGCGGACTGCTCCAGCAGGCGCTCGCCGAGCTGGATGGCTTCGTCGAGCCGCGTGGTCTTGAGATAGTGGCGGATTGCCGCGCGCGCCTTGCCGGTGCGCACGAACGCCAGCCACGCCGGGTTGGGCTTGGAGTACGGCGCCGTCACCACCTCGACGATGTCGCCGCTCTTGAGCTCGGTGCGCAGCGGCAGCAGCTCGTTGTTGATCTTGACCGCGACGCACTGGTTGCCCAGGTCGCTGTGCACGGCATAGGCGAAATCAAGCGCGGTGGCGCCGCGCGGCAGCGCGCGGATATGCCCCTTGGGCGTGAACACGTAGACCGCGTCGGGGAACAGATCGATCTTGACGTGCTCGAGGAATTCCTGCGAATCCCCGGTCTGGCTCTGGATATCGAGCAGCGACTGCAGCCACTGGTGGGCCTGCTGCTGGATGTCGTTGGCCTGGTCGGCCTGGTGCTTGTACATCCAGTGCGCGGCCACGCCGGCTTCCGCGATCTGGTGCATGTCGCGCGTGCGGATCTGGAACTCCACCGGCGTGCCGAACGGACCCACCAGCGTGGTGTGCAGCGACTGGTAGCCGTTGATCTTGGGGATGGCGATATAGTCCTTGAACTTGCCCGGCATGGGCTTGTACAAGCCATGCAGCGCGCCCATCGCCATATAGCAATGCATCTGCGTTTCCACCACCACGCGGAAACCATAGACATCCAGCACCTGCGAAAACGACAACTGCTTGTCGTGCATCTTGCGGTAGATGCTGTACAGGGTCTTTTCGCGCCCGGACAGTTCGGCCACGATGCCCGCGTCGCCCAGCGCTTTCTGCGCCGTCTCCAGGATGCGCCTGACCACCTCGCGCCGGTTGCCGCGCGCGGCCTTGACCGCTTTTTCGAGCGTGGCGTAGCGGAACGGCGAGCCGACCTTGAAGGACAGTTCCTGCAGTTCGCGGTAGGTGGTGTTGAGACCGAGCCGGTGCGCGATCGGCGCGTAGATCTCCATGGTCTCGAGCGCGATCCGGCGCCGCTTTTCGGGCGGCACGAAATCGAGCGTGCGCATATTGTGGGTGCGGTCGGCCAGCTTGACCAGGATCACCCGCACGTCGCGCGCCATGGCCAGCAGCATCTTGCGGAAGCTTTCCGCCTGCGCCTGCTCGCGGCTCTGGAATTCGAGCTTGTCCAGCTTGGTCAGGCCATCGACCAGTTCCGACACCTTCGGGCCGAATTTCTCGGCCAGCTCGCTCTTCGTGATGCCCTGGTCTTCCATCACGTCGTGCAACAGCGCCGCCATGATGGACTGGACATCGAGCTTCCAGTCCGCGCACAGCTCGGCCACCGCCACCGGATGCGTGATGTAGGGCTCGCCGCTCTGCCGGTATTGCCCCAGGTGGGCCTCGTCGGAGAACTGGAAGGCCTCGCGCACGATGGCCTGGTCGACCGGCTTGAGGTAGGCGAGCTTTTCCATCAGCCGGGTGATCGAGATCACCTGCTGGCGCGGCGGCACCGCGGGCTGCGAGGTAGGACCGAAGAAGTGGCGGTAGGACTGCGCCAGCACTGCGTCGATGAACAACGCGTCGCCCGACGCGGCTGCGACAGGCGCCTCGTTCAGCTCGCCTTCGGCCGCGGCGTGCGCGGCCCTGCCCTTGCCCGAGCCCATTGCGGGCGCGACACCACGCTCGCCAACGACATTGTCGCCGAGCGGATCAGGAAGATTGGGAGCGCCTGTGCGTGCGGTCACGTTCGGCTGACCGCTCCCGGCACGCTTGCGCGGAACGGGCGGCATTGCGTCGCCGCCCGCATCACCAGGCCCTTCTCCGTGCGAGCGCGCCGGCGCGGCCGTGGGGCTCGCCGTTGCGGCAGGAGGAGAAGGCTGGGATGAAGACATAAGGGCGGCCTCTGAAATCTGGCTGTGCAATCGTGTTCGCGGACAGGTACGTTAGCAGATGCAGCAAGTGCTGAATGCAAAGGTACGCATTGCGAAGACTGGCCACGGCCGCCCGAAGATCAGGTAGGTACCTTCTTGAGCATCTCGATGCCGACCTGGCCCGAGGCGATCTCGCGCAGCGCCACCACGGTGGGCTTGTCCTTGGCCTCGACCTTGGGTGTGTGACCCTGCACCAGCTGACGGGCCCGGTAGGTCGCCGCGAGCGCGAGCTCGAAACGGTTCGGGATGTGTTTCAGACAATCTTCGACGGTAATACGCGCCATATCAAATCCACCTTGGGACAAAACCTATGCGATGCCGGCTATTTTACAGCACGCGGCAAAAAACGTTCCCGCGCGCTCCGGCTCAATGAATTCCGAGCTCGATGAACAGCTCGGTGTGGCGTGCCTTCTGCGATGAAAACCGCAGACGGGTTGCACGGATCACGCAGCGCAGCTGCTCCAGTGCCTGCTCGAAAACCTCGTTGATGATGACGTAGTCCGACTCGGAGGCGTGCGCCATCTCGCTGCCCGCGGCAAGCAGCCGCCGCACGATCACCTTGGGCTCGTCCTGGCCGCGCTTGTTCAGGCGCTCCTCGAGCGCTGACAGCGACGGCGGCAGGATGAAGATCTCCATGGCGTTGGAGAAGCGCTGGTGCACCTGCTGCGCGCCCTGCCAGTCGATTTCCAGCAGCACGTCGTTGCCCTGGGCCATCTGCTGCTCGATCCAGACGCGCGAGGTGGCGTAGTAGTTGCCATGCACCTCGGCCCACTCGAGGAACTCCCCGCGGTCACGCGCCGCGCGGAAGGCATCCACCGTGGTGAAGTGATATTCGCGGCCATCCTGCTCGCCGGGACGCGGCGCGCGGGTGGTGTGGGAAATCGACAGGCGGATGGCCGAATCCTGCGCCAGCAGCGCGTTGACCAGCGTGGACTTGCCTGCGCCGGAAGGTGCCACCACCATGAACAGGTTGCCGGGATAGGCGGTATCGATGGCGACGTGGGGCATGGTTTCACTCATGATGGTTATTCGAGGTTCTGAATCTGTTCGCGCATCTGCTCGATCAGCAGCTTGAGCTCCATGGAGGCATCGGCCAGTTCCTTGGCGGCGGCCTTGGAACCCAGCGTGTTGGCCTCGCGGTTGAGCTCCTGCATCATGAAATCGAGCCGCTTGCCGACCTGGCCGCCCTTCTTGAGGATATGGCGGGTTTCGTTCAGGTGGGCCTGCAGGCGCGAGAGCTCCTCGGCGATGTCGATGCGGATGCCGTAGACCGTGGCTTCCTGGCGGATGCGCTCGCCGATCTCGTCGCGGCTCATCGAGGTCATGCCGTTCGGCGCGACCAGGTTGAACGCTTCCTGCAGACGCTCCGTCAGCTTCTCCTGGTGTTGCGCGATCAGTTGCGGAATAGCGGGCGTGAGCCGCTCGACGATGGCGAGCATGGTGTCGATGCGTTCTTCCAGCGTGGCCTTGAGCGCGTCGCCCTCGCGCCGGCGCGCTTCCAGCAACTGGGCCAGCGCGTCCCTGGCGGCCCCGGTCACGGCTTCGCGCAGCGCATCCTGCGACAGCTCGGGCTCGACCAGGACGCCAGGCCAGCGCAGGATCTCGCCCATGCGCAGCGTGCCGGCCTGGGTGAAGGTGGCCGCCACCGTCGCCTCCATTGCACGGATCTGCGTCAGCAGCGCGTCGTTGAGCGCCAGCGTGGCGCCGCCCGTTCCGGCCTCGGCACGCTGCAGGTTGATACGGCACTCCAGCTTGCCGCGCGACAGCTTGCCCATGAGCATTTCGCGCAGGGCCGGCTCGAAGGCGCGGCATTCTTCGGGGGCCCGGAAGAACAGGTCGAGGAATCGCGAGTTGACAGTACGGAATTCGACCGAAACGGAAGCCGTCCTGCCGGTCGGCGCGCCGTGCGCGTCGGTCAGCGGCGCCTGGCGCGTCGCCAGGCCGTAGCCTGTCATGCTGTGGATCATTGAATAGTCTCGCGAAATGGCCGGCTGGCCGCATGGGTTCTGGCGGCACGGGGAGCCTGCTGCCCCGCTCTTGCGCCGTTCGAACGCCGGAAAGAGGGCCAAAAATGGCCGCAATTGTGTTCTTTACAAGTCATCGATTAGTCAGGACAATCCGGAGGCAATCAAGGTCCCGAATCCTATGACAGAGTCCAAGGGCGCAATACCTCCGAAGAGCGCACCGCTGCCCATTGGCACGCTGCTGTCCAACTATCGTATTGTAAAGAAGTTGGCCAGCGGGGGGTTCAGTTTCGTGTACCTCGCCACTGACGAGACCGGCTCGCCCGTCGCCATCAAGGAGTACCTGCCGTCGTCGCTGGCGCGCCGCAAGCCTGGCGAGCTGATCCCGGTGGTACCGGAAGAAAGCGCCGCGTCGTTCCGGCTCGGGCTCAAGTATTTCTTCGAGGAAGGCCGCTCGCTGGCGCGCATCTCGCACCCCAGCGTCGTGCGCGTGGTGAACTTCTTCCGCGAGAATTCCACCGTCTACATGGTGATGAATTACGAGCTGGGCAAGACGCTGCAGGAACACATCCTGCATGCGCGCCAGCAAGGCCGGGCCAAGGTCCTGCGCGAGCATTTCATCCGCAAGGTCTTCCACGCGCTGATGAGCGGCCTGCGCGAGGTCCATATCCACAAGCTGCTGCACCTCGACATCAAGCCCGGCAATATCTATCTGCGCGAGGACGAATCACCGATCCTGCTGGATTTCGGCGCCGCGCGGCAGATCCTGACCATGGAGGCGGCGCGCTTCCAGCCCATGTACACGCCCGGCTTCGCCGCGCCCGAACTCTACGGCAAGCACAGCGATCTTGGCCCCTGGACCGACATCTACAGCCTCGGCGCCACGCTTTACGCCTGCATGGCCGGCATGCCGCCGCAGGAGGCGAACCAGCGCGAGAAGGATGACCGCATGGCCGAATCGCTCACGCGCCTGCGCACCAGCTACACCGACGGCCTGGTCGACCTGGTCGAATGGTGCCTGCGGCTGACCCCGTCCGAGCGGCCGCAGAGCGTGTTCCGGCTGCAGAAGGAATTGCGCGAGCAGACCAACGCGCTGGGCGAGCAGGCCGCCGCCAGCGCGCCAGCCCCCACCACGGCCGAACGCCCCATCGCCAGCCGCTTCCTGACGCTGCTGCGCAAGCGCGACGAACCTGCCGCCGGCGTCCCCGCCGGAGAAATCGGCGCAGGCGGCGAATAAATCACAACCAGGGCGCCCAGTGCCGCCCTCGAGAAACCGACCCCAACAGCCAACATGCGATTCTCCGTCTACCAGGAAAGCAGAAAAGGCGGCCGCCGCATCAACCAGGACCGCATGGGGTATTGCTTCACGCGCGATGCCCTGCTGATGGTGCTGGCCGACGGCCTCGGCGGCCATGCGCTCGGCGAGGTCGCCGCGCAGCAGGCACTGCAGACCCTGGCCCGCCAGTTCCAGGCGCAGGCCCGGCCGTCGATCCGCAACCCTGCCGATTTCCTGCAGGACACCATCATGCTGGCCCACCGGGAAATCCATCGCTATGCGGAGGCCAACGGCCTGGCCGACGTGCCGCGCACGACGGTAGTCTGCTGCCTGGTGCAGAACGGCCAGATCCATTGGGCGCACGCCGGCGACTCCCGGCTGTACCTGGTGCGCAAGGGCAGCCTGCTGACCCGCACGCGTGACCACTCCAAGATCGAGAACCTGCTGCAGCAGGAGCGCGTCTTGCCGATGCAGGTGGCCAACCACCCCGAACGCAACAAGCTCTACAACTGCCTGGGCTCCCCCAACCTGCCGCTGATCGACATCGGCGGACCGCTGCGCCTGGAGCCCGGCGATGTCGCCCTGCTGTGCTCGGACGGCCTGTGGGGCAGCATCGAAGAGCAATTGCTGGTCGACAAGGTGACCCACCTGTCGGTGGTGCACGCCATCCCCGACCTGATCGAGCAGGCCCTGGAGAATGCCGGCGAAGGCGCGGACAACACCACCGCCATCGCCATGATGTGGGAACTGGACGCGCATCTCTCCAACGAAGAGGCGGTAGCGACCGAAACCCTGCCGCTCAACACCTTCACCACCTCCATCCTCGAGAACAACGGCGGCGACACCGACCTGCTGTCGGAGGAGGAAATCGAGCGCTCCATCGCCGAGATCCGCGCCGCGATCGACAAGACCACCAACTTCATGCGCTGAGCGGGGCCGGGCAATCCGGCCAGGGGGTACCGCATAAGCCACTCTTCGCGCAAAAAGCCGGGAATGGCGCGCCATCCGCGCGCCATGCAGACGCCGAACGGGCGCGCGCGGCCTGGCGGCGGTAAAATCCCGCTCCTGGACTGTCTCCCGAGAAAAAATCCCCCATGCGACCAAGTGGACGCGCTGCCGATGCGCTGCGCCCTATCACCCTGACCCGTCACTACACCCGCCACGCCGAAGGTGCCGTCCTGAGTGCGTTTGGCGACACCAAGGTCTTGTGCACGGCCAGTGTGCTGAGCAAGGTGCCCCCGCACAAGAAAGGCAGCGGCGAAGGCTGGGTCACCGCCGAGTACGGCATGCTGCCGCGCGCCACCCATACCCGCTCGGACCGTGAGGCCGCGCGCGGCAAGCAGACCGGCCGCACGCAGGAAATCCAGCGCCTGATCGGCCGTGCCATGCGCTCGGTGTTCGATCTCGCCGCGCTGGGCGAATACACCATCCACCTCGATTGCGACGTCCTGCAGGCCGATGGCGGCACGCGCACGGCGGCCATCACCGGCGCCTTCGTGGCCGCGCACGATGCCGTCTCCGCGATGCTGCGCGACGGCCTGATCAAGACCAGCCCGATCCGCGACTTCGTCGCGGCCGTGTCGGTCGGCATGGTGGACGGCGTGGCCGTCCTCGACCTCGACTACGCCGAGGACAGCGGCTGCGACACCGACATGAACGTCGTGATGACCGGCAGCGGCGGCTTCGTCGAAGTGCAGGGCACCGCCGAGGGCGCGCCGTTCAGCCGCGCCGATCTCGACGCCATGACCCGCCTGGCCGAGCAGGGCATCGCCGACCTGGTGACGCACCAGCGCCGCGCGCTGGGCCTGGCCTGATGGCTGGATCCCATACGGTGAACGCAATGCAACGCCTGGTCCTCGCCTCCAACAACCCCGGCAAGCTCGGCGAGTTCGGCGCCCTGCTGGCGCCGCTGGGCTATGACGTGGTGCCGCAAGGCCAGCTTGGCATCCCCGAAGCCGAAGAGCCTTTCGCCACGTTCGTCGAGAACGCGCTCGCCAAGGCGCGCCACGCCAGCCGCCTGGCCAGCCTGCCGGCGCTGGCCGACGACTCCGGCATCTGCGTGGACGCACTGGACGGCGCGCCGGGCGTCTACTCTGCGCGCTACGCGCAACTGGTGGGCAAGGCAAAGTCCGATGCCGCCAACAACGCGCACCTGATCTCGCAGCTGGCCGGCAAGCTCAACCGCCATGCCTACTACTACTGCGTGCTGGTGCTGGTGCGCCACGCCGACGATCCGCGCCCGGTCATCGCCGAAGGCGTGTGGGCCGGCGAGGTGGTCGACGCACCGCGCGGCAATGCCGGCTTCGGCTACGACCCGCACTTCCTGCTGCCGCAGATCGGCAAGACCGCGGCCGAGCTGAGCCCCGAGGAGAAAAACGCCGTCAGCCACCGCGCGCTGGCGCTCAAGGTGCTGACCGAACGCTTGCGCGCCTCGGGCCAGCACGGCCAGCCATGATCCCGATCATTCCCGTGGGCGCGGCGAGCGCGCCGGCGGACACCAAGTCGCTGTGGCTGCAGCCCGGCCAGCTCTCGCTGCCGGCGTCGCCGCCGCTCTCGCTCTACGTGCATATCCCGTGGTGCGTGCGCAAGTGCCCGTACTGCGACTTCAACTCCCATGCCGTGCCCGGCGCGGACGGCAGCCACGATATCCCGGAAGACGCCTATCTCGATGCGCTGCGGGCGGACCTGGAACAATCGCTGCCGCTGGTATGGGGCCGCCAGGTCCATACCGTGTTCATCGGCGGCGGCACGCCGAGCCTGCTGTCGGCCGCCGGCATGGACCGCCTGCTGTCCGACATCCGCGCGCTGCTGCCGCTCGATGCCGACGCCGAGATCACGATGGAGGCCAATCCCGGCACCTTCGAGGCCGAGCGCTTCGCCAGCTACCGCGCCAGCGGCATCAACCGCCTGTCGATCGGCATCCAGAGCTTCAACGACCGCCACCTCGCCGCGCTCGGGCGCATCCACGGCGGCGACGAGGCGCGTGCCGCCATCGGCATCGCGCTGGCCAACTTCGATAACGTCAACCTGGACCTGATGTACGCGCTGCCGGGGCAGACCCTGGCGGAATGCGTGCAGGACCTGGAAACCGCGCTCTCGTTCGGCACCACGCACCTGTCGCTGTACCACCTGACGCTCGAGCCGAACACCTTGTTCGCCAAGTTCCCGCCCGCGCTGCCGGACGACGACAGCGCCTACGAGATGCAGGACCTGATCGAGGCGCGCACCGCGCAGGCCGGCTACCGGCACTACGAGACCTCGGCCTATGCCAGGCCCCATCGCGAAGCGCGCCACAACCTGAACTACTGGCGCTTCGGCGACTACCTCGGCATCGGCGCCGGCGCGCACGGCAAGCTCTCGTTCCCGCACCGCGTGCTGCGCCAGATGCGCCACAAGCATCCGGCCACCTACATGGCGCAGGCCATGGCCGGCAACGCAGTGCAGGAAAGCCACGACGTCGCCGCGGCGGATCTCCCCTTCGAGTTCATGCTCAACGCGCTGCGCCTGACCGACGGCGTGCCGGCCAGCACCTTCTTCGACCACACCGGCCTGCCGCTGCATACCATCAGCCGCGACCTGGCCGCCGCCGAGAAAAAGGGCCTGCTCGAAGCCGATCTGGCCACCATCAGGCCCACCGAGCTGGGGCGCCGCTTCCTCAACGACCTGCAGGAGATGTTCCTGAAGGGCTGAGCCCCGGCAGCGCCCCTGCAAGCAAAACGGCCACCCTCGCGGGTGGCCGATTGCATCGTGCGGCACCTTCGATCAATAGGGCATTGCCATGTCGTTGGCAACCTGGGCGCGGGCGCCGATGCGCAGATTGCTCACATTGCGCTGCGTGACCGTGGCCATGCGGCCATCGTCGAGACGCACGTTGACGCGATAGACGGTCTCGGTGCCGCTGCTGGCACGCTTCTCGACCTGGTTGCCTGCCACGCCACCCACGACCGCGCCGCCGATGGTGGCGACGGTATTGCCGGTGCCGCCGCCGATCTGGTGTCCCAGCAAGCCGCCGGCAACGCCGCCGATCACGGTGCCCAGCAGGCCCGAACTGCTTTGCTGCGTGGTGACCGGCTCGATCGACTCGACCCGGCCGTACAGCACCGATCCGGGTGGCGCCTGGTAGGTGGTGGCGCCCGGAGTCTGGTAGGCGGGCTGCTGCTGCGGCGGAGGCGGCGGGGCGTTGTTGTAGCCGCCGCCATACCCACCGTTATAGCCACCGCTGTAGCCGCCGCCCGGTGCCGCGCATCCGGCCAGACCCGCCACGGCGACCGCTGCCGCCACACCCACCAGAATTTTGCCCTTCATCAAATATCCTCCTCGATTGACCGCAATGTTGACCGCAATGGCTTGCATTGCCGAAAGCCGGGGAACGCGGCCCTGTCGCCATGCGCCCCCCCACGCATCATAGGAGCCCGGCACCACTTCGAAGGTTCCGCCCTGTCCGACAGACACCGACAAGACCACATCAGGCAATCCTGCCCAAGAGCACGCGACCAGGCGCAGCTCCCTTGCTATAATGCGCGCTCTTTCCTTCCCGGAAGCGTGGCCGAGTGGTTTAAGGCAGCAGTCTTGAAAACTGCCGATGGGGTGACCCATCCGTGAGTTCGAATCTCACCGCTTCCGCCAGTTTCCCTGTCACACGGCGGCCTGCGGGTTGCGTCATTGCGCTCCCGCCTTGGCAAGCGGCACGCGCGCCGGCCACGAGCGCTGGTCGCCCCCGGCGGCATGCGTGCCGACCTTCCCCCCTTGATGCCCGCAAGCCCGTGCACGGCGCTTGAACACTGAACGGCCCTGCGCGTCTCGATCGCGTGATCGCTTGATGACCGCATCAACGCCCTGCGCCTCCTGCCCGAGCGGCGGGAATAAATCCCGGTCGCGGCTCGTTTACCGTATTGGGCAGGCCGAACGGAACCCGGTGTGAGGACAGACGCGATGTCGAGGAGATCGATCGACACTGCGGCCGGTCGCCGGAGTCCTGCCTCATGCATCAGCCTGGCAATCCAGGGCAGGACACGAGGAGATCGAATTGGAAGTGCTTCGCCTGATTCCGGCCGTGCTGCCCGCCGCCATGGCGCCGGCGCCATATTTCACCGGCGGCTCGCCCGCCCCTTGCTACAGCGGCAGCCGACCGGGCAGCCTGGCCGGCTGGCTGCGGTGAGCCTGGAGCAAGATCTGGCGGCCTGGCTACCGCAACTGCGGCGCTATGCGCGCGCGCTGACGGGCGACGCCGCCTGGGCGGACGACCTCGTGCAGGACACCGTTGAGCGCGCACTCGGCTGGGCCTCGCTGCGCGCCCACAAGAATACGCGCGCCTGGCTGTTGACCGTGCTGCGCCACCTCTATATCGACCAGTTGCGCAAGCGGCATGAGTTCACCGTCGATGACGGCGACCCGCTCTGGGAGCGGCTGGAATCGCCGGACCAGCAGATCGAGGGATTGCTGTTGCGCGATGTGCAGCGCGCGCTGTACCGGCTGCCTCCGGACCAGCGCGAGGTGCTGTTGCTGGTGGCGCTGGAGCAACTGAGCTACCGGGAGGCCGCCGCGATCCTGCAGGTGCCCGTGGGTACCGTGATGTCGAGACTGTCGCGCGCGCGCGAGCACCTGCGCGCCCTTCTCCAGGATGGCGCCGGCCAGCGCCCCACCCAACTCAAAGCCGTGAGGAGCACGTCATGACCGACGATCGCGATCCTGCCACGCCGCCGGAGCCGGACCTCGAACGTCTGTCGGCCCTGGTAGACGGTGAGTTGTCGCCACGGGCACAAGCCGAAGCCCTGGCCGGGCTGGCGCATGACGAGCAGGCCACCGCGCGGGTGGCCGACTACCGGCGCCAGTGCGCCGCGCTCAAGGCGCTGTTTCCGCCGCAGCACGATGCGCGCTACCTGGTGGTGCGCGCGCGGCCGAACTGGTGGTGGCGTGGCGCAGCGGCGCTGGGGTGCCTGGTCGTCGGCCTGGCGCTCGGCACGGGCGCCGCCCGCTTGCCGGGTGCCGCGGCCGACCCCGCTGCCTTTGCCCGCCATGCCGACCTGGCCTATGCGGTCTTTGCCGTCGAGCAACGCCACCCGGTCGAGGTGCCCGCATCCGACCAGGCTCATCTCGTGGCATGGCTGTCGCGCCGGCTGTCGCGCACGCTGACCATCCCGGTGCTGGACGACTTCGGCTACAAGCTGATGGGTGGCCGGCTGCTGCCCGGCGCAACCGGCCCCGCGGCGCAGTTGATGTACGAGAACCCGGCGGGAGAGCGGCTGACCCTGTACATCGCCTCTGCCTCCTCCACGCATCCCTCGGTCAGCGTGTTGCGCGAGAATGAAAGGCGCACCTTCTACTGGGCCACCGGCGGCGCGGGCTATGCCGTTTCGGGACAAAGCACCGAGCCGCGCCTGCGGGAGATTGCACTGGACGTGTGCGGCAGCCTGGGCGGCGCCCCCGAGGAATGGCGTTGAGCGGTGGCCGATAAATCCCGTGCTCCGGGGGAATAAAGCCGGCACCTGATCCGTTTACATCGTGTGCAGGACCGTTCCGCGATGGACACGGAAACGGGACCCGCAGGCAAACCGATGTGCCTTCAGATAAGACCGGATTCCATACGGACATGCCGGAACGGGGCGCTGCGATCACAGACCGCTTTCACCGCTCTCGCCCCTCCCCCGGAAAACCAGCGCCGTAGGCCGTATCGTGACGTCGGGAGTTCTCGCTCGGGATGAACAACCATGGGCAAGCATTTCGCAGCCGCGGCGGCGGCACTGGCCGCCCTCGGCTTTGGCCTGCCGGCGGCAGGCCAGGACATATCAGGCCCACCCTGCGAGGAGATGTCGGGACAGGCCGTGATCAACGGCGTCCTGCAGCAAGTCCAGGGCCTGGCCTGCCTGCAACCCGATGGCAGCTGGCAGATGGTCGACACCGGCGACGCGGGCGTGATTACCTACGCCGCGCCCTACTATGACCCGTGGTATTGGGCACCATATGGCGTGGCGTTTGGCGGCGTGATCTTCATCGATCGCTTCCATCATGCCCACCATGTCGCACACGCGTTCTTCCGTGCGCCCGGGATGCGCGTCGGCGGTGGCTTCCGTGGCGGATTTCATGGCGGCGGGTTCCATGGGGGCGGTGGTGGCTTCCACGGCGGCTTCCATGGCGGCGGCGGAGGCGGCGGAGGCGGCGGCCATCACTGATGCGCATGCCATGGTGAACGTCACTCTCCGGCCGGCATCGTCAGCAGGCGGTACGCCTGCTCCTCGGAGATCTTCAGGCGGTAGTGACGAGACAGCATGCGGGCGAACTGGCGCGCCGCGGATGGCTCGCAGTGCCTGAGCTGTTCGCGGTAGGCCTCCAGTTCGAAACGCAGGCGCCAGCGCGGGCTGAGCAGGTAGAGCACGCCCATCAGGCCACCGGAGCGCCAGAATTGGCGCACATGGACCTTCTCGTGCTCGATCAGCGCATGGCTCGCGCCGGGCCGCAGCAAGATCAGCGGGCCGGGCGCGAATCCGTCGAAGCGGCGCGGCACCAGCCAGCGGGTCTCGATCAGCAGACACGGCGGCGACTTGCAGAGGCGGATCCTGGGGCGGTGCATGCCAACAAGCGTAACAGGCTTTGCTGCCAGCCTGCGCGACAGGCAACGCCCGCGTCCGCCCAATAAAAAAGCCCTGCCGTGAAGCAGGGCCAAGGAGCGTGAAACCGGTGCGCCCCGCCATCGGCGTGGCGTGGATTTATTCGCTGGTGATCTTCCCGGCTTCGATCACGGTCTTCCAGCGCTGCAGTTCCTGTTTCTCGAACTGGTCGAACTGCTCGGGCGTATTGGCGACGACCTCGAAACCGCTTTCGGCCAGCTTCTGCCGCATCTGCGGTTCGGCCAGCGCGCTGACCAGCGCGGCGTGCAGCTTGCCCTTGACGTCCTTGGGCAGCCCGCGCGGCGCGGCCACGCCCTGCCACGAGTAGACGTCCACTTCCTTCACGCCGCCTTCTGCCATGGTCGGCACATTGGGTAGCACCGCCGAGCGCTTGTCGCCGGTCACGGCCAGCGCCTTGAGCTTGCCGCTGCGGATATGCTGCAGCACCGCGTTGACGTTCTGGAACGAGGCGTCCACCTGCCCCGCCAACAGGTCGGAGATCGCGGGCGCGCCGCCCTTGTACGGCACGTGCAGTCCGTCGGTGCCGGATTTCTGCCAGAACAGCGCCGCGGTCAGGTGGTCCGACGAACCCGCGCCGGAGGTGGCGAAGGCGACCTTGCCCGGGTTCTTCTTCATGTACGCAACCAGTTCCTGCAGGTTCTTGGCCGGGAAATCAGGCTTGGTCACCAGCACGTTGGGCGCGCGCACGGCCACCGTCAGCAGGTCGAAATCCTTGGCCGGATCGTAGGGCAGGTTCTTCTGCAGGAAGGGGTTCACGGCGTACACGCCGATCGACGCCACCATCAGCGTGTAACCGTCGGCGGGCGCGCGCTTGACCATGGTCGCGCCGATGGCACCGGTCGCGCCCGGGCGGTTGTCCACCACAAATGGCTGGCCGAGCTTCTCGTTGAGCGGCACCGCCAGCATGCGCGCAATGGTGTCGGTGGAGCCGCCGGCCGGGAACGGCACCACCACCGATACGGCTTTGGTCGGCCACGTCTGCGCAGCGGCGGCGGTCATGCTGCCGGCTGCCGCCAGGGCGGCGATCAGCGCCCCGGCAAGCTTGAACAGCCTGCGCCGCGCGGCGGGTTGCTGGAACTTGGTCATCGTTGTCTCCTGGTTTCTTGTTGGATTTCTTGATGTCGCGAGCTTTCGACTTCTGATTGATACCGCTTTTTTATTGTTGGCGTTCCAGGCGGGAGGACGGCACCCCTACCGGACCATGCACGGCGCCTTGTTGTTGAACTTCCAGCCCGGGATCAGGAACTGCATGGCGACAGCGTCGTCGCGCGCGCCCAGCCCCATGCTCTTGTAGCGTTCGTGCGCCAGCGCCAGCTGCTCCACGTCGAGTTCCACGCCCAGGCCCGGCGCCGTGGGCACGGCCACCTTGCCATTCTCGATCTTGAGCGGCGCCTTGGTCAGGCGCTCGCCGTCCTGCCAGATCCAGTGCGTGTCGATGGCGGTGACGCGGCCCGGCGCGGCGGCGGCCACGTGCGTGAACATGGCCAGCGAGATATCGAAATGGTTGTTGGAATGCGAGCCCCACGTGAGACCCCACTCGGCACACATCTGCGCCACGCGCACCGAACCCTGCATGGTCCAGAAATGCGGGTCGGCCAGCGGAATGTCCACCGATTGCAGGCGCACCGCATGGCCCATCTGGCGCCAGTCGGTGGCGATCATGTTGGTGGCGGTGGGCAGGCCCGTGGCGGTGCGGAACTCGGCCATGATCTCGCGGCCCGAATAGCCGTCCTCGGCGCCGCAGGGGTCTTCCGCATAGGCCAGCACGCCATGCTTGTCGCGGCACAGCCGCACCGCCTCGGCCAGCGACCACGCGCCGTTGGGGTCGAGCGTGATGCGCGCCTTGGGGAAGCGCTCGGCCAGCGCGAGGATCGCTTCCATTTCTTCGTCGCCGCGCAGCACGCCACCCTTGAGCTTGAAGTCGTTGAAGCCGTAGCGCTCGAACGCGGCTTCGGCCAGCCGGACCACGCCCTTGGCGTCCATCGCCGCTTCATTGCGCAGGCGGAACCATGCGTTGTCCGCATCGGGCTCGCCGCGGTAGCCGAGCGTGGTGCGGTTACGGTCGCCGACGTAGAACAGGTAGCCCAGCATCTCCACCGCATCGCGCTGCTGCCCTTCGCCCAGCAGCGCGGCCACGGGCACGCCGAGGTGCTTGCCGAGCAGGTCGAGCAGCGCCGCTTCGAGCGCGGTCACCGCATGGATGGTGATGCGCAGGTCGAAGGTCTGCAGACCGCGGCCGCCGGCGTCGCGGCTGGCGAAGGCGCTGCGCACGCGGTTGAGCACCGCCTGGTGGTTGCCGATCGACTGGCCCACCAGCAGTTCGCGCGCATCTTCCAGCGTCTGGCGGATGGCTTCCCCGCCCGGCACCTCGCCCACGCCGATGTTGCCGGCACTGTCCTTGAGGATGACGATATTGCGGGTGAAGAACGGACCATGCGCGCCGGACAGGTTCATCAGCATGCTGTCGTGGCCGGCCACTGGGACCACGCTCAGTTCGGTGACGACCGGCGTGCCGCCGGGCGCGGACGTCGAACGTGTCGCCGACGCATCGTGGCTTGCGGGATTGGGCGTTTGGGTCATGTCGGGTTCCGGCGGAAAGCGCGGCGGTCGACCAGGCGACGCTGCGCTTAGGGTTGTCTCGGGCTTGGCGGTGCCGGATCGTGCCGGCTTTCTCATGCTAGCGATTCCGGCAGATTGTGCGCCCAGCAAGGCTGGCCGCGCATGTTTGTTGCCGGATGGCTGTTATCGGTCGTCATATGACTTACGACGAAGTATAATGAGCGCATTGCGATCCGGTCAAGTCCCCGCCAACCATGTCAAACCCCATGCTTGCTTCCTCCACTCCGCTGCGGCGCCGCGGCCGTACGCTTGCCGAAGAGGCAGTGAGCAGCCTGAGCGAACGCATCCAGCAAGGCGCGCTCAAGCCGGGCGACAAACTCCCGACCGAGTCCGAGATCATGAGCGCGCTCGGCGTCAGCCGCACCGTGGTGCGCGAGGCGCTGTCGCGACTGCAGGCCAGCGGCCTGGTCGAGACGCGCCATGGCATCGGCACCTTCGTGCTGGCCCGCCCCGCCGAAAGCGCCTCGCCGTTCCGCATCGATCCCGCCACCATGGTCACCGCCATGGACGTGCTGGCCATGCTGGAATTCCGCGTCAGCCTGGAAGCCGAGGCGGCCAGCCTGGCAGCCTCGCGCCGCAGCGACGAGCAACTGGCTACCATGCGCCAGGCCCTGGACGAGCTCAAGCGCACCGCCACCGACGGCAAGGACTCCGTCGGCGCGGACTTCGAATTCCACCTGACCATCGCGCGCGCAACCGGCAACCGCTATTTCACCGACATCATGGGCCACCTGGGCACCATGGTGATCCCGCGCAGCCGCCTGCACGTGAGCGCGCAAGAGCGCGAGCAATATCTCGAGCGCGTCAACATCGAGCACGAGAATATCTACGACGCCATCGAACGGCGCGATCCCGAAGGCGCCAAGGCGGCGATGCGCATGCACCTCACCAACAGCCGCGAACGGCTGCGCAAGGCGTCGGCCGCGCTCGACGCCGGCTGATCCGCGCCCCGCACCCGCCTGGCGCGGGTTCTCCCGCTTGCAGGCAAGGTCTCTGATGTTGTAGGATGTCTTATAACGAAGCGCAGCGAATGCGACTGTGCCCGGCCCGTCACCCGCCCGCTGCCCGGGCGCCTTAATTGACCGCAGTTGAAGGAACCCTCATGACCATCACCGGCGAAATGCTGATCGGCGCCAGCGCCGTACGCGGCACCGCGAAGATCCTCCATGCCACCAACCCGGCTACGGGCGAAACGCTCGCACCGGAATTCCACGGCGGCGACGCGGCCGATGCCGAGCGCGCCTGCGCGCTGGCAGAAGCGGCCTTCGATACCTACCGCAACACCTCGCCCGAGGCCCGCGCCAGGTTCCTGGAGTCCATCGCCACGGGCCTGGAAGCGCTGGGCGATACGCTGATCGAGCGCGCCCATGCCGAAAGCGCGCTGCCGATCGCGCGCCTGCAGGGCGAACGTGCCCGCACCGCCAACCAGCTGCGCCTGTTCGCGAGCGTGCTGCGCGACGGCCGCTGGCAATCGGCCACGCTCGACTCCGCCCTGCCCGAGCGCACGCCGCCCCGGCCTGACCTGCGCCTGCAGAAGATCGCCGTGGGCCCGGTCGCGGTATTCGGCGCCAGCAACTTCCCGCTGGCGTTCTCGGTGGCCGGCGGCGACACCGCCTCGGCGCTGGCGGCCGGCTGCCCGGTCATCGTCAAGGCACACTCGGGCCACCTCGGCACCTCCGAACTGGTCGGGCGCGTGATCCAGAAGGCGGTGGCCGATGCCGGCCTGCCGGAGGGCGTGTTCTCGCTGCTGGTGGGCTCCGGCTTCACCATGGGCACCGCCCTGGTGGCCAATCCGTCGATCCAGGCGGTCGGCTTTACCGGCTCGCGCAGCGGTGGCCTGGCCCTGGTGCAGACCGCGAACAACCGGCCGCAGCCGATCCCGGTCTACGCCGAGATGAGCAGCATCAACCCGGTGTTCCTGCTGCCCGCGGCGCTGAACGCACGCGCGGCCGAGATCGCGCGCAACCTGGTGGATTCGCTGGTGATGGGCGTGGGGCAGTTCTGCACCAACCCGGGCCTGCTGCTGGCAGTGGACAGCCCGGCGCTGGACGTGCTGCGCCAGGGCACGGTCGCGGCACTGGCGGAAAAAGCTGCCGCCACCATGCTGACGCCCGGCATCTGCCAGGCCTACGACAACGGCGTGGCGCAACTGAGCGATATCGAAGGGCTGCGCCGCATCGGCAGCGGCCTGGCGCCCACCGGCCCCAACCAGGCGCGTCCCGCGCTGTTCGAAACCACGGCGGAACGCTTCCTTGGCGACCACCGCATGGAAGCCGAAGTCTTCGGCCCCTCGTCGGTACTGGTGGTCTGCCGCAACCACGAGGAAATGCTCGCCGTGGCGCGCCGCCTGGAAGGCCAGCTCACCGCCACGGTGCAAGCCGATGCCGGCGACCGCGCCGAGGCCGCCAGCCTGCTGACCGTGCTCGAACGCAAGGTCGGCCGCGTGCTGTTCAACGGCTATCCGACCGGCGTGGAAGTCTCGTACGCGATGGTGCACGGCGGTCCGTTCCCGGCCACCTCGGACACCCGCGCGACCTCGGTGGGCGCGTCCGCCATCGACCGCTTCCTGCGTCCGGTGTGCTACCAGAACGTGCCTGTCGAGCTGCTGCCGCCGGCGCTGCAGGATGGCAATCCGCTGGGCGCATGGCGACTCACTGACGGCCAGCTGGGCCGCGACTAAGCGCGCGCCGCGTCTCGCACCGCCATGAAAATGGGCCGGAATTTCCGGCCCATTTTCTTTCGGCAAGACCGGGAGACGTCACGCGAACCGGGACTGGCCATTCCAGCCGAGGCCTTGAAACGCGCCGGCCGCGTCATCGCCCGAATTCGGCAACGCTGCTGCCAGATGCGTGGCACGCACAGCAACGCTAAGTATCTACGTGTCCCGCAGCGGATCGCCGGCCAAGAAGCAGCCGGCCACCTGGGCCGGCGGGATGCGAACACCCGGGATGCTCAGTAAGGTGGACTGATCACGACGTACTGCCCACCCTGCGGCTGGTACCACGTATTGCCGCACTGCTGGTAGACCATGCCACCGTAGTTGACGGGCACGCACCCTGGCGGGACGGTGCGCACCATGGAGCCCACGACTGCGGCAGTCACCGCAACCGTGGCCGTGACCGCGGCCGCCGTCGCGACCGGGTGATAGTCATTGTCCCAGCCGCCGTGGCAACAACCACCGCCCTCGACGTTCACGTTGACGTTCTTGCTGGCGTTGACGTTGACGTTCCTGTTGACGTTGTTGACGTTGTTGACGCTTGTACTGCGGACATCGTTGGTACGCGCGTCCGCGCTCCTGTTGTCGATCTGCCTGCCCCCGCCTCCAGCGGCGGCTGCAGCGCCGCCGCCGCCACGAGCGCCGCCGCCGCCACCGCCGCCACCGCCGCCCACGCGCGCCTCAGCCACAGGGGCCCAGCCATAGGTCGCCAGAACGAGAACGCTCAGGAGCACCAGGAACAACTTGCCGAATGCTTGTCTCATGGCGGCTCTCCTTTACTGGTTCTTCACGGGAACGAACTCGGCCAATCTGGCACCCTTCGGCGGCGTGAAGGTGAAGGTCGACTCCTTGAACTTTGGATTCAGCCTCCAATCGAGCAGGGTGACCGATTGCGGACGCGCGTCGTCGGCGCGATTGGTGATCACCAGCTTGCGCGGCAGAGGCTTGGTCCCGTTGGCAATCCAGATCTGCCAGTCGATCGCGCCCTGGCGGAAGGCGTAATGATCACAGAGCTCGCCGTCGACAAAGTCCTGGCCGGCATTCATCGCCGACTCCATATTGTCGAGCGGCGCGGCGGGGGTGCCCCACAGGAACAGGTCCGCGATCGGTAGTTCGATGCCGAATCGTTCCTTCAGGCGGCGCACCAGCCCGGCGAGGTTGTCGGCGAATTCCGCCTTTGAATAGGATTTCTGCGCCGGTGTATAGAGTGTCACCGTCTTGCCGTCGTAGATGAGGTCGCGTTGGGAACGGGCGCTATGCATGCGGGTGCGCAGCTTGTTCGGACGATCCACTTCGAGGTCTGCCGTCGCCGTGTGCTGGAGCTTCTGGCCGTCGGCCAGCACCCGCTCGCCGGTCAGCTCGATCGATACCTCGAAGCGCTTGAGCGACTGGAGATAGGTGCCCATGTCCTTGAGCGCCTGGATGGCTGCCGGATTGACTGCCTTGGCATCAGGCTGGGCCGTACCTGCCGGCGGAGCCGGGGCAGCCGGCGCGGCCGCGGATGCCGGGGCAGCCGGTGGAGCCGATGGTGTCGGGGCGAGCGTGCTGCATGCCCCGAGCGACATCGCCAGCAGGCTCGACGCCAGTATTCGTACCATGGTGATCTCCCAGAGTTGTGAAGGCCCGCCTGGAGCAATACGAATTGCGCAGTCGCCATGCCTATGCTTGCAGAGCCGCCGGAGAATTGGAATTAACTCTTGTAAGTACGTGATCTCAATTTTTTCAAGCGCGCAACGGCTTGCGCAGAGAGCAAGCCGGATCTGCGGGGCCTGAGCCGGGAACAACACGTCATCGGCCACCGGGGAGGCGAGCAGGGCACAACGCCATCGCGCGGTCGTAGCGGCCGGCCGGCAACAAGGCTGTGCATCGTCGGCGCGGCAAGCGGCGTGCCAGGTGCGACCTGCACGGCGAACCCACTGTGCCAAGGTGCCGGTCGACGTGATCCAGCGCCCCCGGACCGGATCGATCCCCTCGCAAGGCGACGTATCAGGCCCGACCGACGCACGGGGCGAGTTGACGACATGCACGCCTCGCACATCTCAAGTGAATACGATCGCCTTGCACTACTTCCTTCATCGCATAAATTACCTCTGCCTCGCGAGAGGTATTGAAATTTTTCACATCGAAATCACCGTAAGGCGAAGCGAACGAAGAAAGCCTTGTCTTGCGTCATTCATGAAAAAACATTGCCGGTATCGATGGAATTAAATTTCCATGGATCGATGCTGCCCGCGAATAACAGGAGGAGCAAAAATGGCTGTTCTGGATACCATCCGAAACGCGTTGAAGCCGGATGACACGAAGGCGCGCGAGCAACTCGAGATCTTGAAGAAGGCGGCAATGGGGGAGCTCGATAAATACCGCTCCGAGCTGATACAAAAGATGCGCAATCCGGACGCATTCCGGGAGGAGATCGTTCCGTACAAGATGTTCGAGCATATCGAGCAATATCGGGTCAGCGTCACTGACAAGGCCGCCGACGAAATTTCTTCAGTCGTCGATTCCTTTTTCTCGGGCGGCGAGAAAAACGTGAAGGACGGGTTCTCCACGCTGATCAAGTTCGCCTTCAACGCCATTCTTGGAAGCACATCGATCGGTGAATCGTCCACCAAGAATTGGTATATCGCCCTGGAGCGCGGCGCACTGATCCGTGTCGATGTGATGGCGTGGCGCTATAACTTCTCGGGCGATGGACTGATTGCCGAAGTCAAGAATGCATTTTGCTTTACGGCAACCAAGTCCTTCGTGGATGCGGAGGAACTCAAGGCGCAGGAACTCATTTATTTCGTTGCCAAGAGCCTGAAGCTGGAATCCGTGGAAGAGATCGTGAAGAACCCGACCCTGGAGCAATACGTCAGGCTGCTGAAGGACGGCTACAAGCGGGCGCCCGTTCACGATGCCATCGATAACTACGCAAGGCTGGCGGGACGCCCGGTCATGCTGAGATAGCAGCCGGCCGGCGTGGATGGCGCTATCGGGGCGAGTCCCTGGCGGCGCCGTCCGGCCGGAGATCCACCGGAGACCGGCGCTCGCTTCGCGCATGCCGGACGGGGAACGTTTCGCCCAACGAAGAGGTGGCTCATGCCGTTCAATCAGACACAGATCGAATCGATCATCCGGAAGTACGACGAGAACAAGGCATCGCTGGGCCGATACCCGGTCCCCACGCCGGAGACCATCAAGGTCATAGACGCCGTCATGCAGCTCGTGGCGCCATTGGATCTGATCGACGGCAAGGCCGACATCGCGGACGAGCTCGGTCACATCGCCATGGCCGTGATGCACATGCAGACCCCGAAGATCCAGTACGCCTTCGTTGTCGCCTTCTCCGGTGGCCGGCTGTCCAAGCCGAACTTCGACAAGATCCAGGCCGTCCTGAAGCCAGCCCCGCTCGTCGCGGCATTGAACATGCCGCTCGTGCCGGCCGACCAGCTGGCTTTCCAGTTCGTGTACCACATGCCGCCGCCCGACATAGCGACGTGGCCCTGCGCGGAGCCAAAGGCGCTGCTGGTGGCCGAGAACCTGGATGCAACGCTCCTGGGCTTCGCCTGCCGGTGGTACACCTGCTCCCAGCTTGCCACGCCGCACCGGCTGGACATCTCCTTCGTCTCCACGCGCGAGGCCTTCATGCTGCCTTGCGAGGCATGCTTCAACCTCTTCGGTGACGCGGCGCGGTGGCCGCACGTCCATCTCTGAGCCGCGGAGACGGCCTGCGACCAGGCCGCACCGGCCCCCGGAATGCAAGACGCCCGATGCGGTTCACCGGGCGTCCCTCGCTGCAACCTGAACAGCCACGACTACGTGCGGCGGGGCGTCAACCTTTGGCCGGCTCAGGCGGCGGCACGCTCGACGGGCGCCGGCGCCTGCGGCGCCCGGATCACCGGCGCGTTGCCGCGCGAGCGCCCTGAACTGAGATAGTCCGCGATCGATTCCTGCGTCACCTCGCCGAGATACACGCCCCCGGCATCGAGCACCGGCAGCCAGCTGGTGTTGTGCTGGTACATGCGCGACAGGACGATGCGCAGGTGCTCGTCGAAGGCCCCGGTGGCCTTGAAGGGACGCATCGCATCGGCGCACGCGCCCTGCCCGCCCCGCGCATCGCGGCGCGTGACGTAGCCCAGCGCGCGCTGCGCGGCGTCCACCACCGGCAACTGGCGCACATCGGCTTCATCCATGATGCCGAAGGCCTGCGCCAGCGGCATGTCCGGGGTGCAGCTCTGCGCCATGGTTGCCGCGTCGCCGGCGCGCACCAGCAGCAGGCGCTTGAGCGTGTTGTCATGGCCGACGAAGGCCTGCACGAAATCGTCCGCCGGATGCGCCAGCAAGGCGTCGGGATGATCGAACTGCACCAGCTTGCCGCGGCGGAACACGGCCACGCGGTCGCCCAGCTTGATGGCTTCGTCGATATCGTGCGAGACCATGATCACGGTCTTGCCGAGCTGGCGCTGCATCTGGAAGAACTCGTTCTGGATGCTCTCGCGGTTGATCGGATCGACCGCGCCGAACGGCTCGTCCATCAGCAGCACCGGCGCGTCCGCGGCCAGCGCGCGGATCACGCCGATGCGCTGCTGCTGCCCGCCCGACAGCTCGCGCGGGTAGCGCGACAGCATCTTGTCCGGATCGAGCTGCACCATCGACATCAGCTCGCGCGCGCGCTCGCGGCTGCGCTTCTTGTCCCACCCCAGCAGGCGCGGCACGACCATGATGTTCTCTTCGATGGTCATGTTGGGGAACAGGCCGATCTGCTGGATCACGTAGCCGATCTTGCGGCGCAGCGTCACCTCGTCCACGCGGGTGGTGTCCTCGCCATCGATCAGCACGCGGCCGGCGCTGGGCTGGACCAGGCGGTTGATCATCTTCAGCGTGGTGGTCTTGCCGCAGCCCGAAGGCCCGAGGAAGACGCAGATCTCGCCCTTGGGCACCGTCATGGAAACGGCATCGACGGCGTGCACTTCGGCGCCGTCCTTCTGGCGGAAGGTCTTGGTGAGTTGGTCGAGTTCAATCATGTCAGCGGATTCCTTTCGGTGTCAGCGCCCGCTGCAGCCACTGCAGGCAGGCATCGGCGACGATGGCGAGCACGCTGACCAGCACGGCACCCACCGCCAGCTTGCTCATGTTGCTCTGGCTGATCGCTTGCAGGATCAGCACCCCGAGGCCTCCCGCGCCGATGATGGCGGCGATGGTGGCCACGCCGATATTCATCACCACGGCGGTGCGCACGCCGCCGAGGATCACGGGCACGGCCAGCGGCAGGTCCACCAGCCGCATGCGCTGCCAGGTGGTCATGCCGATGCCGCGGCCGGCTTCCTGGATGCCGTCGTCCACGCTGTCGAGCGCCACGCAGGTATTGCGCATGATCGGCAGCAGCGAATACAGGAACACCGCGGTCACCGCCGGCACATAGCCCAGCGCGTGGCCGAAGCGCGCGAACACCGGGATCATCAGGCCGAACAGCGCGATCGAGGGCAAGGTCAGCACGATGGTGGCCAGCGTGAGCAGCGGTGTGGCGAGGAAGCGAAAGCGCGCGCACAGGATGCCCAGCGGCACGCCCGCCAGGATCGCCAGCCCCACCGCGGAGCCCACCAGCGCCAGGTGCTGGCCGGTCAGCTTGAGCAACGTGGGCCAGCTGTGCTGCAGGTAAGTCATCAGGTCCATGCGGCCTCCTTCAGATCAGGCCGTGGCCGCGCAGGAATTCCTGCGCCACCTTGTCGACCGGCTGCTGGCCGATATCGACCTTGTAGTTCATCTCGGTCATGGCCTCGTTGTCGAGCGTGGCCGAGAGCGCATTGAGCAGTCCGGCCAGTTCCGGGTGCCGCTCCAGCGCAGCCTTGCGCACCACCGGCGCGGCGTTGTACGCGGGGAAGAAATGCTGGTCGTCTTCCAGCAGCACGAGGTCGAAGCCCTTGACGCGGCCGTCGGTGGTGTAGACCAGGCCCAGTTCGACCTGGTCGTTCTTCAGCGCGGTGTAGACCAGGCCGGGATCGAGCTGAATCACGTCGCGGCGCGAGAACGGCAGCTTGTAGCGCGCCTTGAGCGGCTCCAGGCCATCCGGGCGCGCCGCGAACTCCATGTCGACGGCGAACGGATGCGCCGTGCCCTCGCCGGCCGCGCGCATTTTTTCGGCGAAGGCCGACAGCGTGGTCACGCCGGCGGCGTCGGCGCGCTTGCGCGGCATCGCCAGCGCGTAGGTGTTGTTGATGCCGGAGGCATCGAGCCATACCAGGCCGCGCGCGGCGTCGAGTGTCTTGACGCGTTCGTAGCTCGCCTGCGCGTCGAGCTTCTCCTCGACCTTGTTGAAGACGATCAGCGCGGTGCCGGTGTAGTCCCACACCACGTCGAGCTGGTCGCTTTCCATGGCCTGGCGCATCAGCGTGCTGCCCAGGCCGGAAGTCAGCTCGGTGGCCAGGCCCTTGGCCCTGAGGTACTGCGCCGTCATCGACGACAGGATCAACTGCTCGGTAAAGTTCTTGCCGCCCACGCGCACGGGATCCGCGGCGGCGGGCGCGGCCACTGCGGCCAGGGCCGCGGCGGCGGCAAGGCCGGCCAGCAGGCGGCCTGCGCGCGCGAGCGCGCTGGTGATGGAATGCATCGGGTTCTCCTTCATGTGCGGCGGCCTTCAGCGCGCCAGGCCGCGGCTGCGCAGGTAGCAGTAGCCGGCGGCGGCGAACAGGCCGTCGAGCGCCAGGGCGAGCAGCGCGGTAGCCGCGGCGCCCAGCAGCAGCAGGGGCTGGTTGTTCAGGTAGATGCCAGGGAAGATCAGCTCGCCCAGGCTGTTGGCGCCGATCAGGAACGACAGCGGCACCGTGCCGACGTTGATCACCAGGCTGATGCGCACGCCCGCCAGGATCACCGGCAGCGCATTGGGCAGTTCGACGCGCAACAGGCGCTGGCGCGGTGTCATGCCCAGGCCGCGCGCGGCTTCGGTCAGGGCCGGCGAGACGCCGAGCAGGCCCTCGCAGGTATTGCGCACGATCGGCAGCAGCGAGGCCAGCCACAGCGCCAGGATGGCCGGCCGCTCGCCGATGCCGAGCACGGCCAGTGCCAGCGCCAGCACCGCCAGCGAAGGCACGGTGTTGCCGATATTGAAGACCTGCATCAGGCGCTCGGCCCAGCGGCGCATGCAGGGCCGGCTCAGGCCGATGCCGGCCGGCACGCCGGTGGCCAGCGCCAGCGCCATGGACCACGCCACCAGGCGCAGGTGGTCCGCCACGTCGTACCAGAGGCGGTCCTGGTATTGCCGGATGACATCGACGCCGATCCACGTGGCCAGGCCGGCCAGCGCGGCGAGCGCGAGACATCCCCAGGCGAGCGCCTGTACGGATTGCTTGGACATATTCCCCTCTTTTCCGCGCGCCGCACGTGGGCAGGAAGCACCACATCCGGACTGGCGGACGAAAACGGCCTCGGGCGGTGCAATTGGGGGCCGCCGGGCCTGACTAGATTGCCTTGCCCGCCATGACCGGCAGATGAGCCGGTGGACGGGCGCCGGGTTCCACGCGAAGGCGGGGAAACCCATTTGACGGGACGCCGGGCGTGCGAATGCCGGGGGTCCCTGGAGCGGCGCAACCCGCCGCGAAGATGCGGTACGGGAGGCCAGTGGCAGCGCAGAGTTGATGATTTCCGACGCGCCGCCGGATCAATCGGCCAACGCAGCGCAGGTAACGGACAAGACACAAACAAGGGCCAGGCAAACCTGCCGGGCCTTGCATCTTGCGCGGGATCACGCAGCATCGGATGACAACGAGAGCGCTATTATACGCATTTACGCCGATCTTGTCATCTTCCCGCTTTCCGGCCCGCTTGTGGGCGCATTTGCCGACGTTTGTCCGGCATCGTCGCGGACGCGGGCGCTGTTGCAAAAACCAGCTATAACGTGGCGGTCACCGTGCCACCGGCAGAACAATCTGTTGCCCTGCCGCCCTCTACCGCTTTTGGCCCAAACCCTTAAATTGGGAGGGTAGCCAACGGGCGGCGCGCCATTGCCGCCGCCCCAGCCAACAGGAGATCGAACATGGAACAACGCACTACCGCTACCGCCGTCGCGGCCACCGCCGAGGAAACCGTGCAGCGCTCGCGCGCGGTCGACCGCGTGGTGCGCGGCATCGCCACCTCGGATGGCGCCGGCGTCAAGCTGACCCGCGTACTGACGCAGAACCTGCAGCGCCGCCTGGACCCGTTCCTGATGCTGGATGCCTTCGGCACCGACAGCCGCGACGACTATATCGGCGGCTTCCCCGACCACCCGCACCGCGGCTTCGAGACCATTACCTATATGCTGGCCGGCCGCATGCGCCATCGCGACAGCGCCGGCAACGAAGGCCTGCTGGAAAACGGCGGCGCGCAGTGGATGGTGGCCGGCGCCGGCGTGGTGCATTCGGAGATGCCCGAGCAGGAGGACGGCCGCATGGAAGGCTTCCAGCTGTGGCTGAACCTGCCGGCCGCAGACAAGATGACCGCGCCCTGGTACCGCGACCTGCCCGCCGCCGCCGTGCCCACGGTCGCGCTGCCGAACGGCGCCACCGTGCGCGTGCTGGCAGGCGCTTCGCACGGCATGGCCGGCGCGGTGACGCGCCCGGTCACGGAGCCGCTGTACCTCGACGTGACGCTGCCCGCCGGACAGCATTTCTCGCAGCTGCTGCCGCCAGGCCACAACGCCTTCCTGTACACCTACCGGGGCGAAATCTCGGTAGGCACCGGCGACAGCGCGGCGGTGCTCGAAGCGCAGCGCATGGGCGTGCTGGACAACGCCGCGGGCGCCGACGGCGTGAGCGTGACCGCGGCGACCGATTCGCGCTTCCTGCTGATCGCGGGCCGGCCGCTGGGTGAGCCGATCGTGCAATATGGGCCGTTCGTGATGAACACCCAGGAGCAGATCTACCAGACGCTGGCGGATTTCCGCGAAGGCCGCTTCAGCCAGGTCGCGGCGAACAACGGCGCCTGACCGGCAGGACTGCGCCGATCCGCACCGGGCCGGGAACGCATCGCGCGCTTCCCGGCGCCGCACAGCGCCGGGAGCGTCCTGCCCCGGCGCTTTTTTTTGCCGCTTCCCGCCCTGCCTCGCGCGCTGCCGGACAGCCCCTCCTCCCGGCCCGCGCCGCGACGCACCCGTCACGTCCCGGCATGCGACTTGCAATCTTCCTGCAACCGTTGCGGGGCCGACAAAACTGTCCTGGACGGGCCGCCCGGCCCCCGCGCACTTATATAATCCACGCTTAATGAACGGCATCACCATTCCGTGATGGATGCTGCAATGCGTCGCGGCGATCCTGCCCCTCGCACGGCAGGAGGTGCTGCCTGACACGGACGTTGATCCACGTTGCTGCCATAACCACTCGAGCCGCCTCAGTGACCCTTAGCACACCCCCAAGGCTGGCGCTTGCCCATATCAGCAAGCGCTACCCCGGCGTGACCGCCAATGACGATGTCTCGCTCGTCGTCGCCCCCGGCGAGATCCACGCCGTCCTCGGCGAGAACGGCGCCGGCAAGTCCACCCTGATGAAGATCATCTTCGGCGCGGTCAAGCCCGACGCCGGCGAGATGCACTTCAACGGTGCGCCGGCCGCCATCCACAATCCGCACGACGCCCGCAACCTGGGCATCGCCATGGTGTTCCAGCATTTCTCGCTGTTCGACACGCTGACCGTCACCGAGAACATCGCGCTGGGACTGCCGCGCGGCAAGGGCAAGAATAGGGACAGCGCCAGCATGAAGCAGCTGGCCGAGCGCATCCGCGAAACCGCGCAGCGCTACGGCCTGCCGCTCGAGCCCAACCGCCACGTGCACACGCTGTCGGTGGGCGAGCGCCAGCGCGTCGAAATCGTGCGCGCGCTGCTGGCCAGGCCACAGTTGCTGATCCTGGACGAGCCCACTTCGGTGCTCACGCCGCAGGCCGTGCAGACGCTCTTCGTCACGCTGCGCCAGCTCGCCGCGGAAGGCACCAGCATTCTCTATATCAGCCACAAGCTCGACGAGATCCGCGAGCTCTGCCATAGCGCCACCGTGATGCGCATGGGCCGCGTCACCGGCGTGTGCGATCCGCGCCAGGAGAGCGCTGCCTCGTTGTCGCGCCTGATGATCGGCGGCGAGCCGCCGCGCGAGGCGCGCGTGCAGACCGAGCCCGGCGCCTGCCGGCTGGCGGTGCGCGCGCTCTCGCTGCCGCGCGCGCATGCCTTCGCCACCGAGCTGTCGGGCATTTCGATGGACCTGCGCGCCGGCGAGATCGTCGGCATCGCGGGCGTGTCCGGCAACGGCCAGCAGGAACTGCTGGCGGCGCTGTCGGGCGAGGACGTGCGTGCCGAGCGCGGCGCCGTGCTGCTCGACGACAAGCCGGTCGGCCGCCTCGACGCGCGCGCGCGCCGCCGCGCCGGCCTGGCCTTCGTGCCGGAGGAGCGCCTGGGCCGCGGCGCCGTGCCGGGCATGAGCCTGGCCGCCAACACACTGCTGTCGCACCAGTCCGCGCCGTACGTGCGGCGCGGCATGATTTCGCCGAAGGCGGCGGCCGGGCTGGCCCACGCCGTGATTGGCCGCTTCCGCGTCAAGGCGAGCGGGCCGGAGGCGCTGGCCAAGAGCCTGTCGGGTGGCAACCTGCAGAAATTCATCGTCGGCCGCGAGATCGAAAGCGGCCCCAAGGTGCTGATCGTGGCCCAGCCTACCTGGGGCGTGGACGTGGGCGCCGCGGCGCAGATCCATAACGAGCTGCTGGCCCTCAAGGCCACCGGCTGCGCGCTGCTGGTGGTGTCCGAGGAGCTCGACGAGCTGTTCGCCATCTGCGACCGCCTGCATGTGATCGCCAAGGGCCGGCTGTCGCCGTCGATCCCGACCCAGGACGCCACGCGCGAACAGGTCGGCCTGTGGATGAGCGGCTTGTGGGAAGGTGGCCCGGGCGGGCAGCGCGAACAACAGGAGGCCGTGCTCCATGGCTGATTTCCTGCTCCGCTCGCCCGTATCGCTGGCGCCGCGCGGGCTGCCCTCGCGCCGCATGGCCTATGCTTCGCCGCTGATCGCGCTGGCCCTGACGCTGATGTTCGGCGCCCTGCTGTTCCTGCTGCTCGGCAAGGACCCGATGGCCGCGCTCAAGGTCTTCCTGGTCGATCCGCTCAAGGACCGCCGCGCCATCGGCGAGGTGCTGCTCAAGACCGTGCCCCTGGTGCTGTGCGCGCTTGGCCTGTCGGTGTGCTACCGCGCCAATATCTGGAATATCGGCGCCGACGGCCAGCTGATCCTGGGCGGCATCTTCGCCGGCGCCACCGTGCTGTATTTCGACGTGCCCGGCAATGGCGTCAACGGCACCGTGGTGCTGGTGCTGGCATCGCTGGCCGGCGTGGCCGGCGGCATGTTCTGGGCCTCGCTCACGGCCGCGCTCAAGGACAAGTTCAACGCCAACGAGATCCTGGTGTCGCTGATGCTGACCTATATCGCGCAGCAGCTGATGCTGTACGTGGTCAATGGTCCGCTCAAGGATCCCAACGGCATGAACTTCCCGCAGTCCAAGGTGTTCTCGTCCGAGTTCCTGCTGCCCAACCTGCTGTCGGGCTCGCGCCTGCACGCGGGCTTCGCGGTGATGCTGGTGCTGGTGGTGCTGATGACGGTCTTCGTCTTCCGCAGCTTCGCCGGCTACCGCCTGCAGGTCGGCGGCACCGCGCCGGCGGCCGCGCGCTATGCCGGCTTCTCGGCGCGCCGCTCGCTGTGGAGCGCGCTGATGATCTCGGGCGGCACCGCCGGCCTGGCGGGTGCCTTCGAGGTGACCGGCCCGATCGGCCAGTTGCTGCCGTCGATCTCGCCCGGCTATGGCTTCACCGCGATCATCGTGGCCTTCGTCGGCCGCCTGCATCCGGTGGGCACCGTGTTCGGCGGCATCGTCATGTCGCTGTTCTACATCGGCGGCGAAATGGCGCAGTCGCGCCTGGGCCTGCCCTCGGCCATCGGCTCGGTGTTCCAGGGCATGCTGCTGTTCTTCCTGCTGGCCAGCGACACGCTGATCGACAACCGCCTGCGCTGGCGCGCCAAGGCCGCCTGAGCGAGAGCCCCCGACACATGGAACAATTCGCCCCTCTCATCGCCACCGCGATCAACGCCGGCACGCCGCTGCTGCTGGCCGCGCTTGGCCTGCTCATCAACGAGCGCTCGGGTGTGCTCAACCTCGGCGCCGAAGGCATGATGCTGGTCGCCGCCGCGGTCGGCTTCATGGCCGGCTACCAGACCCAGTCGCCGATGATCGGCTTCGCCGCCGGCGCACTGGCCGGCATGGCCATGGCCACACTGTTCTCGTGGCTGGCGCTGGTGCTGGCCACCAACCAGGTGGCCACCGGCCTGGCGCTGTCGATCTTCGGCACCGGCCTGTCGGCCTTCATGGGCCAGCGCTTCGTCGGCTACGCCATGCCTTCGCAGGCCAGGTCGATCCCCGGCCTGGCCGATATCCCGTTCTTCGGCCCGGCCTTCTTCCAGCATCACTGGATGGTGTATTTCAGCCTGCTGCTGTGCGCGGCCATCGCGTGGTTCCTGTTCCGCACGCGCGCCGGGCTGACCCTGCGCGCGATCGGCGAATCGCCGGAGTCGGCGCACGCGCTGGGCTACCCGGTGCGCATGATCCGCTTCGGCGCGCTGCTGTTCGGCGGCGCCTGCTGCGGGCTGGCCGGCGCCTACCTGTCGCTGGTGTACACGCCGATGTGGGTGGAGAACCTGGTGGCCGGACGCGGCTGGATCGCGCTGGCGCTGACCACCTTCGCCACCTGGCGCCCGGGCCGGGTGCTGGCCGGCGCGTGGCTGTTCGGCGGCGTCACCATCCTGCAGTTCTACCTGCAGGGCATCGGCGTGGCGGTGCCATCGCAGATCCTGTCGATGCTGCCCTACGCCGCCACCATCGTGGTGCTGGCACTGATCTCGCGCAACCCGGCGTGGATCCGCCTGAACATGCCGGCGTCGCTGGGCAAGCCGTTCCGCCCGGGTGTCGCCTGACCCGGCCAGCCGCGTCCTGTTCGCGTGGATCGCGCCCCCGCGGCGCCATCCACGCGCGGCCCTGCCGCATCCGGCCTCGTTTAGCGATTCAGAGCCATAGTTGCACCCTCAATCAAAAAAATCAGTAGCAAGGTCATTTCAAGGAGAAATCATGATCGTCACGCGCAGGAAAACCCTGGCGGCCCTCGCTGCCACCGCCGTGCTGGCCCTGGCTGGCTGCGGCAAGAAGGAAGCCGAAAAGCCGGCGGAAAGCGCCGCGCCCGCTTCGGCCCCCGCCGCCGAGCAGAAGGCCGAGCCGCTCAAGGTCGCCTTCGTCTACATCGGGCCCGTGGGTGATGCCGGCTGGACCTATGCGCACGACGCCGGCCGCAAGGCGGTGGAAGAAAAGTACGGCGACAAGGTGAAGACCTCGTTCGTCGAGAACGTGCCGGAATCGGCCGCGGACGCCGAACGCGTGTTCCGCGACCTGGCCGCGCAGGGCAACAAGCTGATCTTCGGCACCACCTTCGGCTACATGGAGTCGATGCTCAAGGTGGCCAAGGAATTCCCGGACGTGAAGTTCGAGCACGCTACCGGCTTCAAGACCGCGGACAACCTTGCGCAGTACGATGTGCGCACGTATGAAGGCGCGTACCTGGCTGGCGTGGTCGCCGGCAAGATGAGCAAGACCGGCAAGATGGGCGTGGTGGCATCGGTGCCCATCCCCGAGGTGATCCGCAACATCGACTCGTTCACCCTCGGCGCGCGCAGCGTCAATCCCAAGGCCACGGTCAAGGTCGTGTGGGTGAACAAGTGGTTCGATCCGGGCAAGGAGCGCGAAGCCGCCACCACCCTGATCGGCCAGGGCGTGGACATGCTCATGCAGAACACCGACTCCGCCGCCGTGGTGCAGACCGCGCAGGAAAAGGGCGTGTACGCCTTCGGCTGGGACAGCGACATGAGCAAGTTCGGCGAGAAGGCGCACCTGGCTGCCTCGGTGATCTCCTGGGGCGTCTACTACAACAAGGTGGTGGGCGACGTGCTGGCCAACCAGTGGAAGAACAGCACCACGTGGTGGGGCGTGAAGGAAGGCATGATCGACCTGAAGGGCTTCAACGCCGTGGTGCCGGATGACGTCAAGGCCCTGGTGGAAGAGCGCAAGAAGGGCATCGCCGACGGCTCGGCGCCGATCTGGAAGGGTCCGCTCAAGGACAACACCGGCAAGGATCAACTGGCCAAGGACCAGGTCGCCGACGACGGTTTCCTGCACGGCATCAAGTTCTACGTCGAAGGCGTGGAGGGGAAGATTCCGGGTTGATGGTTGGTGGAGGGAGGTAGTGAGAAGCGGTGGATGTGGTTTTTGGCATCTGCCGCTTTTTTTTGGATTGTCGGTGGGGGGCGGGGGCGGATTCGGTTTGGCTTTTTTGCTTCGATGTCTGAGGTTTTTTGCGTTTGATGCTGTTTGTGGTTTGTGGTTTGTGGGCTGGCGCTTGTGCTTCAAAGTCAACATCAACATCAACGTCAAAGGCTTTCGCTCCCCCGGAGCGACCTACTTTCTTTTCCCCGAAAAGAAAGTAGGCAAAGAAAGCGGGCTGCCTGGCCGGCAGGGGCAGAAACATTGGGATTCCCGGTGTTGCTGGTTTCGTCGTGGGGTTTTTGGTTCTGCTTGCATCCTGCCGTTACCGGGGCGGGCGGCCGCGATCTTGCTGGCGACAGTGGTTTCGGGGTCAGACCTATGATGGCGGGCGTACTGCTTGTCCGGCCATCTGCCGTTACCGGCTTAAGCGGCCACGGCATAGCACCCTCGTGGTTTCGTGGTTTCGTGGTGGGCGCGGTGGACCGGGGCGCGGGTGTCAGCGGGTAATCCCGCGCGGGGGCCACCGGGCACGAAACCAGTGCCGTTCCCATGCCGTTCCCATCCGCCCCGGTCGCGGTAGTTTCAGGGTCAGACCTATGATGCCGAACACACTGCTTGTCCGGCCATCTGCCGTTACCGGCTTAAGCGGCCACGACGTAGCACGCTCGTGGTTTCGTGGTGGGCGCGGTGGACCGGGGCGCGGGTGTCAGCGGATCTCGCGCACGGTCATGCCACGGGCATACACGGCGATGATCTTGTCATCGAACCCGGTGAAGCGCCGCTCGTGCTTGGGAATCAGGATCGGATCGAAGCTGCTGTCGCGGTCGCGTGGGATGTCTACGCGCCGCGGGCCGTCTTCGGTCAGCTCGGTCTTGGCGCTCCTGCCGTTGCGCTGGTTGGCCGTGCCGGCCGGACGCTCGGTGCCGGGCGAGTAGCCCAGATGATGGCCTAGCTCAGCGCCCAAAGCTCGTTCGATCAGGGCCTTCTTGAACGCCATCGAAGCGTCCTGGACCGCCTCGGCAGTCATCGGGCCCTTCACGAAATGGGCGATCAAGTCCTCGGGGATGGTGTGCAGCTCACGGTCGGCGGCCTGGCTCGTCTTGGTTTTGCGTGGCATGACATGCTCCTTGGCGGCATGTTATGCCCTAAACACAAAATTTCTGACAGGTCCGCGCTGGGTTACCTCTTAAGCGGATGCCATTGGGCACTGAGCTCAAATAGGGGCCGCCGCGCCCACCACGAAACCAGTGCCGCTCCTAGGACGTGCCCATCCGCCCCGGTCGCGGCAGCAGCTTGAACTACCTGGGCCGCCGCCATCATGCAGCGCCACCACGAATCGGACGCCACCCACAGGATAGTGGCCGCGCGCACCGGTAACGGCAGGATGCCAGCAAAACCACGGCCCCCACGACGAAACCACCGACAACCAGCAACCCCAATGTTTCTGCCCCTGCCGGCCAGGCAGTCCGCTTTCTTTGCCTACTTTCTTTTCGGAAAAAAGAAAGTAGGTCGCTCCGGGGGAGCGAAAGCCGTTGACGTTGACGTTGACGTTGACGTTGACTTTGAAAGCACAAACAAGCACCCCACCACAACACCACAAACAGCACCAAGCCCATCACCGGGAACTTGAACCCCCGACAACCACCCCAAGCTATCTGCAACAAGACAAACCCGCCCCGGCTTTGTGGCCAATGAATTGTGGCCAATGAATTGTGGCGAATGAATTGTGGCTAATGAATCTCGCTGAGTAAAGGAGGCCCCTCATGTGGAAACGAATGTCAGCGCTATGGACCCTGCTGCGGCGCGACGGCCGCCTGCTCTGGTTTGCCCTGCGCCACCCCGATGCACCGGCGTGGCTGCGGCCGGCCACTCTCGGGCTGCTGCTTTACGCGGTCTCGCCCATTGACCTGATCCCCGATTTCATCCTCGGGCTCGGCATCGTCGACGACGTGGTGTTGATTCCGCTGGCGGTGCATTTCATGCTCAAGCGCCTGCCGCCGCACGTGCTCAGGCAGGCCGAGGCGCGCGCCGGCGCCAGCACCGTACGCGCGCGCTGAGCCTGCTGCCTAGGGCAGGAGGATGGTGGTGCCGGTGGTCTTGCGGCCCTCCAGGTCCCGATGGGCCTGCGCCACGTCCGCCAGTGCGTAGCGCTGGCGGACCTCGATCTTTACCTTGCCGCTGGTGACCATCGCGAACAGGTCGGCCGCCATCGGCTCCAGCAGTTCGCGGTGGGCCACGTAGGTCATCAGCGTCGGCCGCGTGAGGCGCAGCGAGCCCTTGTTGCCCAGCACGGAGAGATCGAAGGGCGGTACCGGACCCGAGGCGTTGCCGAACACCACCATGGTGCCGCGCGGCTTCAGGCAATCGAGCGAACCGCTGAAGGTATCCTTGCCCACCGAGTCGTAGACCGCGGCGACGCCCTTGCCGCCGGTGATCTCCTTGACCCTGTCGACAAAGGATTCGCGCGTGTAGACGATGGTGTGGTCGCAGCCGTGCGCGCGCGCCAGCGCCGCTTTCTCGTCGCTGCCGGCGGTGCCGATCACCGTCACGCCGAGCGCCTTGAGCCACTGGCTGGCGATCAGGCCGACCCCGCCGGCGGCCGCGTGCAGCAGCACCGTGTCGCCGGCCTGCACGCGGTAGCTGTCGCGCACCAGGTATTGCACGGTCAGGCCCTGCAGCATCATCGCCGCGCCCTGCTCGAACGAGATCGCATCCGGCAGGCGCACCACGATATCGGCCGGCATCACGCGCACCTGCGCATAGGCGCCGGTCGGCCGCCCCGCATAGGCCACGCGGTCGCCCACGCCAAGGTGGGACACGCCCGCGCCCACCGCCTCCACCACGCCCGCGCCTTCCATGCCGAGGCCGCCAGGCAGCGCCTGCTTGTACAGCCCGGTACGGAAGTACACGTCGATGTAGTTCAGGCCCACCGCCTCTTGCCGCACGCGGACCTCGCCGGCGCCGGGCTCGCCGACCTCGACATCGACCCACTGCATCACTTCGGGGCCGCCGGTCTCGAATATACGGATGGCCTTGCTCATGTTTCGCTCCTTGTGCTCGTGCTGTGTACTGCCCGTCGAAGGCATTCCTGAAGCGCGCCGGACAGCGCGCCAGGGTCACGTCAGGCCGGCGTGCCGGATTCGGGATAGAGCCGGCGCAGTTCCGCGATCAGCAGCTCCGCGGTCGCCACGTTGGTCGCGCACGGCACGTTGTGCACGTCGCAGGCACGCACCAGCGCATTGATATCGGGTTCGTGCGGCTGCGGCGTCATCGGGTCGCGCAGGAAGATCACCACGCCCACGCGGCCTTCGGCCAGCTGCGAGCCGATCTGCAGGTCGCCGCCCCAGGGGCCGGACAGCATGCGCGTCACGGTCAGGCCGGCTTCGTCGGCAAGCCGCCCGCCGGTGGTGCCGGTGGCCAACAGCTCGCAGCGCGAAAGGAAATCGCGATGGCGCTGGGCAAAGGCGACGATATCGTCCTTCTTGTGGTCGTGCGCGATCAGCGCAATGCGGGGGCAAGTCATCTGCGTCATCCTGGCCAGTCAGCGAAAGGCCGGGCCGGCGCGGCCCGGCTGGAAACGGGCCCGCGCACGGCAGCGGGGCCGCGCGCGGGGAACGGCAACGGGCAGCCTAGAACGTGCCCGGGAAAGCACCGCCGTCGAGCAGCACGTTCTGGCCGGTCATATAGGCGGCCTGGCGGCTGCACAGGAACGCGCAGGTGGCGCCGAACTCGGCCGGCTCGCCAAAGCGGCGGCTCGGGTTCTGCGCGGCACGGCGCTGCGACACTTCCTCGATCGACAGGCCGGCCTTCTTGGCGCCGCCCTCCATCGTCTTGTACAGGCGGTCGGTATTGAACGGGCCCGGCAGCAGGTTGTTGACCGTCACGCCATGCTGCGCGACTTCGCGCGCCAGGCCGGCGACGAAACCGGTAAGGCCCGAGCGCGCGCCGTTGGACAGGCCAAGCACGTCGATCGGCGCCTTCACCGCGCCGCTGGTGATATTGATGATGCGGCCCCATTTGCGCGCGATCATGCCGTCGACGGTGGCCTTGATCAGCTCGATCGGGGTCAGCATGTTGGCGTCGATCGCGGCCAGCCACGCATCGCGGTCCCAGTCGCGGAAATTGCCGGGGGGCGGGCCGCCGGCGTTGTTGACGAGGATATCGAGATCGCCGAGCTTGGCCGCGGCGTCCAGCGCCAGCTTGCGGCCTTCCGGGGTGGTGATGTCGGTGGCCACGGCCACCACGCGCCGGCCGTGGCGCGCGCGCAGGTCCGCCGCCGCCTTCTCCAGCGCCTCGGCGCCGCGCGCCACGATCACCACGTCCACGCCTTCGGCGGCCAGCGCATCCGCGCAGGCGAAACCGAGACCCTTGCTGGCGCCGCACACCAGCGCATGCTTGCCGCGCAATCCTAGATCCATCTCATCGACTCCTTGTGTCATCGAGGCGGCCATCCGCCTGCTTGTTATCCATGCCCTTCCGGCCTGCCCGCGCCCGGTCTTGCCGACGCGCCGACAGTAAATATATCCCGCCCATGACCAGCGCGCTGCCGGCCAGCTGCACGCCCGTGATCGGCTCGCCCAGCAGCCAGAAGCCGAGGAACAGCGTCGACACCGGGCCGAGCATGCCCGCCTGCGAGGCCATCGGCGCGCCGATGCGCGCCACCGCGATCATCGTGAGCGACACCGGCATCACCGTGCAGAACACCGAATTGACCGCCGACAGCCACAACACCGGTGCCGGCTGCAGCAGATCCGCCAGCGGGCGCCCCAGCACCAGGTACTGCACCACGCAGCAGGCAGTGGAGACGCACATCGCGTATGCCACCAGCCGCAGCGAGCCGATGCGCTGCACCAGCTCGCCCGACAGGATCAGGTAGACCCCGTAGGTCAGCGCGCTGCCCAGCACCAGCGCCGCGCCGAGCCAGACGCGGCTGCCGCTCACGTCGAGATCATGCGCGAAAACCAGCACGATGCCTATATACGCGAACAGCAACGACAGCCATTGCCTGCGGCTGATGCTGCGCTTGAACAGCACGGCGCTGGCCAGCAGCACGAAGGACGGCGTCAGGAACAGGATCAGCCGCTCCAGCCCGGCGGTGATGTATTGCAGGCCGAGGAAATCGAGGAAGCTCGACAGGTAGTAGCCGATGATGCCGAGGAACACGATGCGGCCGCGGTCGGCCCAGGACAACGGCGGCAGGCGACGCGACTGCCACCAGCCGATCGCCATGAACAGCGGCACGGCGAACAGCATGCGCAGGGTGATCACCATGACCGCGTCGATGTCGTAGCGGTACATCAGCTTGGCGACGATGGCCTTGCCGGAAAAAAGGACGGCGCCGATGGCAGCCACGGCAAGGCCGGTGCGCTGCGATGCCGGCTGGGCGGACGACGTGAAACGGGAAAGTGGGGATGCGGACACGAGGGCAAGCTGGATGGACACGCCGCGCGCCGCTGGAGACGGGGCGGACAAGACGCGAGCCATTGTATTCGAAAAGAGGCATGTGCACCGGACGCCGTTTCCTGCGCGGCGCCACCCACCGCCCATTGCCTGCCGGGCCGCCGTTCGCGCGTTGCTGGCAGCGGTCGCCAAACTGCCGTAAGCTCGCCCGTCGGCACGCCCGCGCGTGCCGCGCACAAGAAAAAACAGGAGCACACATGACGGCAGTTTCCCTCTTTGCGGCACCCCTCTCCCCCTCCCTCCCGGTCAAGGCTGCCTCCGGCAAGCGGCTGCTGGCGGCGGCCGCCGCCGCAGCCGCACTCGCAGGCAGCTGGCTGCCCGGCGCCGCCAGCGCGGCGACCGACTATCCCGCCAGGCCGATCCGCTTCATCGTGCCCTACGCCGCCGGCGGCACCACCGACCTGGTGGCGCGCACGGTCGGCCAGAAGATCGGCGAAAAGCTGGGACAGCCGGTGGTGGTGGAGAACCGCCCCGGCGCCGGCGGCAACATCGGCATGGAGGCCGTCGCCAAGGCCGCGCCGGACGGCTACACCATCGGCTTCGGCGCCATCTCCACCAATGCGCTCAACCCGCATATCTACAAGCACGTGCCGTTCGACCCGCGCAAGGACTTCACCGCGGTCAGCCTGCTGGGCACGTCCACCATCGTGCTGGAGGTCAGCAACAACCTGCCGGTGAAGACGGTGGCCGAACTGGTCAGCTATGCCAAGGCGCATCCCGGCCTGACCTACGCCACCGCGGGCACTGGCACGTCGATGCACCTGGCCGGCGCGATGTTCTCGCAGATGACGCAGGCAGGCCTGACCCATGTGCCATACAAGGGCAGCAGCCCGGCCATCAACGATATGCTCGGCGGGCATGTGCAGGTGATGTTCGACAACCTGCCGGCCTCGCTGCCGCACATCCAGGGCGGCAAGCTGCGCGCGCTCGCGGTGGCGGGCAAGACGCGCTCCCCGGCCCTGCCCAATGTGCCGACGCTGGCCGAGGCCGGCCTGGCGGGCTACGCGGTGGAGCCGTGGTTCGGCGTGTACGGCCCGGCCGGCATGCCGGCGCCGGTGGTGCAGGCACTCAATGCCGCGCTGGTCGAGGCGCTCGCCAACGCCGAGGTCAGGGACAAGCTGGTGCAGGCGGGCTTCAACCCGAAGGGCTCGAGCGCGGCCGAGCTGCAGGCGCTGACGATGTCCGAGTACGAGAAGTTCGGCAAGGTGGCCAAGAGCGCCAGCATCTCGGTAGACTGAGCGGCGCGGATGCCGGCCGCCCCGCCCTGCTGCGCCTGCGGCGGGCGGGCGGCCCGCATCCATTACAATCCGGCTGCATCGGGCCTTCGCGCCCTCCAGCCGCCAGCCGCTCCCCGCCATGAAGCAAGATCCCCGTTTCCCCAATCTGTACATCCTCGATCACCCGCTGATCCAGCACAAGCTCTCCCATATGCGCGACAAGGAAACGTCCACGCGCACGTTCCGCGAGCTGCTGCGGGAGATCACGCTGCTGATGGGCTATGAAATCACGCGCAGCCTGCCGCTCACCACGCGCCGCATCGATACGCCGCTGGTCACGCTGGACGCGCCCGTGATCGCCGGGAAGAAACTGACCATCGTGCCCGTGCTGCGCGCAGGCGTTGGCATGAGCGACGGCCTGGTCGAGCTGATTCCGTCGGCGCGCATCGGCCATATCGGCGTGTACCGCGACGACCAGCACCGCCCGGTCGAATACCTGGTGCGCCTGCCGGACGTGGAAGACCGCAGCTTTATCCTGTGTGACCCGATGGTGGCGACGGGCTACTCGGCCGCGCACGCCGTCGACGTGCTCAAGCGCCGCGGCGTGAAAGACGAGGCCATCACCTTCGTCGCGCTGGTGGCGGCGCCGGAAGGCGTGGAAGTCTTCCAAAAGGCACATCCGGGCGTAAGATTGTTCGTCGCCTCGCTGGACAGCCACCTGGATTCGAACGCCTATATCGTGCCGGGCCTGGGCGATGCGGGCGACCGACTGTTCGGCACCAAGAACTGATGCCGGATGCGGGCGACGCCGGGCGGCACAGTCTGCACCCGGCTTGATCCGCCTCAACGCCCGCGGCCAGGGGTCTGCCTAGACTGGGCAGCGGCACATCGCCCGATGTGCCGCGCCAGACCAGGGAGACCCAGATGGAAGCCTTCAAGATCCTGTTCACCACCGACACCGGGCTGATGAGCCTGGGCGTGATCGCCTTCATCATCGGCATGGGGTGGTTCTTCACCCGCCTGTTCCTGCGCAAGATGCGCGAGGACGCCGAGGCAGCGCGCAAGCGCTGACCCCGCCGGGTGGCCGCCGGGCCAATGCCGGGCCGCCGCCTACTTCTTCTTGCCCGAGCCCAGCAGGCTGCCCAGCACGCCACGGATCAGCTCGCGCCCGACCTGCGAGCCCACCGTGCGCGCCGCCGACTTGGCCATCGACTCCAGGATGGAATCGCCGCGGCCGCTCTTGCCGGTCCCCTTGGTCAGCCCCCCGAAGATCTCCCCCGCCTGGTCAAGCCAGCCGCCGCCTTGCGCCGGAGCCGGCGCGGACTGGCCCGCCCCCGGCGTGCCGGTGGCAGGCGTGGGAGCGGGCGCGCCGTTGCCCGCCGGCGCGGGAGCCGCGGCGCGGCCCTTGAGCTTCTCGTAGGCCGATTCGCGGTCGATCGCCTGTTCGTAGGTGCCGGCCACCAGCGAGGCCGCCAGCAATTGCTTGCGCTCGTCGTCGCTGATCGGGCCGATGCGGCTGCCGGGCGCCATCACCCAGGCGCGCTGGGTGATGGCGGGAATGCCCTTGGCGTCGAGCAATGACACCAGCGCTTCGCCCACGCCGAGCTCGCCGATCACCTTCTCCACGTCCAGCGCGGGATTGGCGCGCATGGTGGTGGCCGCCACCTTGACCGCCTTCTGGTCGCGCGGGGTGAAGGCGCGCAGCGCGTGCTGCACGCGGTTGCCGAGCTGGCCGAGCACCGTATCGGGAATGTCCACCGGGTTCTGCGTGACGAAGTACACGCCCACGCCCTTGGAGCGAATCAGGCGCACCACCTGCTCGATCTTGTCGAGCAGCGACTTGGGCGCGTCGTTGAACAGCAGGTGGGCCTCGTCGAAGAAGAACACCAGCTTGGGCTTGTCCAGGTCGCCGGCCTCGGGCAGCTTCTCGAACAGCTCGGACAGCAGCCACAGCAGGAAGGTGGCGTAGAGCTTGGGCGAATTGAGCAGCTTGTCGGCCGCCAGGATATTGACCACGCCCTGCCCGTTCTCGGTCTGGATGAAGTCGTCCAGGTTGAGCATGGGCTCACCGAAAAAGGCATCCGCGCCTTGCGATTCCAGCGTCATCAGGCCGCGCTGGATGGCGCCGATCGAGGCCGCCGAGATATTGCCGTACTCGGTGGTGAACTCGCCAGCGTTGTCGCCCACGTACTGCAGCATGGCGCGCAGGTCCTTGGCGTCGAGCAGCAGCAGGCCGTTGGCGTCGGCGATGCGGAACACCAGGTTGAGCACGCCCTGCTGCGTGTCATTGAGCTCCAGCATGCGCGACAACAGCAGCGGGCCCATGTGCGAGACCGTGGCGCGCACCGGGTGGCCCTTCTGCCCGAACACGTCCCACAGCGTGGTGGGGCAGCCGCCCCAGGCCGGCTCGGGCAGGCCGAGGTCGGCCAGGCGCGCCTTGAGCTTGTCCGACAGCTTGCCCGGCTGGGAGATGCCGGTCAGGTCACCTTTGACGTCTGCCAGGAAGACCGGCACGCCCAGGCGCGAGAAACCCTGCGCCAGGCTTTGCAGCGTCACGGTCTTGCCGGTGCCGGTGGCGCCGGTGATCAGGCCATGCCGGTTGCCCATCTCGGGCAGCAGCGCGAGTTCGAGTTCGGCGTTCTTGGCGATGAGGATGGGTTCGGCCATGGTCTCTCTGGTTGGCAGGCAGCGCGGCAACGTCACCGCTTGTCATCCCCCGCGCGTCCGGCGGCTCCCGACATCCGGGTCCGGCGGCGGCAGGGCCGCGTGATAAAATGCTGGGCTGATTATAGCCAGCCCCCGGGCCGGCTCACAGACACACGACACCTTCCGTCCGCGCCGGGCAGCCGCCCCTGGCTGGCCCGGCGCAGGCGGCGCGCGCTGGCCACGGCACGCGCATCAATACGAATTCCGCTTCGGAGAGAATCATGGCCGGTCACTCAAAATGGGCCAATATCAAACACAAGAAGGCCGCCGCTGACGCCAAGCGCGGCAAGGTCTGGACTCGCCTGATCAAGGAAATCACCGTGGCCGCCAAGCTCGGCGGCGGCGATCCCGATTCGAACCCGCGCCTGCGCCTGTCGATGGACAAGGCCATGGACGCGAACATGCCTAAGGACAACATCCAGCGCGCCATCCAGCGCGGCGTGGGTGGCCTCGAAGGCGTGAACTACGAAGAAATCCGCTATGAAGGCTACGGCCTGGCGGGCGCTGCGATCATCGTCGACTGCCTGACCGACAATCGCACCCGCACCGTGGCCGAAGTGCGCCACGCCTTCTCCAAGCAGGGCGGCAACATGGGCACGGAAGGCTCGGTGGCTTTCATGTTCACCCACTGCGGGCAGTTCCTGTTCGCTCCGGGCACGCCCGAAGACAAGCTGATGGACGCCGCGCTGGAAGCGGGCGCCGACGACGTGGTCACCAACGAGGACGGCTCGATCGAGGTGCTGTGCCCGCCCAACGATTTCGGCACGGTCAAGGCCGCGCTGGAAGCGGCCGGCTTCAAGGCCGAACTGGCGGACGTCACCATGAAGCCGCAGAACGAAGTGAGCTTCGCCGGCGACGACGCCGCCAAGATGCAAAAGCTGCTCGACGCCCTGGAAAACCTGGACGACGTGCAGGAAGTGTTCACCAACGCGGTGATCGAGGAATAAGCGGGCGTCCGGCAGGAACCCGTCACACGGCGGCAGCACGGTTCGGTGGATGAACGCGCGCTGCCGCTTTTTCGCATGCGATTTTTTTCTGGCAGTGGATCATGAAAGTATTGGTTGTCGGCTCGGGTGGTCGTGAACACGCGCTGGCCTGGAAACTGGCCCAGTCCCCCAAGGTACAGGTGGTGTACGTGGCGCCGGGCAACGGCGGCACCGCGCTCGACAAGCGTCTGCAGAACGTCCCGCTGACCGATCCGGAAGTGCTGGCGGCCTTCGCCGAGCGCGAAGGCGTCAGCTTCACCGTGGTCGGCCCCGAGGCGCCGCTGGCGGCCGGCATCGTCGACATCTTCCGCGCCAAGGGCCTGCGCATCTTCGGGCCCACGCAGGCCGCCGCGCAACTGGAGTCGTCCAAGGACTTCGCCAAGGCCTTCATGCAGCGCCACGGCATCCCGACCGCCGCCTACCAGACCTTCAACGACGCCGCGGCCGCGCATGCCTACATCGACGCGCAGGGCGCGCCGATCGTGATCAAGGCCGACGGCCTGGCTGCCGGCAAGGGCGTGGTGGTCGCCACCACGCTGGAAGAAGCACACGCCGCCGTCGACATGATGCTGGCCGACAACCGCCTCGGCGACGCCGGCGCGCGCGTGGTCATCGAGCAGTTCCTCGCCGGCGAGGAAGCTAGCTTCATCGTGCTGGTGGACGGCAAGAACGTGCTGGCGCTGGCCACCAGCCAGGACCACAAGCGCCTGCTCGATCACGACGCGGGCCCCAACACGGGCGGCATGGGCGCCTACTCGCCGGCTCCGGTGGTCACGCCCGCGCTGCATGCGCGCGCGCTGCGCGAGATCATCCTGCCGACCGTGCGCGGCATGGAGAAGGACGGCATCACCTATACCGGCTTCCTCTACGCCGGCCTGATGATCGACGCCGACGGCAACCTCAAGACGCTCGAATTCAACTGCCGCATGGGCGACCCGGAAACCCAGCCGATCCTGGCACGCCTGAAGACCGACCTGGTCGACGTGATGGAGCATGCGGTCAGCGGCAGGCTCGACGAGATCGAACTGGACTGGGACCGCCGCACGGCGCTGGGCGTGGTGATGGCCGCGCATGGCTACCCCGATGCGCCGCGCAAGGGCGACGTCATCACCGGCATCCCGCCCGAGGCAGAGGACAGCGTGACCTTCCACGCCGGCACCGCGCTCAAGGACGGCGTGCTGCAGGTCACGGGCGGGCGCGTGCTGTGCGTGGTGGGACTGGCCGATACGGTCAAGGCGGCGCAGCGCGCGGCCTACGCGGCGGTCGAGCAGATCCAGTTCGACGGCATGCAGTACCGCACCGACATCGGCTACCGTGCCCTCAAGCGTTAGTTGAAGGGCGGATAAATCTGCTGCGCGGCCCATGGCGGATCCTGCGGTGCTCGCCGTACCACTTGTACGGTGCTCCCCGGACCGGCCATGGGCCGCTCGCTACGATTTCCCCACCCTTCGACCCGGCCTGGGTTGGCACCAGAAACCCGATTCCGGCCTTTCTGGCGCCAGCCAGTACAATCATGACACCGCCATGACGGCCGGACAGGTGAATGACCTGCCCGGCCGTCGCCGCACCGGCCCACCCGCCCGTACACCATGATCGATTCCCAGGCAGTCCGTGCCTATCTGCTCGGTCTGCAAGACCGTATCACCGACGCCGTCGCCGCCATCGACGGCAAGGCGTTTGCCACCGATGACTGGGAGAAGCCGCCCACGGAGCGCCTGCGTGGCAGCGGGCGTACCCGCATCCTGGAAGGCGGCGCCGTGATGGAGCGCGCCGGCGTGGGCTTTTCGCATGTGCGCGGCGACGCGCTGCCGCCTTCGGCCACGGCCAGCCGGCCCGAGCTTGCCGGGCGCGGGTTCGAGGCGCTGGGCGTCTCGCTGGTCTTCCATCCCCGCAATCCCTACGTGCCTACGGTGCACATGAACGTGCGCTGCCTGATGGCGGTGAAGGACGGCGCCGAGCCGGTCTGGTGGTTCGGCGGCGGCATGGACCTGACGCCGTACTACGGCGACACGGGCGATTGCGAGCACTTCCACCGTACCTGCCGCGACGCACTGGCACCTTACGGCCCGGACCTCTATGCGCGCTTCAAGCAATGGTGCGACGAGTACTTCTTCCTCAAGCACCGCGGCGAAGCGCGCGGCATCGGCGGCATCTTCTTCGATGATTTTTCCGCGCTCGGCTTCGAGCGCAGCTTTGCCATGATGCAGTCGGTGGGCGACGCCTTCCTGGATGCCTACCTGCCGATCCTGCAAGCCCGCAAGGACAGCGCCTACGGTGAACGCGAACGGGACTTCCAGGCCTACCGGCGCGGCCGCTACGTGGAGTTCAACCTGGTGTTCGACCGCGGCACGCATTTCGGCCTGCAATCCGGCGGGCGCAGCGAGTCCATCCTGATGTCGATGCCGCCGCAGGCCAGCTGGCGCTACGACTGGCAGCCGGAGCCGGGCAGCGCCGAAGCGGCCCTGTACACCGACTTCCTGCCCGTGCGGGACTGGGCCTGACGGCGAGCGTATGGAACACGAACACGACAAGGCACGACCACGCAACGCCGCCGATGGCGAGCGCCCCTACCGCCTCGGCATCCTCGGCGGCACCTTCGACCCGCCGCATATCGGCCACGTAGCGCTCGCCAGGCTCTGCATCGAACACCTCGAACTGGACGAACTGGTCTGGATCCCGACCGGCCAGTCATGGCAGAAGGGCGACGATGTCACCCCCGCCGCCGACCGGCTGGCGATGACCGAGCTTGCCTCCGCCGCGCTGGCCGACACCCGCGCGCATGTCCACGCCAGCCGCATGGAAGTGGACCGCGCCGGCCCCAGCTATACCGTCGACACCGTGCACGAACTGCGCCAGCACTATGGCCCCCACGCCTCCATGGCATGGCTGATGGGTGCCGACCAGTTGCTGCGCCTGCACACCTGGCACGGCTGGCAGGCGCTGTTCGCGGACGTGCACCTGTGCGTGGCGACACGGCCCGGTTTCGACCTCTCCGGACTCGACGGACCGGTGCGCCAGGAGCTCGCCACGCGCCGGGGGTCCACCCACCTGATACAATCCACGCCCTCCGGCCACATGTGGATCGACCAGACGCTCGCCGTCGACCTCTCCTCCACCGCCCTTCGCCAACGCCTGGCCGCCGGACAGCCGGCAGATGACCAACTGCCGCCCGGCGTGGCACACTACATCGCGAGCCGCGGCCTTTACCGGCCTGCCCAGTCGGATCTGCCCGACCCGGCCCGCCCATAAACCGATCTCAGCTGAACAAGAACGCACCATGGATATTCGCAAACTGCAACGCGCCATCGTCGAAGGCCTCGAAGATGTCAAAGCGCAGGACATCAAGGTGTACGACACCACCCACCTGACCGAACTGTTCGACCGGGTGGTGATCGCCAGCGGGACCTCGAACCGCCAGACCAAGGCGCTGGCCGCCTCGGTGCGCGATACCGTCAAGGGTGCGGGCGGCCATATCATCGCGGTGGAAGGGCTGGAAACGGGCGAATGGGTGCTGGTCGACTGSGGCGACGCCGTGGTCCACATCATGCAGCCGCAGCTGCGCATGTACTACAACCTCGAGGAAATCTGGGGCGACAAGCCGGTGCGCCTGAAGCTGGCCGCCAAGAAGGGCCTGGCCAAGGCCAGCGAGCCGATGGACGACGACGAGGACGACGCCCCCGTGGTGCGCACCGTGCGCCGCGCCAGCGGCCTGCGCCCCGCCCTGGCGCGCCTGCCCGAAGGCATGAAAGAGCCGTCGCCGCCGCTTGGCCACGAAGACACGGACGCCGACGCCATCGCCGTCAACCGCGCGCCGACCGTGCAGAAGCGCCTGACCAGCGCGCTGGGCTCGGCCCCCGCGCGCAAGGCGCCGGCCAAGACCGCGGCACCGCGCAAGACCGCCGCCGGCACCGCACGCAAGACGGCTGCCAAGACCGCCCCCAAGCCGGCCACCAAGACGGCTGCCAAGGCACCGGCGAAGGCGCCTGCGAAGACCGCCGCCGCCAAGGCGCCGGCCGCGCGCAAGCGCACAACCCGCTCGGCCTGAGCCTGGCCGGCACCACCCTGCCATGCAGTTGCTGATCGTGGCCGTCGGCCACAAGATGCCCGGCTGGATCGAGACGGGCTTCGCCGAGTACGCCAAGCGCATGCCGCCGGAGCTGCGCATCGAGCTGCGCGAGATCAAGCCCGAGGCGCGCTCCTCCAGCAATAACGCCACCACCGTGATGCAGCGCGAGGCGGCCCGCATCGAGGCGGCGCTGCCCAGGCAATGCCGCATCGTGGCGCTGGACGAGCGGGGCCGTGATCTCACCACGGTGCAGCTCGCGGGCCAGCTGACCGACTGGCAGCGCGAAGGCGGCGACGTGGCCTTCCTGATCGGCGGCGCCGACGGGCTCGACCCGGCCCTCAAGGCGCGCGCGCAAACCCTGCTGCGCTTGTCCAGCCTCACCCTGCCGCACGGCATGGTGCGCGTGCTGCTGGCCGAGCAGCTCTACCGCGCCTGGTCGGTCACGCAGAATCATCCGTATCACCGCGCCTGAGCCGCGGGCGGGGGCCATTCCTGCCGCGGCGCGGCAGGCGGGTACAATGCGGCCCAAGCGGCGCATGGCGACCGCCGGATCTTTCCCCTCAGGACTTCCCGACTGGCCCAGCCGTGACCCACACCTTCCTCTATCTCGCCTCCCAGAGCCCGCGCCGGCGCGAGTTGCTGACCCAGCTCGGGGTTGCCTACGAACTGCTGCTGGCCGACGACGACGAGGACGCCGAAGCGCTCGAAGCCGTGCTGCCCGGCGAAAGCCCGGACGACTACGTGCAGCGCGTCTGCGCGCTCAAGGCCGAAGCCGCGCTGCGCCGCCGCGAGCGGCGCGCCCTGCCCGACGCCCCCATCCTCACTTCCGACACGACGGTATGCCTGGGCGGCGACATCCTCGGCAAGCCCGCCGACGATGCCGACGCCGTGCGCATGCTGGGCGCGCTATCGGGCAGCACCCACCGCGTGCTGACCGCGGTGACGGTGGTCTCCACGCTGGGCCTGCGCCATGCGCTGTCCATCTCCGAGGTCACCTTCCGCGCCATGAGCCAGGCCGAGATCGCGGCCTATGTCGCCAGCGGCGAGCCGGCCGGCAAGGCCGGCGCATACGGCATCCAGGGCCGCGCGGCGGAATTCGTGGCGCAAATCGGCGGCAGCTATTCGGGTATCATGGGCTTGCCCCTGTTCGAGACGGCTGCGCTGCTCCGACAGGCCCAACTGCGGTTCTGAGAACCCGCCACCGACCTTCCGTTATCCCATGGCATGCACGGCCATGGCATCGCCCCCGGAGCGCGTGGCGGCATAGTGCGGACAACCCCCTGGCCGGCCCGCCGGCGACGAGATTCACCCAACATGACTGAAGATATCCTCGTCAACATCACACCGCAGGAAACGCGCGTGGCCATCGTGCAGCAGGCCGCCGTGCAGGAACTCCATGTCGAGCGCACGCTGTCGCGCGGGCTGGTCGGCAACATCTATCTTGGCAAGGTCGTGCGCGTGCTGCCCGGCATGCAGTCCGCCTTCATCGATATCGGCCTCGAGCGCGCGGCCTTTCTCCACGTTGCCGACATCTGGCACCCGCGCGACCCGGAGAAAAACGGCAACGCCGCGCCGCTGGCGATCGAGAAGACGCTCTACGAAGGCCAGGCGCTGATGGTGCAGGTGATCAAGGACCCGATCGGCACCAAGGGCGCGCGCCTGTCGACCCAGGTCAGCATCGCCGGGCGCACCCTGGTCTACCTGCCGCAGGACCCGCACATCGGCATCTCTCAGCGCATCGAAGGCGAGGTCGACCGCGAAGCCCTGCGCGCGCGCGTGCAGAGCCTGGTGCCGGCCGACGAGCGCGGCGGCTTTATCGTGCGCACCATCGCCGAGGAATCGAGCAACGAAGAACTCGGCAACGACATCGCCTACCTGCGCAAGATCTGGGCCTCGATCCGCCAGAACGCCACCACCCTGCCCGCGCCCAGCCTGCTCTACCAGGACCTGAACCTGGCCCAGCGCGTGCTGCGCGATTTCGTCAGCGACGCCACCAACGCGATCCAGGTGGACTCGCGCGAGAATTACCAGAAGCTGGTCGAGTTCGCCCAGGAATACACGCCGGCGGTGCTGTCGCGCCTGACCCACTACACCGGCGAGCGCCCCGTCTTCGATCTCTTCAACATCGACGCCGAGATCGAGAAGGCGCTGTCGCGCCGCGTCGACCTCAAGTCCGGCGGCTACCTGATGATCGACCAGACGGAGGCCATGACCACCATCGACGTCAACACCGGGGGCTATGTCGGCGCGCGCAATTTCGACGACACCATCTTCAAGACCAACCTGGAGGCGGCGCATACCATCGCGCGCCAGTTGCGGCTGCGCAACCTTGGCGGGATCATCATCATCGATTTCATCGACATGGAGAACGGCGAGCACCGCGACGCCGTGCTGTCCGAGCTCAAGCGCGCGCTCTCGCGCGACCGCACCCGCATCACCGTCAACAGCTTCTCGCAGCTCGGCCTGGTGGAGATGACCCGCAAGCGCACCCGCGAATCGCTGGCGCACGTGCTGTGCGAGCAATGCCCGGTGTGCCAGGGCAAGGGCCAGGTCAAGACGCCGCGCACCGTGTGCTACGACATCCTGCGCGAGATCATGCGCGAATCGCGCCAGTTCAATCCGCGCGAGTTCCGCATCCTGGGCTCGCAGCATGTGATCGACCTGTTCCTCGAAGAGGAAAGCCAGCACCTGGCCATGCTCGGCGACTTCATCGGCAAGCCGATCTCGCTGCAGGTGGAATCGACCTTCCACCAGGAACAGTACGACATCATCCTGATGTAGTCCGAGGCGGCGCGGGCCACGCCGCCCGCTTCCGCCTTGCGCGGCCTTACTCCGCCTTCTCCCGCAGGAACCCCCGGATCAGCCGCGCCAGTTCCTCTTCCAGCTCTGGCCGTCCGAGCATGGTTTCGTCCACGGCGAGCGCGCTGCGAATCACACCGATCACGGCCTGCGTCAGCACAAAGGCGGCCATGGGCCGCAGTACCACGGCGCGATTCTGCGCATCCACCAACCGGCCCGAACTCAGCCATTGCGCGACCTGCGCCGCGGAATTGTCCAGCGCCGGCTGGGCACGCGAGGCCAGCGCCACTTCCACCAGGATCTTGCGAACGCGGTAACGGCCGCCGAAAGCGCCCAGGAGCGCGCGCACGAGCAATCTGGCGCGCTCGCGGGGATCGGCAGCGCCCGGCGTGCTCAGGAGCTCATCGAGGCGGCCAAGCACGCGTTCGATCTCGCGGCGGCCCAGCGCCTGCATCACCTCCTGCTTGTTCGAGAAATACTGGTAGAGCGTGCCGATGCTGATGCCGGCGACCTCGGCGATGCGATTGGTGCTGAGTGCCTCCAGCCCCTCTTTCTCCAGCAGGCGGATGGTAGACTCGAATATGAGTTCGATCTTCTCGCGGGAGCGAGCCTGGATCGGCCGTCGGCGGCCGGCACCGTTGCGCTGCAGGGGTTGCGACTCCATGGGGCGTGCTCCGGAACGCGAGTAAGCAAACCTGATACTAGCTCATATAATCGTCTGCATCCTATTGCAAGGCAGCGCCAGGAAGCTCGCATGACCCGTCTTGAGTTGATCCAGCTCTATGCCCTGCCGGTCGTGGTCGGCGCATCGCTGGTGGAAGCCCTGGTGCTGCACTGGCGCAAGCCGGGCACCTTCGACTGGCACGAAGCATGGCTGTCGCTGGTGGATCTGGCCGGGCGCAAGATCCTGTTCCTGCTGCCCCTGTCGCTGGCGGCGCCGGTGTTCGCGCTCGCCTGGCAGCACCGCTTGCAGACCATCGCCATGGATAGCTGGATGCTCGCCGCCGGCTTGTTCGTCGGCCAGGAGTTCTGTTACTACTGGTATCACCGCGCGGCGCACCGCGTGCGCTTCTTCTGGGCCACCCACGCGGTCCATCACTCGCCCAACCAGCTCACGCTGTCCACGGCCTACCGCCTCGGCTGGACCGGCAAGCTCGCCGGCAATACGCTGTTCTTCACGCCGCTGGTATGGCTTGGCTTCAGCCCGGAAGTGGTGCTCACCACGTTGTCGCTGAACCTGCTGTACCAGTTCTGGATTCACGCGACCTGGATTCCGAAGCTGGGCTGGCTGGAATATGTCCTGAACACGCCGTCGGCGCACCGCGTCCACCATGCGTCGAACGTCGAGTACCTCGATGCCAATTTTGGCGGCGTGCTGATCGTGTTCGACCGACTGTTCGGCACCTATATCGCCGAGCGCGACGAGCTGCCGTGCCGCTATGGGCTGGTCACGCCGATGCGCTCGCGCAATCCGCTGCGGGTCGAGTTCCAGCAGTGGCTCGACCTGGGGCGCGATCTCGCGCAGGCAAACGGTTTGCGCGCGCTGCTGGGCTATCTCCTCATGCCGCCGGGATGGCGCCCGGACGGCCAGGGCCACACGACCGAGGCGCTGCGGCGCAACGCCGCCACGCTCGGCGACCTGGCGCCCGACGGCAACGCGCGCATGCCCAAGGAAGCAGGCGGCTGAACCGTGTCCATCTCTGCGCCGGCGGCGGCATCTGATGCCTGCCGCACCGTGCTCCCGCGCTTTCCCTCGCCTTCCTTTCGCCATCCTCTATAAATACAGGTAGAGGTACGCGCGGCCAGCCAACCGGCCGCACGGGCACCGGGCGCAAGGAGTAGCCATGAAGAACACGCGCTTGCCCGCGTGGCTGTCAGTCGCCGCATTGACGGCCTGCACCGTGACGCTGCCGCCGCCCTCGCCGCCCGCCGCGCGCGCACCGGAGCCGCGCCCCGCGGCACCCAGCGCCGTGCGCGAGCGCGCCACGCCAATCCCTCCCCACGACATCGACATTGCCGGCAATTGCCAGCGCACGGAAGACGACGGCTTCCGCGAGGACGCCCACATGCGCGTGGCGAGCAACGATGTGCGCAGCCTCAGCTGGACCCTGTGGGTGGGCAGGCGCGGCTCCTGCCATTTCGACCTGACCGAGTTCCGCCAGACCCGCAAGACCCCCCATATCGAACTGCGCGCGATCGACGATAGTGGCTGCACGCTGATGGTCTGGCAGGATCCGCGGCGCGTGACGCTGGCTCACGCCCATTGCGAAAAGCACTGCACACCGGGCATCTACGAGCAGGCGTGGCCGGTCTTGTTCGATCCGCGCAGCGGCGCCTGCGCCGAGATCAGGTAGCGCTCAGGCAGCGCCGCGCAGACGGGAGGCGGCGCGCGTCAGCGGCTTGGCCAGCACGGTGGTGGCAAGCGCCATCAGCAGCAGGCCGGAGAACGCCGTGGTGCCGATCAGGCCGGCCTCGAACAGGATGCCCAGCACCACCACTTCCATCAGGCCCTTGGTCTGTACCAGCGCGCCCAGCATCCATGCCTCGCGCGGCGCAAGGCCAGCCATGCGCGCCGGCAGCGCGGTGCCAGCCACCTTGCCGAGCACGGCGACCAGCGTGCTGAGCCCGAACACCAGCAGGGTCTCGCGGCCGCCGATGGCGATATCGGTGCGCAGCCCCGTCATCAGGAAAAAGAACGGCAGCAATACCACCACGGTGGTGGGTTCAAGCTGGCGCCGCAGATCGGCGGCCGCATCGCGCGGCAGCACCACGCCGGCCAGGAAGCCGCCGAGGATGTAGTGCAGGCCGATCGCTTCGGATACCAGCGCGGAGGCGAAGATCAGCACCGCGACCAGGGCCAGGCGCGCATCGTTGGCGTTCATGCGCGCGAGCAGGCGCGCCAGGGCCGGCCGCACCAGCCAGAGCATGGCGCCGACATACAGCGCGCCGAACAGCGCCAGGCGCAGGAAATCGCCGGCGGAGGAGCGGCCCGCGCTGGCGAGGATGGCCGACAGCACCAGCCAGATGGCAGCATCGCTGAAGGCCGAACAGCCCAGCGCCAGCTGGCCGGGAACGGAATCGGAGAGCTTCATCTCGCGCAGGATGGCGCCCAGCACCGGCAGCGCGGTCACCGCCATCGAAACGCCTACCGCCACGGCGAACTGCCAGGGCGAGGCCGCATGCCCGGCCACCGCCGGCGCGGCATGCACCAGCCACGCGCCGGCCGCCGTGCCGAGCACGAACGGCACCAGCACGCTGCCCAGCGCCGCCGCCGTGGCGATGCGCCGCATCCCCTGCTGCCCGGCACCGCCGATATGCAGGCCGGAAAGAAAAGCGAACAGCACCACCGCCAGCCACTGCAGGCCCGACAGCGCGGACAGCTGCGCCGGGCCGAACAGCATCTGCCAGCCCTGCGGCCACAGCGCGCCCAATAGCGAGGGCCCGAGCAGGATGCCACCCACGATCTGCATGGCCACCAGCGGCACGATGCTGCCAATGCGCAATCCGCGCCACAGGACGAAGGGCGTGCCTACCACCAGGCAGGCCTGGGCAAAGAAAAGCGAGACGGGATTCAAGATGGAGACGCCGTGCCGGCCGGGCGGGCGGGAAGAGAGGATTGAACGGGTGGAAAACGCAGCGAGGGCAGGAGGCGGCGCATGCGCGGCCTCCTGTGTGAACGGTCCCTATTTTGCCTTCGGCACCCGCCCCATCAGATAGAACTCGTCATTGGGCCGCATGCCGATGGTGTTGGCCATGCGGTTGGACAGGCCGAAGAACGCCGTGATGGCGGCGATGTCCCAGGCGTCCTCGTCGCTGAAGCCGTGATCGCGCAGCGCAGCGAAATCGGCATCGGAGACATCGCGGGAGTCCTGGCAGACCTTGAGCGCGAAATCCAGCATGGCGCGCTGGCGCGGCGTGATGTCGGCCTTGCGGTAGTTGACCGCGACCTGGTCGGCCAGCGCCGGCTTCTTCTCGTAGATGCGCAGGATGGCGCCATGTGCCACCACGCAGTAAAGGCACTGGTTGGCGCCCGAGGTCGCCACCACGATCATCTCGCGCTCGCCCTTGCTCAGCCCGCCCTCCTTGAGCATCAGTGCGTCGTGGTAGGCAAAGAATGCGCGGAACTCGTCGGGCCGGTGCGCCAGCGTGAGGAAGACATTGGGCACGAAGCCAGCCTTGTCCTGGACTTCCAGGATGCGCGCGCGGATATCTTCCGGCAGGTCCGCCAGGGCGGGAACGGGATAGCGGCTGATCGGCGGTGCGTCGGGCTTGCTCATGTCTTCCTCTGCGCTGTGGTTTGCATGCCATTCTAGCGAAGTTGGCGCCCGCACCCGCGCACCGCGGCGAAACGATGTGGCGCGGGAGGCGGATGCCTCCCGGCCCGGCCGGCGCAATGGCGCGCCGCGCCTAGTGCGTGGCGAACTGGATGCGGTGCAGCCCGGCGTACAGCCCCTCGGCCGACAGCAGTTCCTCGTGGCTGCCGTGCTCCGCCACGCGCCCGTGATCGAGCACCACGATGCGGTCGGCGTTCTCGATGGTGGAAAGGCGGTGCGCGATCACCAGCGTCGTGCGGCCGACCATCAAGGCCTCCAGCGCGGCCTGGACCTGGCGCTCCGATTCCGAGTCCAGCGCGGAGGTCGCCTCGTCGAGGATCAGGATCGGCGCGTCCTTGTAGATCGCGCGCGCGATCGCCAGACGCTGGCGCTGGCCGCCGGACAGCTTCATGCCGTTGTCGCCGATATTGGTTTCGAGACCCTGCGGCAGGCCCTTGACCATATCGGTCAGGTAGGCGGCCGCCAGCGCGCGCTCGACACGGGCAATATCGATGTCCGCCTCCGTATGCACGCCATAGGCGACATTGGCGGCCACGGTGCCGTTGAACAGCACCACGTCCTGGCTGACGAAGGCGATCTGGTTGCGCAGGTCCTTCAGCGCGAACACGTCGATCGACTGCCCGTCGAGCAGGATGCGGCCTTCGGTCGGATCGAAGAAGCGCGGCACCAGGTTGACCAGGGTGGTCTTGCCGCTGCCGGACGGCCCCACCAGCGCCACCACTTCGCCGGCACTGACGTGGAAGCCGACCTTGTCCAGCGCCGGCCTGCCCGCGTCGCCGTAGCGGAAGCTCACCTTCTCGAACACCAGGTCGCCGCGCGCGCGCGCCAGCGGCAGGCCGCCTTCCTGGCGCTCGACCGGCTCGTCGATCAGGCCGAAGATCATCTCGGCCGCGGTCAGGCCCCGCTGCAGCGGCTGGTTGAGGTCGGTCAGGTGCTTGAGCGGCGAGATCAGCAGCAGCATGGCCATCACGAAGCCGGTGAAGCTGCCTACCGTGGTCTGGTTCGACTGCGACTGGATCATCGCGATGGTCAGGATCACCGACAGCGCCAGCGACGCCAGGAAGGCCGTGACCGGCTGGTTCAGCCCGCCCGCCACCGCCATGCGCATCGAATAGCCGCGCAGGCGCTCGGCCATGGCGGCGAAGCGCGAGGTCTCGTACTGCTCGCCGCCATGCAGCTTGACCACCTTGTAGCCGCCCACGGCTTCCTCGACCACATAGGCCGCACTGTTGGTCAGGGCCTGGTGGTCACGGTTGAGCCGGCGCAGGCGCCGGTTGACCTTGGACATGACGAAGCCGATCACCGGCAGGATCACCGCCACCACCAGCGTCAGCCGCCAGTTGGTGTAGAACAGGTAGACCAGCAGCGCCAGCACCGTCAGCGAATCGCGCACCAGCGTGATCAGCACGCCCGTCAGGATCTGCATGACCTGGTTGACCTCGAAGATCACCGCGTTGATCAGCGAGGCCGCGGTATTGCGGTGGAAGAACAGCGCCGGCGCATGCAGCATGCGCTCGAACATCTGCATGCGCATCTTCAGCAACACGCGGTTGGAGATCAGGCTCAGCAGGTAGCCCGAAGCGAACTGCGCCACGCCGCGGATCAGCGCCACCCCGGTCAGCAGCGCCGGCACGTGCCAGAGCTTGCCCACGTAGGCGCCGCCGAACCCCTTGTCGAGCAGGTCGTTGACGACCTTCGGGATCAGGCCTTCCGCGCCCGCCACCACCGCCATCGCGATGATGGCGACGACGAAGATGCGCATCTCCGGGCGCAGATAGGCCCAGACGCGCTTCAGGGTATCGGCCTCGCGGCCTTGCGGGGCATTATTTTCTCGAACGTTCACAGCTTCTCCGCCCCGTCGGTGCGGGGATATTTTGTTTGTACCGCGGCCAGGCCCAGCAGGAGTCCGATGACGCCCGCATAGAAGACGATATTTGCCTGGTGCGCCATGGTCACCTGCGTCAGGCCACTGATCAGGCTGGCCAGGACCACGCCGATGCCGGAAGCGCTCAGGCTCACGCCAAGGGTGTTGGCATTGCGGCAGCAGATGCGCAGCAACCGCCAGAACAGGAAACCGGGCACCAGGAACAGCCCCAGGAGGGCCAGCAGGCCAGGCATGCCGGTGGTGGCAGCCGCCTCGAGCACGTCGTTGTGGGCGTGCTCGAGAATGCAGACGTCGGACGCATTGTGGGCCTTGCAGAAGGCCGAGCCCTTGGGGATCCGCGCAAACTGCCCGATGCCCACGCCGAGCCACGGATGCAGCCGGATCGAATCCACCGCGAGTTCCCATGTCTTGAGCCGGGCGCCAACCGAAGTCTCGGTATTCCCGTTCTGGAACTGCTCCAATTGCCCACGCACGAGATCCACCCGCTGCGCGACCGGGCTATTGGGAACGAGATATAGCCCCGCGGCCAGCGCGACGATCAGCGCCACCGCGCCGAAGAATCTCGCCGGCTTCATGCTCGGGTAGCGCACGAACAGCAATGGCACCATCGTGACGGCCAGCGCCAGCCAGGCGCCGCGCGTGCCGTTGACGATCAGTACGGCAGCCGCCAGTGCCAGGTTGAGCCAGGCGATCAGGTGCGCCCTGCGGTTGTCACCCGGACGCACGAAGCCGATCAGTCCCAGCGCGGCAACCATGTTGCCGAAGGCAATGGCCTGGGTCCAGGCCGACGGCCGCGGATCGTTGAGCACCCAGCGCTGGAACAGTACAAGCACAAGGCTTGCCGCCAGCGCCACGGTGATCCCGCCCCAGATGCGCTGCGGGTCGGGCGCGGTTCTCAGCACGACCAGGCAGGTCAGCAGCAGCAGCAGGATCCTGGATGGGTTGTCGATCACGTTCCACGGCACGCCGAAGTAGAGCTTCGATGCCAGGAACACAAGCACGGCGGCTAGAATAGCGAGCCCGAGCGGATAGAGCGTGGCGCGATACTGCGCCCATGTGCTCCCCATGCCACGGTAGCCCAGCAGCCCGAGCACCACGATGCCCGCGAGGAAGATGCCGGCACCCTTGGGCACGCAAAGCAGCAGGATCGGGAATGCCAGGACCAGCGCATTGGCGATGGAGGTCACTTTTCCCGCACGAAACACCATAGACAAGCCCTATGAAAATCTCAGTCGTACTGATTACAAAAAACGAGGCACACAATATCCGGGCCTGCCTGGAAAGCGTGTCCTGGTGCGACCGCGCGATTATAGTGGATTCGGGTAGCCAGGACGGCACCGTGGAGCTGGCCCGCAGCCTGGGCGCCGAGGTCTTCGAAAGCGCGCACTGGCCGGGCTTCGGCGCGCAAAAAAACCTGGCTGTCTCCAAGGCCGACACCGAGTGGGTCCTCTCCCTCGATGCCGACGAACGGGTCACCCCCGAGCTGCGCGACGAAATCCTGGCGGCGGTGGCGTCCGGCCAGGCCAATGCCTACGAAATGCCGCGCCTGTCGCGCTTTTGCGGCCGCTTCATCCGTCACGGCGGCTGGTACCCCGACTACGTCACACGGTTGTTCCGGCGCGGCCGTGCCCGCTTTACCGACGACCTGGTGCATGAGCGCGTGGTCGCCGATGGCCCGGTAGGAAAACTGGCCTCGCCGCTGCTGCACTATACCTACGACGATTTCTCGCAGGTGCTGCGCAAGGTCGACCAGTACTCCACGCTTGGCGCGCAGCAGGGCTTCGCCCGCGGCAAGTCCGCCTCGCCGGCCAGCGCAGTGCTGCACGGCGTCTGGGCCTTCTTGCGGACCTACCTGATGCGCCGCGGATTTCTCGACGGCGCGCAGGGCCTGGGCGTGGCGCTGATGAACGGTCAGGCCAGCTACTACAAGTACATCAAGCTGTGGTACCTGCGGCAGAAGACGCAGCAGCAGGAGCCGCAGCACTAGGCCCGGCCACCACCGGGTGCGGCGCGCCCAGCAGATCGTCCACGCACGCGCTGAAGGCCGCCGAGGTGGGGCCGAACCCCATCTGCTCGATATGGCTTGCGGCGAACGCCAGCAGCCTGGCCCGCAAGGGCGCATCCTCCAGCCCGCGGCGGATCGCCTCGGCCAGCGCGTGCACGTCGCCGACCGGCGTCAGCAGGCCGGCCTTGCCATCTGCCAGGATCTCGCGCGGCCCCACCGGGCAATCGGTGCTCGCCACCAGCTGGCCCAGCGCCATGGCTTCCAGCAGTACATTGGGCAAGCCTTCCATCTTCGAGCTGAAGGCCATCAGCCGCGCATGGCGGATCCACACATAGGGATTGGCCTGGAAACCGGCAAAAGTGACCCGTTCGCTGATGCCCAGTTCGCGCGCGAGCGTTTCCAGCCGTGCGCGCGATGCCCCTTCGCCCACCAGCACCAGGCGCTCGCACAGGCCGGTGCCACGGACCAGCGCGGCGTAGGCCCGCAACAGCGTGGTGAAATCCTTCTGGCTTTCTTCCAGGCGCCCCACGGAGACGATGTAGGGACGCGCGGGCGGACTGAACGCCGCGCTGCCGAGCGCACGGATCCGGTCCAGGTCGGTGGCGTTGTAGAGCCGGACGAACTTGCCCGCGGCCTCGGGGATCAGCGCGCGCGCGTCGGCCAGCATGCTGTCGTTGAGCACCACGATGCGGTCATAGTGCTCGCGGCACTGGCGCCGCAGCTTGCGCAGCTTGCGGCGGTTCTCGCGCTCCAGGTGCGCCACGCTGAAATGCTGGTAGCCGATCATGGGCACAGGCAGGCGGCCGGTCAGCCGCGACAGCGACATATCGTAGTCGATCACCAGGTCATAGTCGCGCGCGATGCTGCGGAAACGGCGGTTGACCAGCGGCTTGCGCAGCGGCGGCAGCAGCACTTCCTCGTAGATCTTGCCGAGCGGGCCGAGCTTGCCCGCCTTCTTCATCTGCCGGAAATGCGACAGCCAGCGCTCCGGCGCCAGGATATGGATCTTGACGTCCGGCGGCAGCATGGCGCGAAAGTGCGTTTCCAGCGCCTCGGTCGGATAGGTCAGCGTCAATCCCAGCTCGAAGCGCTCCCGGTCCAGCGAAGCCAGCAGCGAAACCAGCGAGGTCTCGATGCCGCCGCGCAGGAAGTGGGTCAGGTGAAAAAGGATGCGTTGCTTGGCCATGCGGGGGCGTGGTTGATCCATGTAATGACGGGCTGGCTGACCGGGCAGGAAGCGGCCGGTCAACCGTACAGCATGCGCACGTTCTCGCCGGAAAGCGCCGTGCGGAAACTGGCAAGCGCATCGTCGGACGGCGTGACCAGCCACTGCCGCCCCAGCTCCGCCTCGCAACGCGCGCCGCTGGTGGCATAACTCACGCGCACGGGCAGGCCCGGCGTGTTCGCCACCGTAGCGAGATAGGGTGTCAGCAGCTCGCGCAGCAGCTCGGTGGAGGCATTGCCGTTGATGGCCAGCCCCACAGCCTCGGCATATTTGGCGCGCGCGGCCACCAGGTCCATCACCGATTCGGCGGTGAAACGCACACCGCCGGTAAAGGTGTCGTGGCGCGCGTTGCCCTGCACGATCACCAGTTCATCATCGCGGAACATGTGACGATTGGCATCGAACAGTTCGTTGAACACGGTCATTTCCACCTGGCCGGTACCGTCGTCGAGCAACACGATCAGCATCTTGCCGCGCTGCGTCATCTGGGTGCGCATGCCCGTGATGACACCGGCGATCACCTTGCCGCGCACATCGCGCCCGTAGCCGCCGCCGTTGCCCTGCACCTCCTTCTCCAGGCCCGCGAGCGTGCCCTTGAGGAAGCGGCCGACCTCGTCGCGGTAGGCATCGAACAGGTGGCCGGAGAAGTAGTAGCCGAGCGCCTGCTTTTCTTCCTGCAGCGTGCGCTTGGCCGGCCAGCGCGGCTCGTCGACCAGTTCGGGGCGGTGCGACTCGCCGGCGTCGGCCATGAGGTCGAACAGCGACACCTGGTTGGCGGACTCGGCCTTCTGCTCGGCGGCTTCCATCGCCCGCGACACCGAAGCCAGCAACTGGCCGCGGTTGTCGTTGAGGCTGTCGAAGGCGCCGGCGCGGATCAGCGCCTCGATGGTGCGGCGGTTGACCTGGCGGCGGTCGACGCGCTCGCAGAAATCGAACAGGTCGGCGAAAGGCCTTTCCTCGCGCGCGCGCAGGATGTCCTCGATGGCGCCCTGGCCCGAGCCCTTGATGCCGCCGAGGCCGTAGCGGATGGTCTTGGCGTCCGTCGGGGCGAAGCGGTACTCGCTGGCGTTGACATCAGGCGGCAGCACCTTCAGCTTGTTGAGCTTGCAGTCCTCGTAGAGGATCTTGACCTTGTCGGTGTCGTCCATGGCGAGCGACATATTGGCCGCCATGAATTCGGCCGGATGGTGCGCCTTAAGCCAGGCCGTGTAGTAGGCCAGCAGCGCATAGGCGGCCGCGTGCGACTTGTTGAAGCCGTAGCCCGCGAACTTTTCCATCAGGTCGAAGGTATCGTCGGCCTTTTCGGCGGTAAGGCCGTTCTTGGCCGCGCCCGCGCGGAACAGCTCGCGGTGCTGGGCCATTTCCTCGGCCTTCTTCTTGCCCATGGCGCGGCGCAGCAAGTCGGCGCCGCCGAGCGAATAGCCGCCGATGATCTGCGCCATCTGCATCACCTGCTCCTGGTAGACCATGATGCCGTAGGTCTCCTTGAGCACCGGCTCGACGCGCGGGTCCGGATATTCCACCTTCTCGCGCCCGTGCTTGCGCGCGCAGAAGCTGGGGATCAGGTCCATCGGGCCCGGGCGGTACAGCGCCACCAGCGCGATGATGTCTTCGAAGCGGTCGGGCTTGGCGTCCTTGAGCATGCCCTGCATGCCGCGGCTTTCCAGCTGGAACACCGCCACCGTGTTGGCCGTCTTGAGGATATCGAAGGCCGGACCATCGCTGAGCGGGATGTGGCTGCAGTTCCAGTCCGCCTTGGACGGATCGAGCCGGCGGATATAGCGCTCGGCCCAGTCCAGGATGGTCAGCGTGGTCAGGCCCAAGAAGTCGAACTTGACCAGGCCGGCGGCCTCGACGTCGTCCTTGTCGTACTGGCTGACCACGCCGCTCATGCCGTCGTTCTGGCCGCCCTGCGTGTACAGCGGGCAGAAGTCGGTGAGCTTGCCGGGGGCGATCAGCACGCCGCCGGCGTGCATGCCGACGTTGCGCGTCATGCCTTCGACGCGCTGGGCCAGCTCCAGCAGCTGGCGCACTTCTTCTTCGTTGTTCTCGCGCTCGGTCAGCAGCGGCTCTTCTTTCTTGGCTTCCTCGATGGTGACCAGCTTGCCGGGCTTGAACGGGATCAGCTTGGCGATGCCGTCGACGAAGCCGTAGCCGAGGTCCAGCACGCGGCCCACGTCGCGCACGGCGGCCTTGGCCGCCATGGTGCCGAAGGTGGCGATCTGCGAGACCGCGTCCTTGCCGTACTTCTCCTTCACGTAGGTGATCACGCGATCGCGCCCGTGCTGGCAGAAGTCGATGTCGAAGTCGGGCATCGAGACCCGTTCCGGGTTCAGGAAACGCTCGAACAGCAGCGCGTACTTGAGCGGGTCCAGGTCGGTGATGCCGAGCGCATAGGCCACCAGCGAGCCGGCGCCGGAGCCCCGCCCCGGGCCCACCGGCACGCCGTTGTTCTTGGCCCAGTTGATAAAGTCCGCCACGATCAGGAAGTAGCCGGGAAAGCCCATCTTGATGATGGTGCCGGTCTCGAACTCCAGCCGCGCGTAGTATTCGGGCCGCCTGGCCTCGCGCTCGGCTTCGTCGGGAAACAGCACCTCCATGCGCTTTTCCAGGCCTTCCTTGGCCAGCTGGACCAGGTAGTCGTCGAGCGACATGCCGTCCGGCGTGGGGAACAGCGGCAGGCGCGGCTTGCCGAGTTCGAGCGTGAGGTTGCAGCGGCGCGCGATCTGCACCGCATTTTCCAGCGCGGAGGGGATGTCGGCGAACAGCGCGCACATCTCGTCCTGCGTCTTGAAGTACTGGTCGGTGGTGAAGCGCCGCGTGCGCCGCGGGTTGGCCAGCAGCTCGCCTTCGGCGATGCAGGTGCGGGCTTCGTGCGCGGTGAAATCGTCGGGCGTCATGAACTGCACCGGATGCGTGGCCACCACGGGCAGGCGCATCCTGGCGGCAAGCTGCACCGCCTGCTGCACATAGGAGTCGGTGCCGGGCTGGCCGGCCCGCTGCAGCTCGATATAGAAGCGCTGCGGGAACACCTTGGCCCAGTGCGCGGCGGCGCGCTCGGCCGCGGCGTCGTTGCCGTTGGCCAGCGCCATGCCGACGTCGCCGCCCATGGCACCGGACAGTGCGATCAGGCCGGTGGCCAGCGGCAGGCCCTCTTCGCCGGCTTCATCGAACCAGCCTGGCTCGATCTCGGCGCGGCCGCGGTGCTGGTTGGACAGCCAGGCGCGCGACAGCAGCATGCACAGGTTGAGGTAGCCGCGCCGGTCCTGCACCAGCAGGAGCAGCCGCGCGGGCTTGTCGCGGTCTTCAGCGTTGGTGAGCCAGACGTCGGCGCCGACCACCGGCTTGACGCCGCCGCCGCGCGCTTCCTTGTAGAAGCGGATCAGGCCGAAGGCGTTGGCCAGGTCGGTCAGGGCGAGCGCGCCCATGCCGTCGGCCGCCGCGGCCTTGACGGCGTCGTCGAGGCGCACGATCCCGTCGACGACGGAGTATTCGGAGTGGAGGCGGAGATGAACGAAGCGAGGTGCAGACATGGGCGTGATTGTACCGGCTCGGCATGCCTGCGCCTGCGTTCTTTGCGCGGGCGCCGCGCGCGCAAGCTTGACCCCCGCGCTGGGAAAAAGCCGGCGCGCGGCCTTTGAGGCGCTATAATTTCGCCTTTCCAATCAGGCAGTTACCGCGCGGTCACAAGGCGCGGGCCGGGCGCGCGCCATTTATGCAGATCGTAAACATCTCCGCTTACAAATTCGTCACGCTGGACGATATCCCGGTCTTGCGCCCGGACATGCGCGCGCGCTGCGAGGCCCTGGACCTCAAGGGCACCATCCTGCTCGCGCCGGAGGGCATCAACATGTTCCTGGCGGGCAGCCGCGACGCCATCGGCGGTTTCATGGACTGGCTGCACGCCGACCCGCGCTTCGCCGACATCGCGCCCAAGGAAAGCCTGTCGGAGACCCAGCCCTTCAAGCGCATGCTGGTGCGCGAGAAGAAGGAAATCATCACCATGAAGATGCCGCTGATCCGCCCCGAGGCCGGGCGCGCGCCGGCGGTACGGCCGGTGGACCTCAAGCGCTGGCTCGACCAGGGCCACGACGATGCTGGCCGCCCGGTAGTGATGCTCGATACCCGCAATGATTTCGAAGTGGCGGTCGGCACCTTCGCGCAGGCGGTGGATTACGACATCGCGAAGTTCAGCGACTTCCCGCCCGCCATCGCCGCGCACAAGGCGGAGCTCGAGGGCAAGACCGTGGTGTCGTTCTGCACCGGGGGCATCCGCTGCGAGAAGGCCGCCATCCATATGCAGGAAGCCGGCATCGAACACGTCTACCAGCTCGAGGGCGGCATCCTGAAGTATTTCGAGGAGGTGGGCGGCAGCCACTACGAAGGCGACTGCTTCGTCTTCGACTACCGTACCGCGCTGAATCCGAACCTGGAACCGGCCGGTCCCAGGCAGTGCTTTGCCTGCCGCGCCGTGGTCACCGCCGAGGAGCAGCAGGGCCCGCACTACGTGGTGGGCAAGAGCTGCCCGCATTGCATCGCCGAAAGGCAGGCAGCCGCCTGAACGCAAACGGCTTCAGCACGGCCTGTAGCCAGCTTCAGGCCGCCAGCAGGTGATAGAGGTTGCGCAGCATCCCGGCGGTCGCGCCCCAGATGAAGTGGTGACCGCCGTTTTCGCGCGGAAACGGCATGGCGTAGAAAAGCCGCTCGCCGTCCACCCAGCGGAACAGGCGCTGCTGGTGATGCGAAGGATCCATCAGGAAGCCTAGCGGCACTTCGAACACATCCGCCACCTCGCGCGCATCCGGGCGCAGCGTGAAGCCGCCGCGGACCAGGCCCACCACCGGGCTGACGTGGAAGCCGGTGCCCGTGATGTAGTCCGGCAAGGCGCCCAGCACCTCGACATAGCCGCGCCCCAGCCCCACCTCTTCTTCCGTCTCGCGCAGCGCGGTGGCCACGCGGTCGATATCCGACGCCTCGTGGCGCCCGCCGGGAAAGCTGATCTGCCCGGCATGCGCGCTCAGGTTGGCGTTGCGCTGCGTCAGCAGCACCGTCAGCCCGTCTTCGCGCTCCACCAGCGGCACCAGCACGGCCGCGTCGCGCAGCGCCTTGCTGCGGTCGTAGGCGCGCGATTCGTCAGTCAGCTCGGGAGCCCAGGCCGGCGGCGACTTGAGCCTGTGGCGGATGAAATCAGGCCGCAGGCGCACATCTGGCAGCGCCGGGTGGCGGGTATCGGTGGAAACGACGGGGAGGGATTCGGGATCGAAGGCGGGACGCATATCGGATCGCAGTATGACAGATGCGGGCCAAAGCCGTCTTTGCGCATCGCAACACGACAGTCTGCGCGGCAATGCAAAAAGGGCACCCGAAGGTGCCCTTTTTGCGCAGCCATGGCCGGCGGAACCGGCCACGGCAACCAGCTTACTGGGCGGCCGCTGCCTTGGCGGGGGCTGCCTTGTATGCCAGCTTTTCCTTGATACGCGCCGACTTGCCCGAACGCTGGCGCAGGTAGTACAGCTTGGCGCGACGGACGTCACCGCGGCGCTTCACTTCGATACCGGCGATCAGCGGGGAGTACAGCTGGAACGTACGTTCCACGCCTTCGCCCGAGGAAATCTTGCGCACGATGAAGGACGAGTTCAGGCCGCGGTTGCGCTTGGCAATCACGACGCCTTCGTAGGCCTGCACGCGCTTGCGGTTACCTTCCACCACGTTCACGCTGACGATCACGGTGTCGCCGGGCGCAAATGCGGGGATGGTCTTGTTCGCGGTCAGACGCGCGATTTCGTCTTTCTCGATCAGCTCGATGAGGTTCATCGTTTCTTCTCCTTGTCCATCATGCCAGCGTTGAATGCCCCGGGCATTGCCCGGGCCCCGGCAGAGGATGGGGTTTCACTTGACGGGAGCGAACTCCCGCCCTTCATTCGCCAGCCACGCCGACAGGAATTTCTCGTCGGCACGGCTGAGCAAACCTTCGCTGCGCGCCGCCTCGATCAGGTCGGGGCGCTTCTTCGCAGTATTCGCCAGCGCCTGCTGGCGCCGCCACTTCTCGATCTCGGCGTGATGACCCCCGAGCAGTATCTCGGGCACCCGCACGCCTTCGTACTCTTCAGGCCGCGTGTAATGCGGGCAATCCAGCAGCCCATTGACAAAGCTGTCCTGGACCGCCGACTGCGCATCGCCCAGCACACCGGGCAAATGCCTGACCACCGCGTCGATCACGGCCATCGCCGGCAGTTCGCCGCCCGACAGCACGAAATCGCCGAGGCTGATTTCCTCGTCCACGCGCCGCTCGATCAGGCGCTGGTCGATGGCCTCGTAACGCCCGCACAGCAGCACGAGACCCGGGCGCTGCGCCAGCGACATCACCTTCGCATGCGTCAGCGGCGCGCCCTGCGGCGACATCAGCACCACATGCGGCCGTACCGCCTGCGCCTCCGGCCGCGCGGCCTGCTGGGCCGCGCATGCCGCATCGATAGCGTCCTCGAGCGGCCTGGCCAGCATGACCATGCCAGGGCCGCCGCCATACGGGCGATCGTCGATGGTACGGTAATTGTCGGTGGTGAAATCGCGCGGATTCCAGGTGCGCAGCGCATAACGCTGCTGCTTCGCCGCCCGGCTGGTAATGCCCCAGTCGGTCAGCGCGCGAAACATCTCGGGAAACAGCGTGATCACATCGAACTGCATCCGCCTCTCCCTTTGCCTGCCCACCAGGTCGGGCTCGGCGCCTGTTGCCAGGCGCTCAGTAGTCCAGCCCCCAGTCGACCACCACGCGCCGGGCCTTGATATCGACCGAGCGCAGGAATGCATCGACAAACGGGACCAGGCGCTCGCCCGTCTTGCCGTCGGGCAAGGCATGCGCCACCTGCAGGATCTGGTGAGCCCCGTTGTCGATCAGCCCGGACACTTCGCCCAGCAGCTCGCCCTGTTCGTTGAACACGGCGCAGCCGATCAGATCGACCCAGTAAAACTCGTTCTCGTCCGGCGCGGGAAAATCCTCGCGGCGGATCCATACGCGACGCCCCTTGAGCGCTTCCGAGTGACTGCGATCGGACACGCCGACCGCCTGCGCCACCACGGTACCGCTATGCTCGCGGGATTGCGCGATCTTCACGCACAAGGCATCGGACTGCACGGCGGCAGCCGCACCCAGCACGCCGGACGGCGGCGGCCTGAGCAGCCACCAGCGGCGCGCGTGCAGCAGCGCGCTCGCATCGTCGGCATGCGGCTGGATCTTGACCCAGCCCCGAATCCCGTATGCTGCGCCGATATAGCCGACTTCGACCAGGTCGTCCGGCAACGCGTCGGTATAGGCCAGCGCGGCCGGCAACCCGGTCGCGCCCTGCGGCTTGAGATTCGGCTTTTGCTGGGCCGCCTGCGGCCGCGCCGAGGGTTCGAGCGGCACATTGAGCGGCCGCCGCGCCGGGGCGCCTTGCTTGCGTTCGGTCACTTGTCGTTTGCCACGCGTCGCGAAACGCGCGTCACAACAATCAGGCTGCGGCCTTGGCGGCGTTTTGCTTGACCAGACGGGCAACCGTCGGCGACATCTGCGCGCCAACGCCAGTCCAGTAGGTCAGGCGGTCCTGCACCAGGCGCAGGCCTTCTTCGCTTGCCGAAGCCAGCGGGTTGTAGAAGCCGATGCGCTCGATGAAACGGCCATCACGGCGGTTGCGCGAGTCAGCAGCGACGATGTTGAAGAACGGGCGCTTCTTGCTGCCACCGCGAGCCAGACGGATTACGACCATGGGTTGATTCCTCAGAAAACTTGATGTTCGAACACGAAACGCAAGAGTATAGACCAAATCCCGAGGCCAAACAAACACTTAGAGCGATTGACGCGACACACCGCCACAGGCATCGTGGCGAAAACCCCGACAGGAGAGCGTCGCATGCGTTCCTACCTCCACATTCCCGCCTGCCGCGCCCTGCTGGCGGGCGTGCTCGCCGCTGGCGCGTGCCTTGGCGCTAACGCCAGCAGCACCGCAGCGCAGGCCTTGCCGCTCGACCAGATCAAGCTGCCGCCCGGATTTCGCATCGAAGTGCTCAGCCAGTCGGTGCCGGAGGCGCGCGGCATGACCATGTCGCCGGCCGGCACGCTGTTCGTGGGCACGCGCGGGGAAGGCAAAGTCTACGCCATCAGCAACCCGCTGGCCGGCAGCCCCCAAGTGCGAACGGTGGCCACGGGCCTGACCATGCCAGTTGGCGTCGCCTTCCGGAACGGCGCGCTGTATGCCTCCTCGACCTCGCGCATCGTGCGGCTCGATGACGTGGAAGCCCGGCTGGACAACCCGCCCAGGCCGGTGGTGGTGAGCGACCGCTTTCCCGGCGAAACCCACCACGGCTGGAAATTCATCGCCTTCGGGCCCGACGGCTATCTCTACGTGCCGGTCGGCGCGCCCTGCAATATCTGCGCGCCCGACGAGAACCGCTACGCCAACATCATGAAGATGAAGCCCGACGGCAGCGACCTGCAGGTGGTGGCGCGGGGCGTGCGCAACTCGGTCGGCTTCGACTGGCACCCCGCCACGCGCCAGCTATGGTTTACCGACAACGGCCGCGACTTCCTGGGCGACGACCAGCCCGACGACGAACTCAACCGCCTCACCCGCGCCGGCCAGCATTTCGGCTACCCGTTCTGCCATGCCGGCACCATTGCCGACCCGGAATTCGGCAAGCAGCGCGCCTGCGCGGAATTCGAACCGCCGGTGGCCAGGCTGGGCGCTCATGTGGCCGCGCTCGGCATGCGTTTCTATACGGGCGCGCAATTTCCTGCCGAATATCACAACAATATCTTTATCGCCGAACATGGCAGCTGGAACCGCAGCGAGCGGATCGGCTACCGCATCGCCAGGATCGTGCTGGATGACGCTGGCCAGGTGGTGCGCCAGGAAATCTTCGCGCAGGGCTGGCTGCAGAATGACAAGCCATGGGGCCGTCCGGTCGATGTCCAGGTGGCACCGGACGGCTCGCTGCTCGTCAGCGACGACATGGCGGGCGCGATCTACCGCATCCGCTACGCGCCATGAAAACGGAGGCGGCCCGCGCCTCGCCGGCAGCTGTCGACAGGCGGCAAATTCCCCGGCAGTGGGGACGAAACAATCCGTTACACCGGTAACGGCTTTTGCATAGGCGTGCCGGATGCGCGTGCGTACCATGATTCCATCTACCAATAACATCACCGCGCGACAGGAAACTGGGATTCCGCATGCTCCCCCGCAATCTCCTGCGCGACCCGGTGGCTGGCATCCTGTTGGCCGTCTTCCTGATCGGCCTCAGCCCTGCCGGCCACGCTCAGGTCGCGTTCTGGCAACATAACCGGCCCGAAGGCCGGAACATGACCAATGCGCGCGGGCAACCGAGCCAGGGTGGCTGGGAAATGGCAAGCGTGCGTGCCGAACGGCAGGACCATGTACGCGCCCAGATCGAACGCATGGAAGCGCGCGCCCGCGCGGACGACCGCCTGAACGGCCGCCCGCCGCCCCCCCAGGAACGCGAAGACGAACGCGGCCGCCACCCCGATCGCAATGCGCAGGCCGATGGCGGGCGTGGCGATCAGCGCGGCTCCGGCATGGGCCCGGGTTGGCAGGCCCGTGGCCGGGACGGCAGCCGCTAGGCTGCCAGCACGATATCCACTTCTCGCATCCCCCTCGCATCCCCCTCGCGGCGCTGTCCCGGCTTGGCTTTGGTCGCGCCTCTCGCACGGTTCCCGGGCAGTATCCAAACAGTTCGCAAGCGACGGCGGCAGCGCGCCTGTGCCGCATTGTCCGCGCCGCGTAGCGGCGTACAATGAGCGCCGGCGCCAGCCTGCCTGGCCCTCACCCCGACCCTGTGCCGGCACGCCTTGCCGGCCCTCCACTTCGTAGCTGCCCATGCCTGCCGCCACCCAAGCCCCATCATCTGCCGCCGCGACCGTCACGACATCCCCCGGAAAATCGAAGCTGATCACGGTGGCACTGGCCTTCCTGTTCGGCAGCCTGGGGCTTCACCGCTTCTACCTGGGCGGGTTGCGCGACAAGTTCGGCTGGGCCCATCTGCTGGCGACGCTGGCCGGCGCGATCGGCGTGGCGTCGATGCAGACCGGGGCCGGCTCGCCGGCGCTGAACTGGACCTTCGCGGTGGCCGGCGGCACGTCGGTGATCGCAGCCTTCCTCACGGCCATCGTGTACGGGCTGCGTCCGGACGACAAATGGGACGCCCGCTTCAACCCGCACGGCAAGCCGACGCGCTCCGGCTGGCCAGTCGTGATCCTGGTCATCCTGTCACTGCTGATCGGCACCGGGCTGCTGATGGCCGGCCTCGCCATCAGCTTCCAGACCTTCTTCGAATCCCAGGTCGAGGCGGCCCGCGCCCTCTCGCAATAAGCGCACGGCGCAGCCATTCCGGCGCCAATGCACTTCGACCTGCTCGACATCGCCGTCTTCGTGCGCGCCGCCACGCTGGGCAACCTGTCGGCCGCGGCGCGCGATCTCGGGCTATCCACCTCGTCGGCCAGCAGCAGGCTCGCGCAACTCGAGCAGCAACTGGGGACGCGGCTTCTGCACCGGACCACGCGGCGCATCTCGCTGACCGGCGACGGCCAGCGTTTCCTCGAGCATGCCGGGCAACTGCTCGACACCGCCGACCTCGCGGCGCAAGCGGTGGGCCGAGGCGCCGAAGCCCCGCACGGGCAATTGCGCGTCGCGGTGCCCGCTTCGTTCGGCCGACAGCATGTCTCCCCGGCCATTCCTGCCTTCCTCTCGGCTTATCCGGGACTGTCGCTGGATCTGCGCCTGACCGACCAGGTGATCGACCTGGTCGAGGCCGGCGTCGACGTGGCGCTGCGCATGGGGGCCCTGCCCGATTCGTCGCTGGTGGCGCGGCCGCTGGCGCCGAGCCACCGCGCCATCTGCGCCTCGCCTGCCTACCTTGCCACGCATGGCACGCCGCGACATCCGGAAGACCTGCGCCAGCACAATTGCCTGGTGCTCAGCGACCAGGCCTCATGGCAGTTCGACACGGCGCTCGGCAAGACCGTGGTGGCAGTGAGCGGAAACCTGCGCACGGACAACGGCGAGGTCATCCGCGATGCCATCCTGGCCGGCATGGGGCTGGCGCTCAAGTCGACCTGGGATGTCGGCCCCCACCTGCGCAGCGGCGCGCTGGTCAGCGTGCTGACCGATTATCCCGTGCTGCCGGCAGTTTCGATCTGGGCGGTCTACCCCAGCCGCCGGCAGGTGCCGGCCAAGACCCGCGCGTTCATCGATTTCTTCGCCGCATGTTTCGGCTCTCCGCCCTACTGGGACAGCGAGCCCGCGCAATAGCGCCCCCCGGCGCGAACTGGCCAGGCTGCCCCGCCGCCTGCCGCGATGCCTCAGCCCTGCCATCCCAGACATTGCCTCCTGCCGGCACGCCTGCGTTCACGCCTCGATTCCGTCCGGCTGTCGGACCGCTATGCGCAGGTGCGACCGGGCCTTGGTATTTTGGCGCGACTACTGTATAAATATACAGTATCAACCCAGATTACCTTGGATGCAGGACAGCCCCCGTGCCGAACCGACCCCACCCCATCAGCCCGCTAAAAGGCAGGGCTGCGCGCTCGAATGATGTCAGCCGGTTCGATGCATGGACCCGCGAGCGCGTCGACGATGAATGGCAAGCCGCCGATGAGCCAACGACACCACCGATCCAGACCATTGTCTTCACGGAGAAGGCCAGACGCATCGTCTCGCACAACCAGTCGCCGGACCTGCCCTTCCACGCGTCCATCAACCCCTATCGTGGCTGCGAGCATGGATGCATCTACTGCTACGCGCGGCCCAGCCATGCCTATCTGGGACTTTCGCCTGGCCTCGACTTCGAGACCCGCCTGTACGCGAAGGAAAACGCCGCGGCCCTGCTCGAGGCCGAACTCGGCAGCCGCCGCTACACGCCGTCGGTAATCGCGCTGGGAGTCAATACGGACCCATACCAGCCCATCGAGCGGGGCCTGCGAATCACACGGGGGATCCTGGAGGTGCTGGAGCGCTTCAATCATCCCGTGGCCATCATCACCAAGTCGGGCGTGGTCACCCGCGACATCGATATCCTGCAGCGCATGGCGGCCAGGAACCTGGTGCGCGTCCATGTGTCGGTCACCTCGCTCGACAATGAGATCGCACGCACGCTCGAACCCCGTGCCAGCGCACCGGCGCGCCGCCTGGCCGCGATCGCGGCTCTGCGCGAAGCCGGCATTCCGGTCGGCGTGATTGTGGCGCCCGTGATTCCCGGCCTGACCGACTCCGGGATGGAGGCCATCCTCGAAGCCTGCGCCAAGGCCGGGGCGCGCAGCGCGGCGTACACCCTGCTGCGCCTGCCGCGCGAGGTGGCGGCATTGTTCTCCGAATGGCTGGCCACCTATCATCCGCTGCGCGCGAAGCACGTCGAAAGCCTGGTGGCGCAAATGCGCGGCGGCCAGGCCTACGACTCGCGGTTCGGCGTGCGCATGACGGGCACCGGTATCTTTGCCGAACTCCTGAGCAAGCGTTTCAAGCTGGCATGCCGGCGCTTCGGCCTGAATACCGAGCGCCATGCGCTGACCACCGAACTGTTTTCCCGGGACGGCGCCGCAGCGCAAATGAAACTGTTCTGAACCGCGCCGCGGCTTCAGGCAAGCGGCGCCTTTTCGTCGACCGCGATCGCCAGCGTTTCCTTGATCTCTTCCATCACCACATAGCTCTTGGACTGCGCGGCGCCCGGCAACTGCAGCAGGATATCGCCGAGCAGGCGGCGGTACTCGCCGATCTCGCGGATGCGCGCCTTGATCAGGTAATCGAAGTCGCCCGACACCAGGTGGCATTCGAGCACCTCGGGAATGCGTGATACCTCGCGGCGGAACTGCTCGAACATATTGCCCGACTTGTTGCCGAGCGAGATCTCCACGAAGACCAGCAGGCCGCTGCCCAGCAGCGCGGGATTGAGCCGCGCGTAGTAGCCCATGATGACCCCGTCGCGCTCCATGCGCTTGACCCGCTCGATGCAGGGCGTGATGGTCAGCCCCACGGCTTCCGCAAGCTCCTTCATCGACATGCGGCCATCGGCCTGGAGCAGCGCCAGGATCTTGCGGTCGAGCCGGTCCAGGCTGCGCAGGGGCTGACGACTTGTTCTCATGAGTAAATCCTGTTTCTCTGAAAATTACGATAACTATGACTGCACATATTTCAATAGTATAGAGATAAATACTTTATCTGACTTACTTTCTGGTTGAGAGCCCCCGACTATGCGCGTCCTTGTCCTTGGCAGTGGTGTGATTGGCGTGACGAGCGCCTGGTATCTGGCCCGCGCCGGCCATGAAGTCACCGTGATCGACCGCGAGGCCGCGCCCGCGCTGGGCACCAGTTTTGCCAACGCCGGCCAGATCTCCCCGGGCTATGCCTCGCCTTGGGCCGCGCCGGGCGTGCCGCTCAAGGCCATCAAGTGGATGTTCCAGCAGCATGCTCCGCTCTCCATCCGTCCGGACGGCACCCTGTTCCAGTTGCAATGGATGTGGCAGATGCTGATGAACTGCTCGGCCGAGCGCTACGCCATCAACAAGGAACGCATGGTGCGTCTGGCCGAATACAGCCGCGACTGCATCCGCGCCCTGCGCGCCGATACCGGCATTGCCTACGAAGGACGCCAGCAAGGCACGCTGCAGGTCTTCCGCACCGACGAGCAGCTTGAGGGCGCGGCCAAGGACATCGCCGTGCTCGAACAGGCCGGCGTGCCCTACCAGTTGCTATCGCGCGAGGACCTCGCCGCCAGCGAACCGGCCCTTGCCGCCGTCAGCCAAAAGCTGAGCGGCGGCCTGCGGCTCCCCAATGACGAAACCGGCGACTGCCAGCTCTTCACCACGCAACTCGCGGCCATGGCCGAGAGCCTGGGCGTGCAGTTCCACTACAACCGCTCCATCGACGGCCTGCTCACCAAGGGCGACGCGGTCACCGGCGCCATGGTGGGTGGCCAGCCCGTGATGGCGGACCTGGTGGTGGTAGCGCTGGGCAGCTGGTCGACGCCCTTCGTGAAGAACTTCCTGCCGGGCCTCTCGAACCTGCCGGTCTACCCGCTCAAGGGCTTCTCGATCACCGTGCCGATGACCGATGCAACCCGCAGCCCGGTGTCGACGGTGCTCGACGAAACCTACAAGGTTGCCATTACGCGCTTCGACGACCGTATCCGCGTGGGCGGCATGGCCCAGATCGTCGGCTATGACCGTTCGCTGGACCCGTCCAAGCGCCGCACGCTGGAGCATGTGGTGACCGACCTGTTCCCCGGCGCCGGCGATGTCAGCCGCGCCACGTTCTGGACCGGCCTGCGCCCGATGACGCCGGATGGCACCCCCATCGTCGGCCCGACTCCGCTCAAGGGCCTGTGGCTCAATACCGGGCACGGCACGCTGGGCTGGACCATGGCCTGCGGCTCGGGCAAGCTGCTGTCGGACCTGGTGTCCGGTACCTCGCCCGCCATTCGCGCCGACGACCTGTCGGTGGCACGCTATGTGAAGCAGCCGGGCACGCGCGCCGTGCACCGCCCCGCCGTGGCCTGAGCGATCCGGGCTCGCGCGTAAAAAAAGGCGGCCCCGCGGGGCCGCCTTTTGCTTGCGCACGAACAGGTCAGAACTGCGCTTCGCTCAAGGCATTGACCGGCGCGGCGCCCGCCACGACGGCATCGCGCAAACCCGATGCCTGCGACAGGATGTGCTCGGCGAAGAAATGCGCCGTGGCGATCTTGGCGTCATGGAACGATGCATCCTCGCCGCGCTTTGCCTGTGCCACCAGCATGGCGCGGCCGAGCTGCCAGCCCGAGAACACGATGCCGCACAGCTTGAGGTAAGGCACGCTGCCGGCAAACACGGCGTTGGGATCCGCCTTGGCATTGGACGCCACGAACGCCACCACGGCTTCCAGCGCCGTGCGGCCCTTGGCCAGCTGCGCCTGCACCGCTGCGAACGCCGCGCCATCCTGCTTGCCCAGTGCGGCTTCCGTTTCCGCGATCTGCGCGCAGATGGCACGCGCCACGGCACCGCCGTCGCGCAGGGTCTTGCGGCCGACCAGGTCGTTGGCCTGGATGGCGGTGGTGCCTTCGTAGATCGGCAGGATGCGCGCGTCGCGGTAGTGCTGCGCAGCGCCGGTTTCCTCGATGAAGCCCATGCCTCCGTGGACCTGCACGCCAAGGCTGGTGACATCGATCGACAGCTCCGTGCTCCAGCCCTTGACGATAGGCACCAGGAACTCGTAGAAGGCCTGGCTCTGCTTGCGCACGGCCTCGTCCGGATGCTGGTGCGCCGTGTCGCAAGCGGCCGCGGCAACGTAGGCCACCGAGCGTGCCCCTTCGATCAGCGAGCGCATCGTCATCAGCATGCGCTTGACGTCGGGGTGGTGGATGATGGTGACCGCCTCGCGCGCCGAACCGTCGACCGGGCGGCTCTGCACGCGCTCGCGGGCAAAGGCCACGGCCTGCTGGTAGGCACGCTCGGACACGGCGATACCCTGCATGCCGACCGAGAAGCGCGCCGAGTTCATCATGATGAACATGTACTCGAGGCCGCGGTTCTCTTCGCCCACCAGCGTGCCGATGGCGCCGCCGTGGTCGCCGAACTGCAGCACCGCGGTGGGGCTGGCCTTGATGCCGAGCTTGTGCTCGATCGACACGCAATGCACGTCGTTGCGCGCGCCGTTCGAGCCGTCTTCGTTCACCAGGAACTTGGGCACGATGAACAGCGAGATGCCCTTCACGCCCTCGGGCGCGCTCGGCGTGCGCGCCAGCACGAGATGGACGATGTTCTGTGCCATGTCATGCTCGCCGTAGGTGATGAAGATCTTGGTGCCGAAGACCTTGAACGTGCCGTCGCCCTGCGGCTCGGCGCGCGTGCGCACGGCTGCCAGGTCCGAACCGGCCTGCGGCTCGGTCAGGTTCATGGTGCCGGTCCACTCGCCCGAAATCAGCTTGGGCAGGAAGGTGGCCTTCTGCGCGTCCGTGCCGGCGGTCAGCAAGGCCTCGATGGCGCCGTCGGTCAGCAGCGGGCACAGGGCAAACGAGAGATTGGCCGTATTGAGCATCTCGTTGCACGCGGTGGCGATGACCTTGGGCAGGCCCTGGCCGCCGAATTCCTGCGGATGCAGCACGCCCTGCCAGCCGCCCTCGCCAAACTGGCGGAAGGCCTCCTTGAAGCCGGGCGTGGTCGTGACCACGCCGTCCTTCCAGCTGCTGGGGTCGGTGTCGCCGATGCGGTTGAGCGGCGCCAAGACTTGTTCGTTGAACTTGGCCGCCTCGTCGAGCACCGCCTGCGCCGTCTCCGGCGTGGCGTCCTCGAAGCCGGGCAGCTTGCTGACTGCGTCGAGGCCAGCCAGTTCGTTCATCACGAACAGCATGTCCTTGAGCGGGGCACGGTAGGTCATCGATGTCTCCGATATGTATAAAAAAGCCGTTCTCGGGCGGGCCCGGAACGGCTTGTACTCCCTGGCCCGGTCCGGCGCGCCTGGCGGCGGCCGAACCCTGCGATCAGCCCAGCGCCGCCACCAGTTCCGGCACCACGACGTTCAGGTCGCCCACCAGGCCGTAGTCGGCCACCGAGAAGATCGGCGCTTCGGCATCCTTGTTGATCGCCACGATCACCTTGGAGTCCTTCATGCCGGCCAGATGCTGGATCGCGCCGGAGATACCGACGGCGATATACAGTTGCGGCGCGACGATCTTGCCGGTCTGGCCGACCTGATAATCGTTGGGCACGAAGCCGGCGTCCACCGCGGCGCGCGAGGCGCCCATGGCGGCGTTCAGCTTGTCGGCCAGCGGCGTCAGCACCTTGGTGTAGTTCTCGCCCGAGCCCACGCCACGGCCACCGGACACGATGATCTTGGCTGCGGTCAGTTCGGGGCGGTCGCTCTTGGTGACTTCGCGCGAGACGAATTGCGAGATACCCGCGTCAGCCACGGCCGGCAGGCTTTCCACGGCGGCCGAGCCACCGTCGGCAGCAGCGGCGTCGAAGCCGGTGCCGCGCACGGTGATGACCTTCACCTTGTCCGACGATTGCACGGTCGAGATCGCGTTGCCGGCGTAGATCGGGCGCTCGAAGGTATCCGGGCTGTCGACCTTGGTGATGTCCGACAGCTGGGCCACGTCCAGCCTGGCGGCCACGCGCGGCAGGATGTTCTTGCCGTAGGGGGTCGCGGGGGCCAGGATGTGGCTGTAGTCGTTGGCGATGGCCAGCACCTGCTCGGCCACGTTCTCGGCCAGGCCGTCGCCGAAGTAGGCGGCGTCGGCCAGCAGCACCTTGGACACGCCGGCGATCTTGGCGGCCGCGTCGGCGGCAGCCTTCGCGTTGGCGCCGGCCACCAGCACGTGGACGTCGCCGCCGCACTGGGCGGCAGCCGTCACCGTGTTCAGCGTGGCGGACTTGATGGTTTGGTTGTCGTGTTCAGCAATGACGAGTGCAGTCATGTTTTATCTCCTGGCGCTCAGATGACCTTGGCTTCGTTCTTCAGCTTCTGCACCAGCGTCGCAACGTCCGGCACCATCACACCCGCGGTACGCTTGGGCGGCTCGACGACCTTGACGGTCTTCAGGCGCGGCGCGACGTCGACGCCGAGGTCCTCGGGCTTGACGGTCTCGAGCGGCTTCTTCTTGGCCTTCATGATGTTGGGCAGCGTCACGTAGCGCGGCTCGTTCAGGCGCAGGTCGGTGGTCACCACCGCCGGCAGCTTGATCGACAGCGTTTCCAGGCCGCCGTCCACTTCACGCGTCACCGAGGCACGGCCGTCGGCAACGGTCACCTTGGAGGCGAAGGTCGCTTGCGGCAGGCCAGCCAGCGCGGCSAGCATCTGGCCGGTCTGGTTGGAGTCGTCGTCGATGGCCTGCTTGCCCAGGATCACCAGTTGCGGCTGCTCCTTGTCGACCAGCGCCTTGAGCAGCTTGGCCACGGCCAGCGGCTGCAGGTCTTCGCTCGACTCGACCAGGATGCCGCGGTCGGCGCCGATCGCCATCGCGGTGCGCAGGGTTTCCTGGCATTGCGCCACGCCGCACGACACGGCGATCACCTCGGTCGCCACGCCGGCTTCCCTCAGGCGCACCGCTTCTTCCACGGCGATTTCGTCAAACGGGTTCATGCTCATCTTGACGTTGGCCAGATCCACGCCCGTGCCGTCCGACTTCACCCGGACCTTGACGTTGTAATCCACCACGCGCTTGACTGCGACGAGTACTTTCATGCGCTCACTCCACTGATAGTCGATAGTCAGAAATTTGGTTCGCCCGCCATTATAACCACCGGGTTGGCGGCTCTCTTGTTTTTCGAACGGTCGTACTATTTTATCGGTAAAGAATTGCCGGGCATAGCCCGGCAACGTGAAAACCTTGCGCCATTGTGCTGCAGAATGCCCTGGAGCACGCAGGTCTGGCGGTTTTTTTCAGCTTACCAGGCGGTAATCACCGAGTCCTTGAACGTACTCTGCACATACTGCTTGATCTCGGGCGAGTGGTAAGCCTTCACCAGCTTGGCCACCCAGGGCTTGTTCTTGTCGGCTTCGCGGATGGCGATCAGGTTGGCGTAGGGGCCCTTCGGACCCTCGATGGCGATGGCGTCCTTGATCGGCGACAGGCCAGCGGACTCGGCATAGTTGCCGTTGATCGCGGCGGCGTCGAGGTCATCCAGCGAGCGCGGCAGCTGCGCTGCGTCCAGCTCCACGATCTTGATCTTCTTCGGGTTGGCCACGATGTCCAGCGGCGTGGCCTTCAGGCCTGCATCCGGGCGCAGCTTGATGACGCCCTTGCTCTGCAGCAGCAGCAGCCCGCGGCCGCCGTTGGTGGGGTCGTTGGGCACACCCACGCGCGCGCCTTCCTTGAGCTGGTCGAGCGACTTGAGCTTCTTGGAATACACGCCCATCGGGAACGTCACGGTGAAGGCGATGTGGGTGAATTTGTAGCCACGGTCCTTGATCTGCGCTTCCAGGTACGGCAGGTGCTGGTAGCTGTTGGCGTCGAGGTCGCCGGCGGCCAGCGCGGCATTGGGCTGGATGTAGTCGCTGAACTCGACGACCTGGATGTTCAGGCCGTCCTTGGCGGCGACCTTCTTGACCTGCTCCATGATCTGGGCGTGCGGGCCGCCGGTGACGCCGATCTTGATCGGCTTTTCCTGGGCGATGGCACCAGTGGCCAGGGTGGCGCCAATGGCGGCGCCGGCGATCCATTGCAGCACGTTACGACGTTGCATGTCTGACTTCCTTGTTTCTCGATTTCTGGATGGCTCGATTTCTCGATTGCCCTGATTTCTTTTGTTGCGCGCTGCCGCGCGCCTCGCTCACTTGTGGCTGATGCGCCGCACCAGCCAGTCACCGAAACTCTGCACCGCCTGCACGAAGACGATGAGGATCAGCACTACCGCCACCATCACTTCCGTGATGTAGCGCTGGTAGCCGTAGCGAATGCCCAGGTCGCCCAGCCCGCCGCCGCCGATGGCGCCGGCCATGGCCGAATAGCCGACCAGGCTCACGAAGGTGATGGTCAGGCCGGCCACGATGCCGGGCATGGCCTCGGGCAGCAGCACCTTCATCACGATCTGGCCGGTGGTCGCGCCCATCGACTGGGCGGCCTCCACCAAACCCTTGTCGACCTCGCGCAGCGCGCTTTCCACCAGTCGCGCGATGAACGGAATGGCGGCGATGGTCAGCGGCACGACGGCCGCGGTGGTGCCGATCGACGAGCCGACGATAAAGCGCGTGAACGGGATCACCACCACCAGCAGGATGATGAAGGGAATCGAGCGCACCGCGTTGACCACCACGCCGATGGTGCGGTTGAACAGCGGGTGCGACAGCACGCCGCCGCGGTTGGTCAGGTGCAGCAGCACGCCCAGCGGCACGCCGAACAGCGAGCCGACCACGCCCGAGATGCCCACCATCAGCAAGGTCTCGTTGAACGAGGTCACGAACAGATCAAACATTTCAGACCACATGCTCGATCTCCTCCACGACCACGCCTTGTTCTTGCAGGAATGCCATCGCGGCCTTGACGTCGGCGGGTTCGCCGGTGGCCATGATGGCCAGCGAACCGAAGGCCTGGCCCTGGATCTCGTCGATATGCCCGTGCAGGATATTGAAGTCCAGCCCATGGCGGCGGATGGCCTGGGCCAGCACCGGCTGGTCCACGCCTTCGCCGGTGAAGGCCAGCCGGTAGACATGGTCGCGGCCGTTGCCAAGCCGGCTTTCCACGCGCTTGAGCACGCTTGCCGGCAGTTCCTGGGCAATCACATCGCCGATCATGGCGCGCGTGACCTCGTGTCGCGGGCGCAGGAAGACGTCGATCACGCGGCCGGTCTCGACCACCTGGCCGGCTTCCAGCACGGCGACACGGTCGCAGACCTGCTTGATCACTTCCATCTGGTGCGTGATCATGACGATGGTCAGGCCCAGTTCGCGGTTGATCTGCTTGAGCAACTCCAGGATGGCGCGCGTGGTTTCCGGATCGAGCGCCGAGGTGGCCTCGTCCGACAGCAGCACCTTGGGCTTGCTGGCCAGCGCACGGGCGATGCCCACGCGCTGCTTCTGCCCGCCGCTGATCTGGGCGGGATAGCGGTCCTTCAGCGCCGTCAGGCCGACCAGTTCCAGCAGCGGCAGCACCGTCGCGGAAATCTCGTTCCTGGACTTGCCGGCCAGCTCCAGCGGCAGCGCCACGTTGTCGTACACGGTGCGCGACGACAGCAGGTTGAAATGCTGGAAGATCATGCCGATGTCGCGGCGGGCCTGGCGCAGCGCGCCGCTGTCGAGCGCCGTCAGGTCCTGGCCGCCGACGATCACGCGGCCGGCGCTGGGGCGGTTGAGCAGGTTGATGGCGCGCACCAGCGTGCTCTTGCCGGCGCCGCTGCGGCCGATGATGCCGAACACCTCGCCCGGCGCGATGGACAGGCTGACATCCCGCAATGCATGCACCTCGCCCGACCCGCCGGGGAAGCGCTGCGATAGACCTTGCAGTTCGATCATGTGAAAAGAAAACGGCAACAGGCGAGAATGTCTCAAGCGCTGTTGCCGCATTTTATTTTTAGGCGAAGCTCGCATTTTAAGCGATCCGCTTCATACCAGAAACGACTTTTTGCCGATGTCTTTATATGTTCAAGGCATATAAGACAATAAAAAGCAGTTTATTCGCCACGCCAAGAAGGCGCACGCTTGTCCAGGAAGGCCTGGACACCCTCCAGCGCGGCGGGATCCATCATGTTGCAGGCCATGGTCTGGCCGGCCAGCTGGTAAGCGGCCTCGATGCCCATCTCGAGCTGGCGGTAGAACAGGCCCTTGCCGGCAGCCACCGCGGCGGCCGGCTTGGCGCAGATACTGGCGGCCAGGCGCGCGACCTCGGCATCGAGGCCGTCGGCGGGCACCACGCGATTGACCAGCCCGCGCGTGCGCGCCTCCGTCGCGTCGATCATGTCGCCGGTCAGCAGCATCTCCAGCGCCTGCTTGCGCGACAGGTTGCGCGACAGCGCCACCCCGGGGGTGGCGCAGAACAGGCCGAGATTGACGCCGGATACCGCGAAGCGCGCGTCATCCGCCGCCACGGCCAGGTCGCACATGGCCACCAGCTGGCAGCCGGCGGCGGTGGCGACGCCCTGCACCCGCGCGATCACCGGCTGCGGCATCTTGTGGATCGCCATCATCATGCGCGTGCAGCGGTCGAACAGGCGGCGGTAGTAGTCGTGCGACGGGCTGGCGCGCATCTCGCGCAGGTCGTGGCCGGCGCAGAAGGCTCGCCCTGCCCCGCCCAGCACCACCACGCGCACCGAAGCATCGGCCGCGACGCGCGCGAAGGCGGCGGTCAGCGCGTCCAGCAGGCCCTCGGACAAGGCGTTGAAGGCTTCGGGACGGTTCATCGTCAGCCGCAGCACGCCGGGCGCATCGAGGCTTTCGCTCAGCAGCGACGCCGCATGGCGGTTATCGGTATCTGCCATGGCAGGCCTTCTCCTGTTGTCTATTGCTCGAGCAGCACCTTGAGGTGCGCGAGCACGCTGCGGCCGAGCGCGCTGAGGTTGTAGCCACCTTCCAGGCAGCTGACGATGCGTCCCTTGGCATGCGTGCGGGCGACTTCCATCAGTTGCGCGGTAATCCAGGCGTAGTCCTGCTCGACCAGCCCCATCTGCCCGAGGTCGTCCTCGCGATGGGCATCGAAGCCCGCCGAGATGAACAGCATCTGCGGCTTGAACTCGTTCAGGCGCGGCAGCCAGATCGTCTCCACCACTTCGCGCACCGCCATGCCGCTGGTATAGGCCGGCAGCGGGATGTTCGACATATTGGTGGCGATATGCTCGGTGCCGCTGTAGGGATAGAAGGGGTGCTGGAAGAAGCTGCACATCAGCACGCGCGCATCGCCGCGGAACGCGGCCTCGGTGCCGTTGCCGTGATGCACGTCGAAATCGACGATCGCCACGCGCTCCAGGCCGTGCGCCGCGAGCGCGTGGCGCGCGGCGATCGCTACGTTGTTGAAGAAGCAAAAGCCCATCGCATGGTCCGGCTCGGCATGATGGCCGGGCGGGCGCACACAGCAAAAGGCATTTTCGATCTCGCCCGCGATGACCGCGTCGGTGGCTGCCACCGCGGCGCCGGCCGCGTGCGTGGCGGCGGCCAGCGTGTGGCTGTTCATCAGCGTGTCGGGGTCGATCGGGTGATAGCCGCTGGCGGGACTGGCGGCGGCCAGGCTGGCCACGTACTCCGGCCGGTGCACGCGCCCGATCTGCTCTGCGGTCGCGGCGGGGGCATCGCGCCGGTCGAGCAAACCATCCATGCCGTGCGAGATCAGCTGGTCTTCTATGGCCTGCAGGCGCTCCGGGCATTCCGGATGGAAATGCCCCATCTCATGCAGCAGGAATTCTGGATGCGTGTAATAGCCTGTCGGCATGGCTTATAGCTTTATCGTGGTCTCCAATCGCTACGTTAGCACATGCCGCGCCGGGCACCCAGCGAGGTGCCGCGCGGGCACCATCCGCTATACTCGCAGCGACTTGCAAAGGACACCATGACCGAAACCCAGCGCTCCCTGCGCCGCCCCTTGCTGGGAGCTGCGCTTTCCGCTGCCGCATTGAGCTTGTGCGGCGTTTCTCCCGCACTGCTTGCCGCCGGCAAGCGCCGTGTGAGCGTGCGCGAGGAAGAGATCGAGCCGGGCCGCTATCGCGACAACCCGAAGAGCCGCGCCTTCATCGACGAAATGGTGGCGCGCCATGGCTTCGCCCGCCCCATGCTCGAAGGCTGGTTCGGGCAGGCCGTCTATTCGTCCACGGTAGCGCGCCTGATCATGCCGCCCGCCACGCCGGGCCGCAAGAGCTGGCGCGCATACCGCTCGCGCTTTATCGAACCCATCCGCATCAACGCGGGCGTGCGCTTCTGGCAGCAGAACCGCGACACCCTGCGCCGCGCCGAGGCCGAGTTCGGCGTGCCGGCTTCGGTGATCGTCGGCATCATCGGCGTCGAAACCATCTATGGCCGCGACATGGGCACGTTCCGCGTGATCGACTCGCTCTCCACGCTGGCCTTCGACTATCCGGACACCCCGAACCGCGACGCGCGCACCACGCTGTTCCGCAACCAGCTGGCGGACTACCTGCTGTGGTGCCGCGACACCAACACCGATGTGTTCTCGGTGCTGGGCTCCTACGCCGGCGCCGTCGGCATCCCGCAGTTCATGCCGACCAGCCTGCGCGACTACGCCATCGACTACGACGGCGACGGCCACATCGACCTGCGCAACAGCGCCACCGACGCCATCGGCAGCGTGGGCCGCTTCCTGCAACTGCACGGCTGGGAACAGGGCCGCCCGGTGGTCTGGCGCCTTGCCCCCGACGAGGGCAGCCGCGGCATCGCCACCGCGGCCGCAGACGGCGAGCCGTGGCCCACCCGCACGCTGAACCAGTTGCTCAAGGCCGGCCTGCGCGTGGACGAACCGATCGACCTGGCGCGCGAAGGCGAGACCGGCGTGCTGGTGGTGGACCTGCCCACGCCCGGCGAAACCACCGACTACATGCTGGGCCTGCGCAATTTCTACGTGCTCACGCGCTATAACCGCAGCTTCTTCTACGCGCTGGCGGTGTACCAGCTGGGCGAGGCGGTCAAGTCGGCGATGGGCTGACCCCGAGCGCCGGCGGCACCTGCCGCCGCCGACCACAGAAGACAAAAAGCCCCGCCGTGATCCGAGCGGGGCTTTTTGCTGGCGCGTGCGGTGCGTGCGGCGCGGGCCTCAGGCCGGGAACACCCCTGTCGAGAGATAGCGGTCGCCGCGGTCGCACACCACGAAGACGATGGTGGCGTTCTCCACCTCTTCGGCGATGCGCAGTGCCACGCACAGCGCGCCGGCGGCCGAGATCCCGCAGAAGATGCCTTCCTCGCGCGCCATGCGGCGGGCCATGTGCTCGGCATCGCCCTGACTGACCAGTTCGGTGCGGTCGATGTACTTGGGATCGTAGATCTTCGGCATGTACGCCTCCGGCCACTTGCGGATGCCGGGAATGCGCGAGCCCTCGGCCGGCTGCGCGCCGACCACCTGCACCGCCGCGCTCTGCTCCTTCAGGAAGCGCGACACGCCGGTGATGGTGCCGGTGGTGCCCATGGCGGAGACGAAGTGAGTGATGCGTCCTTCGGTTTCGCGCCAGATCTCGGGGCCGGTGGTCTCGTAGTGGGCCAGCGGATTGTCCGGGTTGCCGAACTGGTCGAGGATCACGCCGCGGCCATCGCGCTCCATCGAGTCAGCCAGGTCCCGCGCGTACTCCATGCCGCCCTTGACCGGCGTGAGAATGATCTCGGCGCCATAGGCGGCCATGCTCTGGCGGCGCTCCATGCTCAGGTCTTCGGGCATGATCAGCACCATCTTGTAGCCACGGATGGCGGCCGCCATGGCCAGCGCGATGCCGGTATTGCCCGAGGTGGCCTCGATCAGCGTATCACCCGGCTTGATGCGGCCGCGCGCTTCGGCGCGGGCGATCATCGACACCGCCGGCCGGTCCTTGACCGACCCGGCCGGGTTGTTGCCCTCGAGCTTGCCGAGGATGACATTGCCGCGCGGGGCACCGGCGGCGCCGGGGATGCGCTGCAGTTGCACCAGCGGCGTATTGCCGATGGTGTCTTCGATCGTCTTGTAGGCCATGGTGAGCGGGGATTCCAAATGTCGGCGGACATTGTAATCCAGTCGTAATACCCGCGTTGGCTGCGCGGCGGGCGACCCTCGCCGCCCGGGCCGCCGCGGCACGGTCATCAGGCGTCGGATTCGCTCTTGCTGCCGCCCAGCAGGTGATACAGCAGGATGGCGCCGAAAGTGGCGGTACCGATACCGCCCAGCGCCATGCCGCCCAGCTTCAGGGTCAGGTCGCCGGCCGCCACGGTGAGCGTGGCGCCCACCGTGATCAGGTTGCGCGAGCTGGAGAAGTCCACCTTGTTTTCCACCCAGATGCGCCCTGCCGTGGCGGAAATCAGCCCGAACACGACAATGGTCAGGCCGCCGATCACGGGACCCGGGATGGTCAGGATCAGCGCGCCGAACTTGGGAGAAAAGCCCAGGATGAGCGCCACCACCGCGGCCACCACGAAGATCAGCGTGGAGTAGATCCGGGTCACGGCCATCACGCCCATGTTCTCGGCATAGGTGGTCACGCCGGTACCACCGCCGCCCGCGGAGATCATGGTGGCAATGCCGTCACCGATGAAGGCACGCCCGATGTACGGATCGAGATTGCGCCCGGTCATCACGCTGATGGCCTTGATATGCCCGAGATTCTCGGCCACCAGTACGATCGCCACCGGTGCGATCAGCAGCATGGCGCTGGCCTGGAATACCGGCGAGGTGAAGACCGGCAGGCCGAACCAGCTCGCCGCGGCCACGCCGGAGAAATCGATGGCCTTGCCCAGTCCCATGACATTGGTGCAAACGTAATACAGCGCATAGCCGAACAGCCCGCCGACCAGCACCGGCAGCCGGCGCAGCATGCCAGGCGCGTGCACGGCGACCATGCCAACGGCCAGCACCGTGGCCAGGCCAACCCAGGTGTCGAGCGCGGCGCCGCTCACGGCCTTGACCGCCACCGGCGCCAGGTTCAGGCCGATGGCCGCGACGATGGCGCCGGTCACCACGGGCGGCATCAGCCGCTCGACCCAGCGGTATCCCACCGCCTGCACCACGAGACCGATCACCAGGTAGAGCGCGCCCGCGGCGATGATGCCGCCCAGCGCCACCGGTATGTTCGGGTTGGGGCCGCTGCCGGCGTAGCCGGTGGCGGCAATCACCACCGCGATAAAGGCGAAGCTCGAGCCCAGGTAGCTCGGCACCCGCCCGCGCACGCACAAGAAGAAAATCAGCGTGCCGATACCGGAAAACAGGATCGCGATATTGGGATTGAAACCCATCAGGATCGGCGCGATCGCCGTCGAGCCGAACATCGCCACCACGTGCTGGATGCCGGCCAGGACGGTCTGCCCCGCAGGCAGCCGCTCGTCAGGCGCGATCACGCCATGCGTCTTCAGCCGCCACTTGGGCAGGAATCCCGCGTCCTCATCATTTCCCATTGTCCAGCTCCCTTTTCTGTCCTTGGCCTGGCCGCCCGCGCGCGGGCAGGTCCGGCTCGATTTGGTTTGTCCTTGCCGCGCGGCCGGCTCGGCCTGCGCGGGCGTCCGCATGATACCGTGCAGCCGCGATCGTGCGAAGCCATCCGGACTAGCACGAGCCGTACCAGCGGCTCGACCGCGCTTTTGGTGCATGAACGCAAAGAAGCCCCGGACACGGCCGGGGCTTCTTCGGTACGACGGGCGGGTTGCCTTGGTGGCGGCAGCCGCGCCCGCTTATCTGGCGGGCTTGGCCGGCGCCTTGTCCGCGACCTTGGCATCCTTCTTTGCCGCAACCGCGGCCGGCTTCGGTGCGGCCGCGGCGCCGATGGTCATGCCGCCTTCCTGCAGCCGCGCCACCGATTTCTGCCCAAGGCCCTTGACGCGGTCGGCCAGGTCGGCCGCATCCTTGAAGGGACCACCCTTGGCGCGCTCGGCGACGATGGTGCTCGCGGTGGCCGGACCGATGCCCTTGAGCGTCACCAGCGAAGTCTCGTCTGCCGTATTGACATCGACCGCGGCATGGGCCGCGCCCATCAGCGAAAAGCACAGCGCCAGGGCCAGCAGTGCCTGCCCGGAAACCAGCTTGAGTACCTTGATTGCCTGATTGCGCATGGAGATTCTCCTATCCGTTGTGAAGGTAGCCGCGCCCTCGCTGGACGCGGCAACACGGAGGATAGGAGCGCGCGGCAGCGTTGGCGCGTCCTGCAACAAATGTTCACCTCGGCTACCAAGGTGTGTCCGCCGCAAGCCAAAAAAACGCGCGCCGAAGCGCGCGTCGATGGCCTGATCTCTCCCGCCTCAGGCTTTGCGCTGCAGCAGCCAGCGGCAGTAGCGCGACACGCCTTCCTCGACCGTGTAGAACGCGTCCTTGTAGCCTGCCGCGCGCAGTCGCGACATGTCCGACTGCGTGTAGCACTGGTATTTGCCGCGCAGCGCATCGGGGAACTTGACGTACTCGACCAGTCCTTCCTGCACCAGCTCGTCCAGGCTCAGCCGGGGCTTGTCCTCGGCTTCGCGCAGCGTGTTGACCACGGTGGTGGCGATGTCGTTGAAGGGCTGCGCGTTGCCGGTGCCGAGGTTGAAGATCCCCGACTTGTCCGGGTGCTCGAGGAAGAACAGGTTGACCTTCACCACGTCTTCCACCGACACGAAGTCGCGCGTATGGCCACCCGGGCCGTAGCCGCCATATTCGCCGAACAGCTTCACGGTGCCGTCGGCGCGGAACTGGTTGAAATTGTGGAACGCCACCGAAGCCATGCGTCCCTTGTGCGCTTCGCGCGGGCCGTAGACATTGAAGTAGCGGAAGCCCACGATCTGCGACAAAGCCGACGGCAGCGTGCGCCGCACCACCTGGTCGAACAGGAACTTGGAGTAGCCGTAGACGTTGAGCGGCTGCTCGTGCTCGCGGTCTTCCTTGAACACCTGCGAAGCGCCGTAGGTCGCCGCCGACGAAGCGTAGAGGAACTGCGTGCCCTGCTCCAGGCAGGCTTCCATCAGCGCCCGCGTATAGCGGTAGTTGTTCTCCATCATGTAGCGGCCGTCGTGCTCCATGGTGTCCGAGCAGGCGCCCTCGTGGAAGACCGCGCGCACCTTGCCGAACTCGCCACGGGCGAAGCGCGCGAGGAATTCGGTCTTGTCCACGTAGTCGAGGATCTCGCAGTCGACGAGGTTGTGGAATTTCTCTGCGCGCGTCAGGTTGTCGACGGCGACGATATTGTCCTCGCCGCGTTCGTTGAGGCCCTTGACGAGGTTGCTGCCGATGAATCCGGCCGCGCCGGTAACGATGATGGTCATGTGCGTGAAGGCTCGTTCGAGCCGGAAGGCAGCGCCGCGCCCTGCGCCTGCGAGCCGAACAATTCAGAATAGGTGACAACGGCCGTGCCGAGCTTGCCCACCACGATGGCGCCGGCGCGGTTGGCGTGCTGCACGGCTTCCTTGAGCGGCACGCCGGCCCCGAGCATGGTCGCCAGCGTGGCGATCACGGTGTCGCCGGCGCCCGATACGTCGTAGACCTCGCGCGCCTGGGCCGAAACATGCAGCACTTCCGCTTCGGTGTAGAGCGTCATGCCCTCTTCCGAACGCGTCAGCAGCAGCGCATCGAGATGCAATTCGCGGCGCAGGTTCTGGGCCCGGATGGTGAGGTCCGATTCGGTCTTCCAGGCACCCACCACATGACGCATCTCGGCGCGGTTGGGCGTGATCAGCGTGGCGCCGCGATAGCGCGAGTAGTCGTCGCCCTTGGGATCGACCAGCACCAGGCAACCGGCCGCCCGGCCGGCTTCCACCATGCGGCCCACGTGCGCCAGCCCGCCCTTGCCGTAGTCGGACAGCACCAGCACCTTGTATTCCTTCACAAGGGCCAGGAAGCGGTCCTGCACGGAGAGCAGGACTTCGTGCGCCGGCGGGTTCTCGAAATCCACGCGCAGCAGTTGCTGCTGGTGCGCCATCACGCGCAGCTTGATGGTGGTGTTGACGCTCCGGTCGCGGTGCAGGTAGGGCTGCACATGGCTGGCCTCCAGCAGCGTCTCCAGCGTGCGGCCGGGCTCGTCGTCGCCCACCACGCCGAGCATGCCGACCGTGGCGCCCAGCGCGGCCGCGTTGCGCGCCACGTTGGCGGCGCCGCCGAGCCGTTCGTCGCTGCGCTTGATCTGCACGACCGGCACCGGCGCTTCCGGCGAGATGCGTTCCACGTCGCCGAACCAGTAGCGGTCCAGCATCATGTCGCCCGTCACCAGGATGCGGGATTGATTGATCTGTTGCAGCGGAATGTGGTTCTTGCTCATGGAATCCTTGGCAACGCGGCCCGGTCCGTCAGCCAGGGCGTCGGCTTGTCGTTCCCGTTGGTTTTCTCGGTTCAGCGCGTCGTGGTCGGCCGCCCGATCGCATGGTATTCGATGCCTGCTTCCTGCATGGCCTCGGGCTCGTACAGATTGCGGCCGTCGAAGATGACGGGTGCCTTCAGGCGGCGCTTGATCTGGTTGAAATCCGGGCTGCGGAAGACCTTCCATTCGGTGAGGATGACCAGCGCGTCGGCGCCGTCCAGCGTATCCATCTGCGCTTCGCTGAAATGCACGCGGGCAAAGCCGCCCTCGATATCGGCGAGGTCTGCCTCCAGCGCGTGGCGAGCCTCCTCCATCGAGATCGGATCGTGCACGCGCAGCGACGCACCGCGTGCAACCAGTGCGCGCGCCAGCACCCGCGACGGCGCCTCGCGCATATCGTCGGTGTTCGGCTTGAACGCCAGGCCCCAGAACGCGAACGTGCGGCCTGCGAGATCCTCGCCGAAGCGGCGCACGACCTTGTCGGCCAGCACCTGCTTTTGCGCCTCGTTGACCGCTTCCACTGCCTCCAGCACGCGCATGGGCTTGCCGTGCGCGCTCGCGGTACGCATCAGTGCCTGCACGTCCTTGGGGAAGCATGAGCCGCCGTAACCGGCGCCGGCATAGAGGAAACTATAGCCGATGCGCGGATCGGAACCGATGCCCATGCGCACCAGCTCGATATCGGCGCCGACCTCGTCGGCCAGGTTGGCCAGCTCGTTCATGAACGAGATGCGCGTGGCCAGCATCGAATTGGCGGCGTACTTGGTGAACTCCGCCGAGCGCACGTCCATGTAGAAGGTACGTTCGTGGTTGCGGTTGAACGGGGCATACAGCTGGCGCATGATGGCCTTGGCATGGCGGCCCGCGACGTCGCCGTCGCAACCCAGCACGATGCGGTCAGGCCGCATGAAGTCTTCCACCGCGGCGCCTTCCTTGAGGAACTCGGGATTCGACACCACCGAAAACTGCAGATCTTCGAGCGCACGCGTAGCCAGTTCGGCGCGGATGGCCTGCGTGACACGATCCCCGGTGCCGACCGGCACCGTCGACTTGTCCACCACCACCTTGAAGCCCGTCATATGGCGGCCGATATTGCGCGCCGCCGCCAGCACGTACTGCAGGTCTGCCGAGCCGTCCTCGTCCGGCGGCGTGCCGACCGCGATGAACTGCACATCGGCGTGCTCCACGCTGGCCGCCACGTCGGTGGAGAAGGTCAGTCGCCCGGCTTCGCGGTTGCGCTGGATCAGCTCCTTCAGGCCCGGCTCGTAGATCGGCACGCCGCCGGCATTGAGCAGAGCGATCTTGCGCTCATCCACATCCAGGCAGAACACATCGTTGCCCAGTTCTGCCAGGCAGGCGCCGGTCACTAGACCGACGTAGCCGCTGCCGATAACGGTGACTTTCATAACTCGTACTCCAGATAGGGATTGGCGCGCGCTACGACGGCGTCAGCCCAGCGCCTCGGAACGGCGCGGTGCATAGGTTTCCCAGCGATTGCAGCCGGGGCACTGCCAATAGAACAATCGCGCGCGGAAGCCACACTCGCGGCAGGTATAGCGCGCCAGGTTGCGCGTACGATGCTGCAGCAGGTCGCGGATCGCCGATACCTCCTGCGCATGGGCGAGATCCTGGCCTGCGTCGGGCTGCGCCACCGCGGCGGCGGCGCCGGATCCGGCCGCGGCCACTTCGGCGGGCGCACCCTGCGCCTGCGCGACCTCGGCGGCCTGGGCCTCGAAATACTTGGTCAGGGCCAGCAGCGAAGGCTGCCGGCGCAGTTGCTCGCGCATCAGCGTCGCGGCCGCTTCCGCACCATGCAGCTCGAGCTCCGTCCGATAGGCGCTGTCGAGCAATTCCGGGGCCAGGTTGGTCTTGAGCAGGCCGCGCAGCCACTCCAGGGCCCGGCCTTCATCACCGAGCTGGCGATAGGCCTTGATCACGCGATCCGCCACCAACGGCAGGTAGGACGCATCCTGCTTCTCGATGCCCAGCCAGTGGCCCAGCGCGCCGGTGACATCGCCTGCCGCCATCGCCACGTCGCCGAGCAGCATCGGCGCGCGCACATTGGCGGGGTTTTCCTCGATGGCCTGCCGCAACCAGCCGGTCGCATCCTCTGGCTGCTTGCGCTGCAGCGCGTCCTGCGCCAGTTCGCAACAGAACTGCGCGATCTGCACCTTGTAGTCCTTCTGCTCGAGCGGCTGGAGTTCGCGCGCGGCCTCGATGGCCTTCTTCCATTCCTTCTCGACTTCGTAGAGTTCGAGCAGCACATGCTTGGCCGGCGCCGCGTAGGGGCCCGACATCAGCCGCCGCAGCGACTCTTCGGCACGGTCCAGCAACCCGGCGCGCAGATAGTCCTGCCCGAGTTCGTAGAGGGCGTGCTCGCGCTCTGCATCGGGCAGGTCCTGGCGGCTGGCCAGGTTCTGGTGCACGCGAATGGCGCGCTCGGTTTCGCCGCGCCGGCGGAACAGCGCACCGAGGGCGAAGTGAAGCTCGGTGGTCTCGGGGTCCAGGCGCACCACTTCGATAAAGGCATCGATGGCCTGGTCGGGCTGCTCGTTGAGCAGGAAATTCAGCCCTTTGAAATAGGAACGGGGAAGCGCGCCCTGCTCGCTCAGGAGCTGGCGCGCATCGAAGCGCGCGGCCATCCAGCCGAGGCCAAAGATCAGCGGCAGCGCAAGCAGCCACCAGGTTTCAAAAATCATGGCTCAGACTTTCGGGCCGACTACGTTGTAGGGAACGCCGGATGCGGCCGCCTGCGGATCGCTTGCGGCCGGCTGGCTGCGCGCCTCGCCGAGCGCACGCCGCAGCCGGCCCACTTCCATGCGCTGGCGCATCAGCGCGGGCGCAATGGCGGCGAGCGCGGCGACGATACCGAGGCCGAATGCGGCAAGCAGGATCAGGATCAGCGGCGCGCGCCAGACTGCGTCGAAAAACAGCCGCAGCGAGGCGTCGGCGGTGTTGCGCAGCGCCAGCACGAACAGCAGCGCGAACAGGACGATGCGGATGATCCAGGCGACAAGTTTCATGCGGGCTTCATGCGGACATCATGCGGACTTCATGCGACAGGTAGGAACTCGGGCCCAGGCAATGCGGCTATCAGGGCAGTCCCCGGTGGATTTCCGGCATTGTAGCGGAATCGCCTCGTGCCAACGGTAACGTCTTGTATGCCCACACAATGAAAAAGCGCCCCGATAAGGGGCGCTTTCTCGACTATCCAGGCATGTTGCGAGCGAATCGCAGCAAATCAGGACCGGGCCAGCTTCAGCCCGGCATCCTCGTGCAGCGCACCGCCGGCAACCGTCGCCGGCTTGGACTGGACATGCGTTGCCGCATGTGCCGCCCCAGGCGCGGCGCCGTGGCCGTTGCCGTTGGCGATGCCATTGCCGTTGCCGACGTGACTCCCGTTGGCAATGGCACCGGCACCACCGTTACCGGCCTGTGGCACCGGGCTGCGGTCGACCCGCTCGCGCAACTCCTTGCCCGCCTTGAAGTGCGGCACCCGTTTCTCGGGCACCAGCACACGTTCGCCGGACTTGGGGTTGCGCCCCACGCGCGGCGGACGCCGGTTCAGACCAAAACTGCCGAATCCGCGAATCTCGATTCGGTGGCCGTCGGCCAACGCTTCGGACATCGCATCGAGGATCGTCTTCACCGAGATGTCCGCATCCCGCAGCAACAACTGCGGGAACCGGGCAGCCAGTTTTTCGACAAGCTCGGACTTGGTCATGGGCATCCGCTGGCAGGAGTGAACCAATGCTTACTGGTTGTCCTGGCCGAGCTTGGCCTTCAGCAGCGCGCCCAGGTTGGTCGTGCCAGCCGTGCCGGTGTCAGCCGCGAACTTTTGCATCGCTTCTTGCTGCTCGACGTTGTCCTTGGCCTTGATCGACAGGTTGATGTTGCGCGACTTGCGGTCGACGTTCACAACCAGAGCGGTGATCTGCTCGCCTTCCTTCAGCACGTTGCGGGCGTCTTCCACGCGGTCAGCCGAGATCTCGGATGCGCGCAGGTAGCCTTCGACGTCATCAGCCAACTGCACCACGGCGCCCTTGGCATCAACCGTCTTGATCGTGCCGTTGACCAGGGAACCCTTGTCGTTGGCCGAGATGAAGTTGTTGAACGGATCGCCCGACAGCTGCTTGATACCCAGCGAGATGCGTTCCTTGTCGACGTCGATGCCCAGAACCACGGCTTCCACTTCGTCGCCCTTCTTGTACTTGCGCACGGCTTCTTCGCCGGTTTCTTGCCAGGACAGGTCGGACAGGTGCACCAGGCCGTCGATGCCACCGGGCAGGCCGATGAACACGCCGAAGTCGGTGATCGACTTGATCTGGCCGCCCAGCTTGTCGCCCTTCTTGTGGTTACGGCTGAAATCGTCCCACGGATTGGCCTTGCACTGCTTCATGCCCAGGCTGATACGACGCTTGTCTTCGTCGATATCCAGAACCATGACTTCGACTTCGTCGCCCAGCTGGACAACCTTGGACGGAGCAACGTTCTTGTTGGTCCAGTCCATTTCCGACACGTGCACCAGGCCTTCGATGCCGGCTTCGATCTCGACGAACGCGCCGTAGTCGGTCAGGTTGGTCACCTTGCCGAACAGGCGGGTGCTTTGCGGGTAACGACGCGAGATGCCGACCCACGGATCTTCGCCCAGCTGCTTCACGCCCAGCGAGACGCGGTTCTTCTCTTGGTCGAACTTGAGGATCTTGGCGGTGATTTCCTGGCCAACCGACAGCACTTCGCTGGGGTGACGCACACGACGCCATGCCAGGTCGGTGATGTGCAGCAGGCCGTCGATGCCACCCAGGTCCACGAACGCGCCGTAGTCCGTGATGTTCTTGACGATACCGTTGACGATGGCGCCTTCCTTCAGGGTTTCCATCAGCTTCTGGCGCTCTTCGCCCAGGGTCGCTTCCACGACAGCGCGGCGCGACAGCACCACGTTGTTGCGCTTGCGATCCAGCTTGATGACCTTGAATTCCAGGGTCTTGCCTTCGTACGGCGTGGTGTCCTTGATCGGACGCACGTCGACCAGCGAGCCCGGCAGGAACGCGCGGATGCCGTTGACCATGACGGTCAGGCCGCCCTTGACCTTGCCCGTGACCGTGCCCGAGATGATCTCGCCGTCTTCCAGCGCCTTCTCGAGGTTCAGCCACGATGCCAGGCGCTTGGCCTTGTCGCGGGAGAGGATGGTGTCGCCATAGCCGTTCTCGAGCGCGTCGATGGCCACGGAGACGTAGTCGCCGGCCTGCACTTCGAGTTCGCCCTGGTCGTTCAGGAACTCCTCCACCGGCACAAAGGCTTCCGATTTGAGGCCGGCGTTGACGACCACGAAGTTGTGGTCGATGCGCACGACTTCAGCGGAAATCACTTCGCCAGCCTTCATATTGGAGCGGGCGACGGATTCCTCGAACAGTGCGGCAAAGGATTCGTTAGTTTGCAGGTCGGACATAAACTTGAGTATCAATCCGCAGTACTCGGGCCGGCGCGAGGATCGCGCACAGTCTGCCAGGGCAGCGGGGTCAGGTTGGACAACACCGGCAGGTCCGCTCGGGCGGGCGCTGCCGGCACTTCAGTGCGAAGTGGTCAGGGCGCGGGTCAGGAACCCTGCACCGCAAACCACTGCAGCACTTGCGCCACCGCCTGATCCACCGTCATGTCGGAGGTATCGAGCAGTTTTGCATCCGTTGCGGGACGCAGCGGCGCGGCCGTGCGGGTGCGATCCCGCAGGTCGCGCGACTCGAGGTCACGCAAAAGGTCTTCGATATTAGCAGAAATTCCCTTATCAATCAATTGTTTATAGCGCCGGCGAGCGCGCGCCTCGACACTTGCGGTCAGGAATACCTTCAGGCGGGCGTCCGGGAAAATCACGGTGCCCATGTCGCGCCCGTCGGCGACAAGCCCGGGCAGCTTGCGAAAGCCCCGCTGCAGCGCCGTAAGCGCATCGCGCACCGGCTGATGCACGGCGATGGCCGAGGCGCGGTTGCCGGTCGCCTCGGCGCGCAGGGCCAGGCTGACCTCCTCGCCACTGAGCCAGACCCGGTCCGGGCCGAACTTGACATCGAGGTGGGCAGCCAGCCTTGCAAGCGCCTCGATGTCCTGTATATCGATGCCTGCACGCTCGCTGGCGAGCGCCACAAGGCGATACAAGGCCCCGCTGTCCAGCAAGTGGAAGCTGAGCGCATCGGCCACCTTGTGCGCTACGGTGCCCTTGCCAGAGGCAGTGGGCCCGTCGATTGTGATGACGTCGACAATAGTCATTGCTTATTGAAACAGAACAAAAAATTGAATACTTAAATCAGAACGGGAATTCGCCACGACAAGTCCTCCTTGTCCTTCGTCCGCGCGCAGGCGGCATCGTTCACACCGCAATTCCATACTGTGGCGCATTCCGCGCCCGGCCGCTACTGGGGCAGGCGCGCATGCGCGTATGCGGGCCTCCCGGCCCGCGCCGGGTGATCAGCGCGCCACCGTGGCGAACACGTCGAAGTAGTCCGGGAAGGTCTTGGCCACGCAACCCGGCTCGTTGATGCGTACCGGCAGCGGCCCGAACGCGGCCAGCGAAAAGCACATCGCCACGCGGTGGTCGTCATAAGTGTCGATACCGGCCGCCGGCGTCAGCCACTGGGTCGGTGGCGTCACTTTCAGGTAGTCCGCGCCCTCCTCCACCTCCGCGCCGAGCTTGCGCAACTCGATGGCCATGGCGCTGATGCGGTCGGTTTCCTTGACCCGCCAGCTGGCGATATTGGTCAGCGTGGTCGGGCCGTCGGCAAACAGCGCAGCCACCGCCAGCGTCATGGCGGCGTCGGGAATGTGATTGCAGTCGAGTTCGATGCCGCGCAGGCGGCCATCGTCACGCTCGGTGCCGCGCACCTCGATCCAGTTGGCGCCGGCCATGACATTGGCGCCCATGCGATTGAGCGCCTCGGCAAACTTCACATCCCCCTGGATGCTCGACATGCCCACGCCTTCCACGCGCAAGGGGCCGCCGCCGATGGCACCGGCGGCCAGGAAATACGACGCCGACGACGCATCGCCCTCGACGAAGATCTCGCCCGGCGAGCGATAGGCGGCACGCGCCGGAACGATAAAGCGCGACCAGCCTTCGCGCCTGACGTCGATGCCGAAGCGCGCCAGCAGGCTGAGCGTGATCTCGACATAGGGCTTGGAGATCAACTCGCCCACGATCTCGATCTCGATGGTGCCGGCGGCCGCGTCGGCCAGCGGCAACGTCATCAGCAGGGCCGTCAGGAACTGGCTGGAGACATCGCCGCGCACGCGGATGGGCGCATCGATGCGGATCTGGGCGGGCGAGATCTGCAGCGGCGGATAGCCCTCGGTCCCCAGGTAGTCGACCTTGGCGCCGATCTGGCGCAGGCCGTCGACGAGATCGCCGATCGGCCGCTCGTGCATGCGTGGCACGCCGGACAGCTTGTAGCTGCCGCCCTGCAGGGCCAGCGCCGCGGTCAGCGGGCGGATGGCGGTGCCCGCATTGCCCATGAACAGGTCCGCCGCCTTGCCGGGGAATTTGCCGCCCACGCCGCGCACCACGCACACGCCGTCTTCCTGGCGCCATTCCACGCCGAGCGTGCGCAGCGCCTGCAGCATCACGCGGGTGTCGTCGGAATCGAGCAGGTCGCATACGCGGGTCTCGCCCTCGGCGAGCGCCGCCAGCAGCAGCACGCGGTTGGAGATGCTCTTGGAGCCCGGCAGGCGAACCGTGCCAGAGGCGCGAGTGAGGGGACCGAGCGTGAGGTGTTCCATGGTCTGCAAGCGGGTTGGGCGACGGCCGTGCCGATGGCGGGCCGCCGTGGTGTGAATGACGCGAATGACGCGAAGGACGCGAAGGACGTGGCGGTCAGGGTTCGACGTTGACTGCAGGCGCACGCTGCGCGCCCCACTGAAGGCGGGCCTGGCTGGCACGCTGGAAGACGCGTTCAAGGCCCGCGCCGTCGCTTTTCTCGATCAGGGTCTTCAGGTGCGCGAGCATGGCCTGGTAGGTAGTCAGCTCGCTGAGCATCGCCTCGCGGTTGCCCACGCAGATGTCTCGCCACATTTCCGGGGAGGACGCCGCAATGCGCGTGAAGTCACGGAAACCGCCACCGGCGAAATCGAGCTTGAGCGCCGCGTCTTCGGCATTGGCCACCTGGGCGACCAGCGCGTACGACAGCAAATGCGGCAGATGGCTGACCGAGGCGAACACGGCGTCGTGCTGCACCGCAGACATCACATGGCAGAGCGCGCCCGCGGTCTCCCACATGGCGCGCACGGCGGCCACATCGAGGCGGGAGTTTTCCTGCAGCGGGCACAACACGACCCGCTTGCCGTCGTAGAGATCGGCCAGCGCGGCCTCGACTCCGTGCAGCTCGCGGCCGGCGATCGGATGCGCCGGCACGAATTGCGCTGCCTTGTCGCCCAGCGCGGTCTTGGCGGCCACGATCACATCGGACTTGGTGCTGCCCGCGTCGGTCACGATGGTGGCGGGCTCCAGGTGCGGCTCGAGTGCGTGCAGCAGCGCAAAGGTCTGCGCCACCGGCGCGCACAGCACGATCACGCTGGCGCCTTTGGCGGCTTCTTCCAGCGTCGCCGCCTCGTCGATCACGCCAAGCTTGAGGGCGCGCTCGAGCGCAGCCTGCGAGCGGCCCACGCCGACCACCGTGCCGACCGCGCCGGCCCGCTTGAGCGCAAGCGCGAGCGAGCCGCCGATCAGGCCGACGCCGACAATGACGACACGAGAAAAATAGGGGGCGGACGCAGGATCGGTCACGGGAATACGCTGCCAGGCACGAAAGTTCGGGAATCCGGCATTGTATCCGCTCCGCCCGGCATCGGCGCCGCCAAATGCGCGGGTGGCGGGCCGCGACGCGGGGACGGCGCCGGCCCGGGTGCCTTTACCTGAGCGCTTTTTCCAGCGCCGCGATGAAGGCGGCGTTCTCTTCGGGCAGGCCGATGGTCACGCGCAGCCACTTCGGCAGGTTGTAGTTGCCCACCGGGCGCACGATCACGCCCTGCCTGAGCAGCGCCAGGTTGACGCGCGCGCCGGCACCGTCGTCCTCGCCCACGCGCACCAGCACGAAGTTGCCCGAGGACGGCACGTATTGCAGGCCGAGCCGGTCGAACGCGGCCACCAGTTGCGCCTTGCCGGCGCGGTTCAGCTCGGCGCTGCGCTTGAGGAAGGCCGCATCGCCCAGCGCCGCGATCGCCGCCACCTGTGCGAGGCTGTTCACGTTGAACGGCTGGCGGACGCGGTTGAGCAGGTCGGTCAGCGCCGGCTGGGCCACCGCGTAGCCGACACGCAGGCCGGCCAGGCCGTAGGCCTTGGAGAACGTGCGCGACACCAGCAGGTTCGGATACCGGCGCACCCACGCGACCGAGTCGTACTGCTGCGCATCGTCCAGGTACTCGTTGTAGGCCTCGTCCAGCACCACGACCACGTCGGCAGGCACCTTGGCCAGGAACGCTTCGAGGGCGGCGGCCGGCAGGAAGGTGCCGGTCGGGTTGTTGGGGTTGGCGATGAAGACCAGGCGCGTATCCGGCGCGATGGCGGCAGCCATCGCGTCCAGGTCGTGGCCGAAGTCGCGCGCCTTGACCTCGATGGCGCGCGCGCCGACTTCCTGTGTGGCGAGCGCGTACACGGCGAAGGAGTGCTCGGCATAGACGATCGACTCGCCCGGCTTGACCAGCGCGTGCGCGGCGATTTCCAGGATGTCGTTGCTGCCGTTGCCCAGCGTGAGCCATTCCGTGTCTACGTCGAAGCGGGCCGACAATGCGGCCTTCAGCTCGAACCCGTTGGCGTCGGGGTAGCGGCCCAGCTCGCCCACCGCGGCAGCGATGGCGGCGCGCGCCGAATCGGGCATGCCAAGCGGGTTCTCGTTCGACGCCAGCTTGACGATGGCGGCCTCGTCCAGGCCAAACTCGCGCGCCACCTCGGAAATGGGCTTGCCCGCCACGTACGGGGAAATCGCACGCACGTAATCCGGACCGAATTGCTTGCCCTGCTCTGCCATATCGACTCCTCGCTGTTCGCTTTCTTGTTGCTCTGACGTGATGCCCTACCTGCTGGACGGGTACGAGCCCAGCACCTTGAAGTAAGCCGCATTGCGGCGCAGTTCCTCCAGCGCCCGCATCACCGCGGCGTCATGCTGGTGACCTTCCACGTCCACGTAGAAGTAGTATTCCCACGCGCCGCTGCGCGCCGGACGCGACTCGAAGCGGCACATCGACACACCGTTGTCGGCCAGCGGCGCGAGCAACTGGTACACCGCGCCGGCCTTGTTCGGCACCGACAGGATCATCGAGGTCTGGTCGCTGCCCGAGGGCTCGGTCTCGTAGCGCCCGATCACCGCGAAGCGCGTGCGGTTGTGCGGGTCGTCCTGGATATGCGTGCGCACCAGGTGCAGGTGGTAGCGGTTGGCCGCCGATTCGCCGGCAATCGCCGCCACCGTCGGGTCCTCGCTTGCCATGCGCGCGGCTTCCGCGTTGCTCGACACCGCCTGGCGCTCCAGGTGCGGGTAGTTCGCCGTGAGCCAGTGCTGGCATTGCGCCAGCGCCTGCGCATGGGCCCGCACCACGGTCACGCCCTTCATGTCCGGCGACGACGCCATCAGGTTGTGATGGACCTTGAGCGCAATCTCGCCGCTGATCTTCAGCGAGGTCTGCAGGAACAGGTCCAGCGTGCGCGACACCGCGCCCTCGGTGGAGTTCTCCACCGGCACCACGCCATACTCCACGGTGCCGGCTTCCACCGCGCGGAACACCTCGTCGATGCTCGGGCACGGCACGCCGCTCACCTCATGGCCGAAATGCGAGTACAGCGCCTGCTCGGAGAACGTGCCGGCCGGCCCCAGGAAGGCCACCTCGAGCGGCTTCTCGAGTCCGCGGCAGGCAGACATCACCTCGCGCCAGATCGATGCCACGCTTTCGTCGAGCAGCGGGCCGGGGTTGGCGCCCTGCACCTTGCGAATCACCTGCAATTCGCGCTCGGGACGGAACACCGGCGCGCCGTACTTTTTCTTGACCTCGCCCACGTCGAGAGCCAGTTGCGCACGGCGGTTCAGCATCGCGAGCAGTTCGCGGTCGAGCGTGTCGATCTGCTCGCGCAGCGGCGCCAGCTCGACGCCGAGCGCCTTGTCGGCAGCGGCATTGTCCTGCGGCGCCGCCTCCTGCGCGATGTGCTTGTCTTGATTTGTCATTGTATGGATCCGCTTCGCCACCTCATTGCGAAATGGCTCTGAAAATGGCCGGCTTGCGCGGTCTGCGCGCAGCCCTGCGCGATGGTGCCCGGCAGTGTGGCGGCGCCGCGCCACTGCCGCCGGGCAAGGTCACCGCATGAAAATCAAGCCGCGCTGCGCTCGAACTCGCGCATGTACTCGATCAGCGCCAGCACACCTTCGAGCGGCATGGCGTTGTACAGGCTGGCACGCATGCCTCCGACCGACTTGTGGCCCTTGAGCTGGACCAGCCCGTTGGCGCGCGCACCGGCCAGAAACGCATCGTTGCGCGACTCGTCGGCCAGGAAGAACGGCACGTTCATGCGCGAGCGGCTGCCCGGATCGATCTCGTTGCGATAGAACGCGCTCTGGTCCAGGAACTGGTACAGCGCGCCCGACTTGGCGATATTGCGCTGCTCGATCGCGCCCACGCCGCCCTGGGCCTTGAGCCACTTGAAGACCAGGCCGGCGATATAGATGGCGTAGGTCGGCGGCGTGTTGTACATCGAGTCATGCTCGGCCACCACGCGCCAGTTGAAGGCGGAGGGGCACAGCGGATGCGCGTGGCCCAGCAGGTCTTCACGCACGATCACGATGGTCACCCCGGCCGGGCCGATGTTCTTCTGCGCGCCGCCGTAGGCAACCTGGACGCGCGACCAGTCCACCGGGCGCGAGAGGATATGGCTGGAGACATCGGCCACCAGCACCGGTCCGCCATCGCGGCTCTGGCCGATATCGGGCACGTCCTGGAACTCGACGCCGTCGATGGTCTCGTTGGTGCAGAGATGCACGTAGGCCGCGTCGTCGGACAGCTTCCACTGGGACACGTCGGGAATGCGCGCGAACTTCTGCGCGGCACTGCTGGCGGCGATATTGACCTCGCCATAGCGGCGCGCTTCCTTCTCGGACTTCACCGACCAGCTGCCGGTCACGACGAAATCCGCCTTCGGACGCTCGGCGTCCACGCGGCGCATCAGGTTCAACGGCACGATGCCGTTCTCGCCGATGGCACCGCCCTGCAGGAACAGGATGCGGAAGTTCTTCGGCACATGCAGCAGTTCGCGCAGGTTGGCCAGGGCCTCGGCCTGGATGCCTTCGAACTCGCGGCTGCGATGGCTCATTTCCATCACCGAAACCCCGGTGCCGTGCCATGACAGCATTTCTTCGGCCGCCTGCATCAGCACTTCGGTCGGCAGCGCTGCCGGACCGGGCGAGAAGTTATAGACACGCTCGGCCACGGCGCGCTGCATCATGGCGGCAAGTGCGGGATTCTGGGGTTCGTTCATGGAATGAAAAATGGCTGCCGGTGTTAACCAAGCAGCCATTATCCCTCAAACCCGCGCCGCAATGGGCAGACGAGGACAGCGCCCCGCTCCCGCGGCCGGTTGCCCGGGCTTACTTCGCAGCAGCGGCGATTTCCTTCTCGGCGGCGTCGCGCATCGACTTGCCGACCTGCGGGCCGTACTTCTGCATCATCGAGCCCCAGATTTCCTGGGTGGCCTTGCCCTGGTTGGCCATGAACTTCTGTCCGGTAGCCGATTTCAGGAAGGTGGTCAGGTCACGGATTTCCTGCGCGCTGTAGTACTTGCCGAAGGCGTCGTAGTGCGCCTTCATGGCGTCGCTCTTGAAGCCGTCGGTCGAGAACGCCTGGCCGGCGCCATCCACCATGCGCTGCACCGCGCCGTTCTTCTTCAGCTTGTCGACCGCAGCCTGCTTCTGCTTGTCGTTGAGGGTCTTGTTGTCGACAAGTACCTGCTCCAGGACCATGGGCGCTTCCTGCTTGGCGCCCTGCTGCCAGTTGTCAGCCTGACCCTTGACGGCCTGGTCGGCCTGCATGACGGTCAGGAGCTCCTTGATGGCAGCGGTCTTGTCGGCGTCCTGGGCTTGCGCCGCGTTGGCCAGCATCATGGCCGGCACGAAGGCAGCCAGAACAGCGATACGTCGATAGGTCTTGAGCATTGTGACTCCCTGGTAAATATGTCCGTTTTAGTCCGACGGCCGGCAAACGAGTTCCGGCCAGCGGTTCAATGTTGCAACAACTTACGAATTCGATCCCGTGTCAGGCGTGCCTGCCTGGGTGCCGTCCGGCGCACCGGCCTGCTCGCCCGGCGCCGCGCCGTCAGCACCACTCGCCTCGGCCGCGTCGAGATCGTCACCCGCGACGCCGTTGTCGGCATCGCTCTCGACAATCCGCTGCAGACCCGACAGCTTGGTGCCTTCGTCCACATTGATCAGCGTGACGCCTTGCGTCGCGCGACCCATTTCACGGATCTCGGACACGCGTGTGCGGATCAGCACGCCGCCGGTCGTGATCAGCATGATCTCGTCGTCCGGCGACACCAGTGCGGCAGCCACCACACGGCCATTGCGCTCGCTGGTCTGGATCGCAATCATGCCTTTGGTGCCGCGGCCGTGTCGAGTGTATTCGGCAATCGGCGTACGCTTGCCGTAGCCGTTCTCGGTGGCGGTCAGCACGCTGCCGACGGTGCCGGCCTGGTCGCTGGTTTCGGCCGGCGCCACCAGCATGGCAATCACGCTCTGGCTGTCTTCCAGGTTCATGCCGCGCACGCCGCGTGCCTGGCGACCCATCGGACGCACATCGTTCTCGTCGAAGCGCACGGCCTTGCCAGCGTCGGAGAACAGCATCACGTCATGCTGGCCGTCGGTCACGGCCGCGCCGATGAGGTAGTCGCCCTCGTCCAGGTCGACAGCAATGATGCCGGCCTTGCGCGGGTTGGAGAACTCGGTCAGCGCGGTCTTCTTCACGGTGCCGCGGGCAGTGCCCATGAAGATGAAGTGCTCGGCGTCGAACTGGCGCACCGGCAGGATGACGTTGATCTTCTCGCCTTCGGACAGCGGGAACATGTTGACGATCGGCCGGCCGCGCGCATTGCGCGAACCCTGCGGCACCTCGTACACCTTGAGCCAGTAGAGCCGGCCGCGGTTCGAGAAGCACAGGATGTAGTCGTGCGTGTTCGCCACGAACAGCGTGTCGATCCAGTCGTCTTCCTTGGTGGTGGTAGCCAGCTTGCCGCGCCCGCCACGCTTCTGCGCGCGGTACTCGGAAATCGGCTGGCTCTTCATATAGCCGCTGTGGGACAGCGTCACCACCATGTCCTGCGGCGTGATCAGGTCCTCGGTATCGAGCTCGGTCGCGTTGAGCTCGATGTGCGAGCGGCGCAGGTCGCCGAACTCGGTGCGGATGGCGGTGAGCTCTTCGACGATGATGGTGCTGATCCGCTCGGGGCGCGACAGGATGTCGAGCAGGTCGGAGATCACCGCCATCACGTCGCGGTACTCCTGCACGATCTTGTCCTGCTCCAGGCCGGTCAGGCGCTGCAGGCGCATCTGCAGGATTTCCTGGGCCTGCGAATCGGACAGGCGGTACAGGCCGTCGGCCTGCATGCCGAAGATGGCGGGCAGGCCATCCGGACGATAAGAGGCACGGCCGCCCGGCGTATCGCCTTCGGCGCGCGCCAGCATCTCGCGCACCAGGCTCGAATCCCACGCCTTGTTCATCAGCCCTTGCTTGGCGATGGGCGGGGTGGGCGCAGCCTTGATGATGGCGATGAACTCGTCGATATTGGCCAGCGCAACCGCCAGGCCTTCCAGCACGTGGCCGCGCTCGCGCGCCTTGCGCAGCTCGAACACGGTGCGGCGGGTCACCACTTCGCGCCGGTGCGACAGGAAGCACTCCAGCATCTGGCGCAGGTTCAGCAGGCGCGGCTGGCCGTCGACCAGCGCCACCATGTTCATGCCGAAGGTGTCCTGCAGCTGGGTGTGCTTGTAGAGATTGTTGAGCACCACCTCCGGCACTTCGTTGCGCTTGAGCTCGATCACCACGCGCATGCCGGACTTGTCGGATTCGTCGCGGATATCCGAGATGCCCTCGACCTTCTTGTCGGTCACCAGCTCGGCGATGCGCTCGAGCAGCGTGCGCTTGTTGACCTGGTAGGGGAGCTCGTCGACGATGATCGCCTGGCGCTGGCCGCGGTCGATATCCTCGAAGTGCGTCTTGGCGCGCATCACCACGCGGCCGCGGCCGGTGCGGTAGCCCTCGCGCACGCCCTGGATGCCGTAGATGATGCCGGCGGTCGGGAAGTCCGGCGCCGGGATCAGCTCGATCAGCTCGTCCACCGTGGCCTGCGGATTACGCAGCAGGTGCAGACAGCCGTCGACGACCTCATTGAGATTGTGCGGGGGAATATTGGTGGCCATACCCACCGCGATACCCGACGAGCCATTAATCAGCAGATTGGGGATGCGCGCCGGCAGAATCAGCGGCTCATTTTCGGAGCCGTCGTAATTCGGCCCGAAATCGACAGTTTCCTTGTCGATGTCCAGCAGCATCTCGTGGGCAATCTTGGAAAGGCGGATTTCGGTATAACGCATCGCGGCGGCGTTATCACCGTCCACCGAGCCGAAATTACCCTGGCCATCGACCAGCATGTATCGCAGCGAAAAATTCTGCGCCATGCGGACGATCGTATCGTACACAGCGGTGTCGCCGTGGGGGTGATACTTACCAATCACGTCCCCCACGATACGCGCCGATTTCTTGTACGGCCGGTTCCAGTCGTTGTTAAGCTCATGCATCGCATAGAGCACACGCCGGTGTACCGGTTTCAGGCCATCCCGCACATCGGGAAGCGCGCGCCCGACAATCACGCTCATCGCGTAATCGAGATAGGAGCGGCGCATTTCCTCTTCTAGGGAGACCGGAAGGGTTTCTTTGGCGAATTGATCCATTGCGGCGTGGGTTATGCGGCGAATTTAAACAGAAGGCGCCCATGTGAATCGCCATTCGCCGGGACGGCGTCTGACAGCTGGGCAACGTGGCATTCTAACATGCCCGGCACCCCTCCCCCGCGGCTGCGGCAACCCCCGGTTCCGGGCCTCCGGCGGGGCCCGGAAGCGCCGCCCGGAAGCGGGACCAAAAACCTGCAAGCCCGGCCAGGCAAGGGTTTGCGGGCATCGCAAGGGCCATGTTGCACAAACACCACAGGCCTAAAACCCATTGATGGAATCGAATATATTTACTTCTTAGGAAACGACCCTTGTGGCACAATTCCCCAGCGAAGAGCCAGACATTGTTCGAAGTGGAGCATACACCGCATCGAGAATGTTATACTCCGAAGAATGTATGACTTGTTTCCGTCCATTTGCTCGCAGTAACCCTGCGGTGATCTCATCCTGAGAGGAGAAATATGAAAAAATTTGCCAAGCTCGCGCTCGTTGCAGCTACCGCAGTAATGGCTGCATCCGCTCAAGCCCAGTCCGTCCCCTACGAAAAGAAGGCTGTGAACGATAACTGGGGCAACGGTACGAGCGAGTACGTGTGGAAGAACGGCACGAACGAGCTCTGCTGGCGCGACAGTTCGTGGACCCCGGCCACGGCCAACGCCCTGTGCGACGGCGCCCTGGCTCCGGCGGTCGCTCCGGTAGCTCCGCCGCCGGCTCCGGTTGCTCCTCCGGTTGTTTCCAGCGAGAAGGTCACGTTCGCTGCTGACACCCTGTTCGATTTCGACAAGGCCGTGCTGAAGCCCGAAGGCAAGGCAAAGCTGGACGACCTGGGCTCCAAGCTGTCCGGCATCACCCTGGAAGTCATCATCGCCGTTGGCCACACCGACTCGTTCGGTTCGGACAAGTACAACGATCGCCTGTCGATCCGCCGTGCTGAAGCCGTCAAGGCCTATCTGGTGAGCAAGGGCGTGGAAGCCAACCGTGTCTACACGGAAGGCAAGGGCAAGCGTCAGCTGAAGGTTGACCCGAAGTCGTGCAAGGGCAACCGCAAGGCGCAAATCGCCTGCCAGCAGCCGAACCGCCGCGTGGAAGTCGAAGTGGTCGGCACCCGCAGCGCACGTTAATCGGATTCTTTCCGATGAAGAAAAGCCCAGCGCAAGCTGGGCTTTTTTTTTGATACAGTGCAGCATACCCTCCGCTTTCTCGCTGCCGCACCGGCCGCGCGCCAAACCCCATGACGCAGATCTCCCCGCCGCACCACCCGACCGTTGAAACCACCCTGCTCGGCAAGAATGCCGACGCCCGGGAAATCGACAAGTTCAGCGAACTGGCCCACCGCTGGTGGGACCCGGAAAGCGAGTTCAAGCCGCTGCACGAACTCAATCCCCTGCGCCTGGACTGGATTGACGGCATTGCCGGGCTGAACGGCAAGCAGGTGCTGGACATCGGCTGTGGCGGCGGCATCCTGGCCGAGAGCATGGCGCGCAGCGGCGCCACCGTGCGCGGCATCGACCTGTCCACCAAGGCGCTGCGGGTTGCCGACCTGCACAGCCTGGAGTCCGGCGTATCCGTGACTTACGAGGAGATCGCCGCCGAAGCGCTTGCCGCGCGCATGCCCGCCAGCGTCGACGTGGTGACCTGCATGGAGATGCTCGAACATGTGCCCGACCCGCAGTCCATCGTGCGCGCCTGCGCCACGCTGGTGCGGCCCGGCGGCACGGTGTTCTTCTCCACCATCAACCGCAACCTCAAGGCCTACCTGCTGGCCGTGGTCGGCGCCGAATACGTGCTCAAGATGCTGCCGCGCGGCACGCACGACTACGACAAGTTCATCACGCCGTCGGAACTGGCGCGCTACGCCCGCAATGCGGGCCTGGAGCTGATCGAGATGCGCGGCATGAGCTACAACCCGCTGACCCAGGTCTATTCGCTGGGCCGCGACACCGACGTGAACTACCTGATGGCATTCCGCCGGCCCGCCTGAACATGCAGACATTCGACGCAGTCTTCTTCGATCTCGACGGCACCCTTGCCGACACCGCCCCCGATCTCGCCGCGGCGGCCAACCGGCTGGTCACCGAGCACGGTCGCCCGCCCGTGGCTTATGAAAAGCTCCGCCCGGTGGCATCGCACGGCGCACGGGGCCTGATCGGCGCGGCCTTCGGCAAGAGCCCCGCCGACCCCGAGTTTCCCGCCTTGCGCGATACCTTCCTCGACTACTACGAGGCGGATATCGCCGTGCATACCCATCTCTTCGAAGGCATGGGCGAGGTGCTGGACGCGCTCGAGGCGGCCGGCATCCGCTGGGGTATCGTCACCAACAAGATCACCCGCTTCACCGCCCCGCTGGTGGCCGCGATTGGCCTGGCGCCGCGCGCCTCGGCCGTGGTCAGCGGCGACACCACGCCGCACGCCAAGCCTCATCCCGCCCCGCTGCTGCACGCCGCTGAAGTCAGCGGCGTCGCGCCGGCGCGCTGCGTGTATGTCGGAGACGACCTGCGCGACATCCAGGCCGGCAAGGCGGCCGGCATGGCCACCATCACGGCCGCCTACGGCTATTGCGGCGAAGGCGAGCCGCCCGAAGAATGGGGCGCCGATTATCTGGTGCGCCATCCGAGCGAACTGATCGCCCTGCTGACACCGGCCGCGCGGCGCCGATAGAGACGACGCGCCGCGTGCGGGACAACACGCCGGGTCGACAACGGAGTACAATTCCACTCCTTGACACTGTTCACACGGGGCCGACCTGGTTTCGACGTGGGTTACAAAGCAGTGGAGGGCATACCGAGGACCCGTCACCTCGTTAATCAATGGGAATGCAATAACTGCTAACGACGAACGTTACGCACTGGCCGCTTAATTGCGGCCGTCCTCGCACTGGCTCGCTGACGGGCTAGAGTCGCAAGACTACGCGAGGTCATTTACGTCAGATAAGCCCCAGGTGAGTCACGAACCCGGGGACGAAAATCTAGTGACTCGTCGTTGTAGAGCGTGTTCGTCCGCGATGCACCGGTTAAATCAAATGACAGAACTAAGTATGTAGAACTCTCTGTGGAGGGCTTGCGGACGCGGGTTCGATTCCCGCCGGCTCCACCAATATTCGATTCCGGTTATTGCCGGGATCATGCAAAACCCCGAGGATCGTATCCCCGGGGTTTTATTTTTTGGGGCCGACATAATCGGGGGCCATGGTAGACGCCATATCGGGGCCCATATCCGGCCCCATATCTGGCACCCCGTGTCCGGCACCCTATCGTGCCGGCATCATGTCGCAGGCCATCGCGCACCGCCGCCCGCGGCGCCGAAAATTTCCCAGCACAATGAGAGTCGTCTGATTCACATTTGCTGGCGAAGGGGGCATGATCTCCCCAGGCCATCCCGGCATACCAGCCGGGTCGGCCTTCCGGCCTGCCTTAAACCGGCCGTTCCGGAGCATCCCTCCAGCGCCCGCCTGCCTCATCCAGTGCGGGCGCCTTTCTTTTGGCCGACGCCGCACGAAAATGGCGGCGCCCTGCCGGTCCGTCCCCTATCCCCCGCCTTCGCCGGCAAATTGTAATCATCTGTTACAGTCGATATTTTTTTCGACCGGCTGGCGGCGTCGGCTTTGCCCCGGCACACAGGAACGGGCAACGGACAACATGAAGAGAATCTTCGGGGCTGCAGGGATCGCGCTGACCCTCGCAGGATGTGGCGGATCGGGCGACAACGATAGCGGGCTGGCGGTGGTACGCACGCCCCCGGCCGCCACGACGACCCCGACCACGCCCACCACGCCGGCCGTGCCGGCAGCACCTGATACCAATGCCATCGGCACGGGCATCTTCAACGGCTTTACCCCGGATGGGCAGCGGGTCAATGTGCTCGTGCTCGACGAGAACGCCTTCTACATCTTCTACTCGTCCCCGGGCGTACCCGACGTACCGATGGGCGTCATCACCGGCAACTACAGCACCAACGCCGATACGCTCACCACCAACAACAACGGGCTCGACTTCAATCTCGAGGCTGCCGGCTACAACCTCGCGGCAGCCGATTTCACCGGCCGCTTCGTGCCCAGTTCGCTGATGCAGACGCAGCTGACCTACCGCAACGCCCGCAAGACATCGTTCACCGCCAACTACAGCACCGACTACAACTACATCGCCACCGTCGACGGGCTGCAAGGCGACTACGCGGGCAATGCGGTGGCACTCGACACCACCGGCATGCGTTCGGACGGCATCGCCATGCATATCGATGCCACGGGCAACATCACTGTCAGCGCCGGCGCGGGCTGCACCTTCACCGGCACCGCGACGCCACGGCGCCAGGGCAAGGTCTACAACGTGAACCTGCAGTTCGGCGCGGCGCCGTGCCGCTATCCGAATACGACCATGACGGGTATCGCCTACTACGATCCGACCACCACGCACAGCCTGCCGACCCTGGGCCAGCTCTACCTGTTCGCCATGCGCGCAGACCGCCAGGCCGGCGTGATCTTCACCGGCAAGCATTGAGCGCCAGCTGCCGGCCGCATGCACGGCGCCGCGGGCGGCGCGCTCAGAGGAAGCGGTCGAGTATCTTGCGGCTGGCCTTGTCCAGGCCGGTGAGGTTGCGTACCAGGTAGTGGATGCCGTGGCTGTCGGAGATCAGCAGCGTGGAGCCGGCCAGGCGGCGGATGTCTTCTTCGCCGCGCAGCACCAGCGAGGTGATGCCGCGATCGGTTTCGACTTCCCAGGTACTGGGCGTGGCGAACGTCGACACCGAACGGATGCGGCGGATCTCGGGCATGAATTCGCGGCTGGCCAGTTCGGCCTCGATCAGCTCGCGCAGCGGCGCGGGCAAGCTGTCCAGGCGCGGCAGCCAGGCCAGCTCGCGGCCATCGGTACTGATCATGCCCACGCCGTCGTCGGGCGCGGCAATGGGGAACGCGCGCACGGGTACCACGCCTTCGTGCACGACACCGTCCGCCATGGTCATCACCAGGCGGCCGAAGGCATTGCGGGAGAGCTTGAAATCGACTTGTTGAACGGCTTGTTGAACGGCGTGTTGATCGTTTTGCTGCTCGTGTTTCTGCATGAGTGCCGCCTGCTTACACGTTGACCGCTTCGGCGGTATCGAGATCCTGGTCCGCGTCGGTGTCGACATTGCGGGCCTGCGCCTGGTAGAGCTTGTAGTAGGCGCCTTCGCGGGCCAGCAGCTCTTCGTGCCCGCCCACTTCCACGATCTGCCCGCGGTCCATCACCACCAGCCGGTCCGCCTTGCGCAACGTGGAGAGGCGGTGCGCGATGGCGATGGTAGTGCGGCCCTGCACCAGGTTGTCCAGCGCCTTCTGGATCTCCTTCTCGGTGGCGGTATCCACCGACGAGGTGGCCTCGTCCATGATCAGGACGCGCGGGTTGATCAGCAGCGCGCGCGCGATCGAGATGCGCTGGCGCTCGCCGCCGGACAGCGCCTGCCCGCGCTCGCCCACCAGCGAATCGTAGCCGTGCGGCAGGCGCAGGATGAATTCGTGCGCGTGGGCCGCGCGCGCGGCGCCGATGATTTCCTCGCGGGTCGCGCCCGGCTTGCCGTAGGCGATGTTCTCGGCAATCGTGCCGAAGAACAGGAACGGCTCCTGCAGCACCAGCCCGATATGGCGACGGAACTCCGACACCGGCAGCGAGCGGATATCCACGCCGTCGACGCGGATCGCCCCTTCGGAGACGTCATAGAAGCGGCAGATCAGGTTGACCAGCGTGCTCTTGCCCGAACCGCTGTGCCCCACCAGGCCGATCATCTCGCCCGGCGCGATCGACAGGTTGAGCCCGCGGATCACGGCACGGTTGCCATAGCGGAAGCCCAGGTCGCGCAGCTCGATTGCGCCTTCCACGCGCTCCAGGTGCACCGGACGCACCGGCTCCGGCACGCTCGATACATGGTCGAGGATGTCGAAGATGCGCTTGGCGCCCGCGGCCGCCTTCTGCGTGACCGAGACAATGCGGCTCATCGAATCCAGGCGCGTGTAGAAGCGGCTGATATAGGTCAGGAAGGCCACCAGCACGCCGACCGTGATGGCGTTATGCGACACCTGCCAGATGCCGAAGATCCACACCACCAGCAGGCCGATCTCGGTGAGCAGCGTGACGGTCGGCGTGAACACCGACCATACCGCGTTGACGCGGTCGTTGATCGCCAGGTTGTGTCGGTTGGCCTCGCGGAAACGCTCCACTTCGCGCTTTTCCTGGGCGAAAGCCTTCACCACGCGGATGCCCGGGATGGTATCGGCCAGCACGTTGGTGATCTCGGACCAGATCCGGTCGATCTTCTCGAAGCCGTGGCGCAGGCGGTCGCGCACCAGGTGGATCATCCACGCGATGAACGGCAGCGGCACCAGCGTCACCAGCGCCAGCCACGGATTGATGGAAATCAGGATGGCCGCCGTCATGACGATCATCAGCACGTCGGTGGCGAAATCCAGCAGATGCAACGACAGGAACACGCAGATGCGGTCGCTCTCCGAGCCGATGCGGGCCATCAGGTCGCCGGTGCGCTTGCCGCCGAAATACTCCAGCGACAGGCGCAGCAGGTGTTCGTAGGTGGTGGTGCGCAGGTCGGCGCCGATGCGCTCGGATACGCGCGCCAGCAGGTAGGTGCGCGCCCATCCCAGGCTCCACGCCACCAGCGCGGCGCCCAGCAGGCCGGCCAGGTAGAGCTTGACCCGGTCATGGTCGATCGGCACGCCGTTCTGGTACGGAATCAGGACATTGTCCATCAGCGGCATGGTCAGGTACGGCGGCACCAGCGTGGCGGCCGTCGACAGCAGCGTCAGCAGGAAACCGGCCAGCAATTCGAAGCGGTACGGCCGGGCAAAGCGCCACAAACGCAGCAGTGCCCACGTCGAAGGCGGCGTTTCCAGGTCGCGGCTACATTGCGGACATTGTTCGTCGTCCGGCGCCAGCGGCGCCTTGCAGGTCGGGCAGATGTTCTCGGTCTCGGCACCGGCCAGCCCCAGCCGGCCCGATTGCGTGAGGTCGCGCTGGGCATGGAACTGGTCGATCAGGCGCAGCGCGGCCGGGTTGTGGCCCAGCGTGTAGCGCCAGCTGGCCAGCACCCGCCCGGCGCCCTGCAGTTCGAGCGTGCCGACGCCGGCATGATCGATGTGATGCAGCGATAATCCGGCCTCGATGGCCCATTCCTGCCAGTCATCCTGGCCCGGCGTGCGTGCCAGCAGACGACGATCCGTCACAAGTACCCAGCCTTGGGTAAAATGCAGCCTCGCGTCGAGATCCACCTCCAGCCAGGCCAGCACGGCCTCGCCGGGCACCAGGCGGGTGCCGAGTTCGTTGCGCCACGGTTCGTTCTGGGCGTCGGTATCAATCGCGGGCAAGGAAGGTCGGGTCATCGTTGGCACGGCATGCTGCGTCCCTGGCATGGACATAACTTGAAACAATTTAGGGCGGGCACGCTCTGGCGGCCCGTCAATTTGCCCGCAGTATACATAAGGCCAAACGCACGGGCGTCCTGATGCATTGCACAATCGCTTTTTAATCAAGAAAGTCAACCGGCTGACCGTTGTAACGTTACTGAAAGGTTAGGCTTCTATTTCTCGGGCACTCGCCCACTGCCTCAAGCTAAATCAATGAAAAAGAAGGACATTGAGATTTTCGATGTCATGTCGCTGCGCGGCCCGAATATGTGGACATATCGGCCCGTGCTGGAGGCGTGGGTCGATATCGGGGAACTGGAGGATTTTCCCTCCAACACTATCCCGGGATTCTACGAACGCCTGTCGACCTGGCTGCCCTCGCTGATCGAGCACCGCTGCAGCATCGGCGAGCGCGGCGGGTTCCTCCAGCGCCTCAAGGAAGGCACCTGGCCGGGCCATATCCTGGAACACGTCACGCTTGAACTGCAGAACCTGGCGGGCATGCCCGGCGGCTTCGGCAAGGCGCGCGAGACCCCGATCCGCGGCGTCTACAAGGTGATCGTGCGGGCCTGGCACGAAGACGTCACCCGCGCCGCCCTGTTCGCCGCGCGCGACCTGGTGATGGCTGCCATCGAGGACCGTCCCTACGACGTCCAGGAGACCGTGGACCACCTGCGCCGCCTGGTCGACCGGCATTGCCTGGGCCCGAGCACCGCCTGCATCGTCGATGCCGCCGATGACCGCGACATCCCCGCCCTGCGCCTGTCCGAAGGCAACCTGGTGCAGCTCGGCTACGGCAGCCGCCAGCGCCGCATCTGGACCGCCGAGACCGACCGCACCAGCGCCATCGCCGAGAGCATCTCGCGCGACAAGGACCTGACCAAGAGCCTGCTCGAATCCTGCGGCGTGCCCGTGCCCGAAGGCCGCCTGGTGGAAAGTGCCGCCGACGCCTGGGACGCCGCCGAGGACATCGGCGTGCCGGTGGTGGTCAAGCCGTATGACGGCAACCACGGCCGCGGCGTGTTCACCAACCTGACCACGCGCGAAGAAGTCGAGACCGCCTATGCGGTGGCCATCGACGAAGGCAGCGGCGTCATCGTCGAGCGCTTCGTGCTCGGCAACGAACACCGCCTGCTGGTGGTGGGCGGCCGCCTGGTCGCCGCCGCCATGGGCGAGACCGCCAGCGTGACCGGCGACGGCAAGTCGACCATCGACGAGCTGATCGAGCTGCAGATCAATTCGGATCCGCGCCGCGGCAGCACCGAGGACCACCCGCTCAACAAGGTGCGCCTGGATTCCGCCGCGCGCCTCGAACTCAAGCGCCAGGGCTACGACGCCGCCTCCGTGCCGCCGGAAGGCAAGCACGTGCTGATCCAGCGCAACGGCAATGTCGCCTTCGACGTGACCGACCGCGTGCACCCGAGCGTGGCCGCGCATGCCTCGCTGGCCGCCCGCGTGGTGGGCCTGGACATCGCCGGCGTCGACCTGGTGGCGCAAGACATCTCGCGCCCGCTGGCCGAGCAGCGCGGCGCCATCGTCGAGGTCAATGCCGGCCCCGGCCTGCTGATGCACCTCAAGCCCTCCAACGGCGAAGCGCGCCCGGTCGGGCGCGCGGTGGTGGACCACCTGTTCCCCGCCGGCGAAGGCGACGACAACGGCCGCATCCCGGTGGTGGGCATCACCGGCACCAATGGCAAGACCGTGGTGGCCAAGCTGGTGGCGCGCCTGCTGCAACTGTCCGGCAAGCACACCGGCCTGGCCTGCAGCGACGGCCTCTACCTCGACCGCCGCCGGGTCGAAGGCGGCGATTGCGCCAACTGGGACGCCGCGCACCGCATCCTGATGAACCGCGCGGTCGATGCCGCCGTGCTCGAGAACGACAGCGGCGCCATCCTCTCCGAAGGCCTCGCCTATGACCGCTGCCAGGTCGGCGTGGTCACCAATATCGACGTGCCAGACCACCTCGGCCAGTACTACGTCGAGGAAGTCGAGAAGATGTACAACGTGCTGCGCACGCAGGTCGACGTGGTGCTCGACGGCGGCGTGGCCGTGCTCAACGCGCGCGACCCGCTGGTGGTCGAGATGGCCGAGCTGTGCGATGGCGACGTGATCTTCTTCGGCCTCTCGGCCGACCTGCCCGCCATCGCCGCGCACCGCGCGGCCGGCCGCCGCACCGTGTATGTGCGCGACGGCAAGGTGGTGCTGGCCACCGGCAGCCGCGAGACGCCGCTGACCGATGTCGCCGCCATCCCCCTGACCTATGCCGGGCGCGTGGCCTTCCAGGTCGAGAACGTGCTGGCGGCAGTGGCCACCGGCTGGGCGCTGGGCATCTCGCACGACCTGATCCGCGCCGGCGTGGTGACCTTCGACGTCGGCCAGGTGGACGTGCCGGGCCGCTTCACGCTGTTCGAGCGCAACGGCGCCATCGTGGTGATCGACGACGCCCACAACGCCCCCGCGCTGGAAGCGCTGGTGGCGGCGCTGGAGCGCTTCCCGACCGAACGCCGCGTGGTGGTGTACGGCGCCGGACTGCGGCGCCGCGACGAAGACATGGTCAAGCAGGGCAAGGTGCTGGGCGCCTCGTTCGACCGCGTCTTCCTGTGCGAGGACCGCTCCGTCGAGAGCCCCCTGCCCGATGCCGAGGCGCGCGCGCTGCTCAAGCAAGGCCTGTACGAAGGCCGCCGCGTGACCAAGATCATCGACGAAGGCTCGCGCCGCCAGGCCATCGAGGCCGCGCTCGCACAAGTGGTGGCCGGCGACCTGCTGGTCCTGCAGTGCGACGAAGGCTCGACCCTGCCGACGATCGACCTGGTCCACCAGTGGATGGGCCAGCCGGGCCGCCGCGCCTGATCCGGACCGCAGAAGAACGGATCCAAGAGGAAACTGATTTCATGGAAGTCTCACGTATCCGGGCCCTGCGCGGCCCCAACCTGTGGTGCCGCCACACCGCCATCGAAGCCATCGTTTCGTGTTCGGACGAGGCCCACACCCTGGCCCAGCTGCCTGGCTTCGAAGAGCGCCTGCGCGCGCGCTTTCCCGAAGTCGGTCCGCTGCGGCCCGACGACAACGAAGGCGTGGTGTCGCTGGCGCACGCGCTCGAATGCGCGGCGATGCGCCTGCAGGCCGAAGCCGGCTGCCCGGTCAGCTTCAGCCGCACCGCGCCCACGGTCGAACCCGGCACCTACCAGGTGGTGGTCCAGTACAGCGAGGAAGAAGTCGGCCGGCTCGCGCTGGAACTGGCCGCCACGCTGTGCCGCGCCGCGCGCGACGACATGCCCTTCGACCTTGCCGATGCGCTGCATCGCCTGCGCGAGCTCGACGAGGATGTGCGCCTGGGGCCGAGCACCGGCTCCATCGTCTATGCCGGCGTGGCTCGCGGCATCCCTTACCGCCGCCTGACCCAGGGCAGCATGGTGCAGTTCGGCTGGGGCAGCAAGCAGCGCCGCATCCAGGCTGCCGAGACCGACATGACCAGCGCGGTCTCGGAATCGATCGCGCAGGACAAGGACCTCACCAAGACCCTGCTGCACGCCGCCGGCGTGCCGGTGCCGCTGGGCCGCACCGTGACGGATGCCGACGAAGCCTGGGCCGCGGCCCAGGAAATCAACGCGCCGGTGGTGGTCAAGCCCCGCGACGGCAACCAGGGCAAGGGCGTGGCCGTGCGCATCCGCACCCGCGAGGAAGTCACCGCTGCCTTCGAGGTTGCCGCCGACATCAGCTCCGACGTGATCGTCGAGCGCTATATCCCCGGTCACGACTTCCGCCTGCTGGTGGTCGGCAAGCACCTGGTTGCCGCCGCCCGCCGCGATCCGCCGCAGGTCACCGGCGACGGCAGGCACACCGTGCGCGAACTGGTCGACGAGGTCAACCGCGACCCGCGCCGCGGCGAGGGCCACGCCACCTCGCTGACCAAGATCCGTTTCGACGATATCGCGCTGGCTACGCTGGCCAAGCAAAACCTGACCGCCGACTCGGTGCCGGCCAAGGGCACCCGCGTGGTCCTGCGCAACAACGCCAACCTGTCCACCGGCGGTAGCGCCACCGACGTCACCGACGACGTGCACCCCGACATGGCCGCGCGCGCCGTGGCCGCGGCGCAGATGGTCGGGCTCGATATCTGCGGCGTCGACGCAGTCTGCGAAACCGTGCTCAAGCCGTTCGAGGAACAGGCCGGCGGCATCGTCGAGGTCAACGCCGCGCCGGGCCTGCGCATGCACCTGCAGCCGTCCTACGGCAAAGGCCGCGCGGTTGGCGAAGCCATCATCTCCACCATGTTCGCCGACGGCGACGACGGCCGCATCCCGGTGGTGGCGGTGTCGGGCACCAATGGCAAGACCACCACGGTCCGCCTGATCACCCACCTGCTCGCCTCCAGCGGCCTGCGCATGGGCATGACGGGCACCGACGGCGTCTATATCAGGGGCGAGCGCATCGACACCGGTGACTGCAGCGGCCCGCGCAGCGCGCGCAATGTGCTGATGCACCCGGACGTGGACGCCGCCGTGTTCGAGACCGCGCGCGGCGGCCTGCTGCGCGAAGGCCTGGCCTTCGACCGCTGCGACGTCGCCGTGGTCACCAATGTGGGCGAAGGCGATCACCTCGGCCTGTCCTACATCAGCACCGTGGAAGACCTGGCCGTGCTCAAGAGCGTCATCGTGCAGAACGTGGCGCCGCACGGCATGGCCGTGCTCAACGCGGCCGATCCCATGGTGGTGCGCATGGCCGATGCCTGCCCCGGCTCCGTGACCTTCTTCACCGCCGACACGAACAACCCCGTGATGGCCACGCACCGCGCGCAAGGCAAGCGTGTGGTGTTCGTCGAGGACGGCCATATCGTGGCCGCCGAGGGCGACACCCAGGTCCGCCTCGCGCTGTCCTCCATCCCGCTCACGCGCGGCGGCGCCATCGGCTTCCAGGTCGAGAACGCCATGTCGGCCACCGCGGCGGCATGGGCGCTCGGCATCGACTGGGAAGTGATCCGCCGTGGCCTGGCCACCTTCGTCAACGATGCGGCCACCGCCCCGGGGCGCTTCAATGTGTTCGACTACAAGGGCGCCACCCTGATCGCCGACTACGGCCACAACCCGGACGCCATCCAGGCCCTGTGCGACGCCATCGAAGGCATGCCGGCCAAGCGCCGCTCGGTGGTGATCAGCGGCGCCGGCGACCGCCGCGACGTCGACATCCGCCGCCAGACCGAAATCCTCGGCGGCGTGTTCGACCAGGTGGTGCTGTACCAGGACCAGTGCCAGCGCGGGCGGGAAGACGGCGAAGTGCTGGCCTTGCTGCGCGAAGGCCTGGAGGGCGCAAAGCGCGCCAGCGCGGTGCAAGAGATCCGGGGGGAATTCCTCGCCATCGATACCGCCCTGGAGCACCTGCAGCCCGGCGACCTGTGCCTGATCCTGGTGGACCAGGTGGAAGAGGCGCTTGACCATATCGCCAAGCGCATCGGCGAAGCGGCGTAGGGTGCACGGCACGCCTGCCCCTCTTTCATGAAATGGGAGAGGGGGAGAAAAACTTGCCTTCCGTGTTCCGTGGTATCGCCGGCAAAGAAAAAGCCAGCCTTCGGGCTGGCTTTTTCTTTGCCCGGGCAGTCAGCGCCTAGTGCCGCCCCGGCAGCGACAAGCGCCGCTCCAGCACCCGCTGCACCTGCGACAGCGCCGTGCTGAGCACCCAGTAGATGGCCGCCACCGCAAGATAGAGCGGCAGTGGCTGGTAAGTGGCCGCGATCACTTCCTGCGCGGTACGCAGCAACTCGGTCACCGTGATCACCGACACCAGCGAGGTGTCCTTGATCAGGCTGATCAGGCTGTTCGACAAGCTGGGCACGGCCAGCCGCAGGGCCTGCGGGCCCACCACGTAGCGCAGCGTCTGGCCCTGCGTCAGGCCCAGGCTGTAGGCCGCCAGCCACTGGCCGCGCGGGATCCCCTGGATGGCGCCGCGCATGCTCTCGGAAAGATACGCGCCCACGTTCAGGCTGAGCGTGAGCACGCCTGCCGGTGTCGGCTCCAGCGCGATGCCGATGCCGGGCAGCCCGTAGTACACCACGAAGATCTGTACCAGCAGCGGCGTGCCGCGCATCAGGCTGACATAGGTGCGCGCGATCGCGCGCGGCACGGCCCGGTGGCTGATGCCCATCAGCGCCACCACGATGCCGATCACCAGCCCGAAGGCCATCGACGACAGCGCGAACTTGATGGTGAGCAGCATGCCCTACATCAGCACTGGCAGCGAATCGACGACGAGCTGGAGAGCGGACATGAACTAAGGCAGGAGGTGCCGCCCGCTTACTTGACTGGCTTGGTCACGTCGCTGCCGAACCACTTCGCCGACAGCTTGCCGAGCGAGCCGTCCTTGCGCATGTCGTCGAGCGCGCGGTCGATGGCCTGCGCGAACCTGGGATTGTCCTTGCGGAAGGGGATCGCCACCTCGGAACTGCCGCCTTCGACGATGGCGCCGGGCCGCAGCGGCAGGTTGGAGGTCTTGATCAGGTAGCCGATCATCAGGCGGTCGTTGAGCGCCGCGTCCACGCGCTGCGAGGCCAGGTCGCGCAGGTACTCGGGCGCGCCGGGATAGGTCTTGACGTCGATGCCGGCCACCGACTTGGCCAGCTCGTTGTAGTTGCTGCCCAGGCTCACGCCCAGCTTCTTGCCCTTGAGGTCGTCCAGGGACTTGAACTGGCGCTTGTCGTCCTTGCGCTGGATCAGCTGCGCCGCCGAGTAGACGTAGGGCGTGGAAAAGTCCAGCACCTGCTTGCGCGCCGGTGTCACCGCGACCTGGTTGACGATGACATCGAACTTGCCGGCCTGCAGCCCGGCAATGATTCCGCTCCACTCGGTGGTGACGAACTCCGGCTTGACGCCCAGCTTGGTCGCCACGCCCTTCGCCACGTCGACGTCGAAGCCTTCGAGCTGGTTGCTGGTGCCGCGGTAGTTGAAGGGCGGATAGGTGCCCTCGAGCCCGATCCTCAGCACGCCGGCCTGCTTCACGGTGTCGAGCAGGTCGGCGGCCTGGGCGGCGGCGCCGGTCGCCAGCAGCGCGGCGGCGAACAATGCCCGCAGGCAGCCGGTACGAAGTGATCGCATAAAATCTCCAGTCAGAACAGGCAGCGCGCAACCGGAGCCCGCGCCACCCGCGGCGAATACCGTCCGCCCTTGCATGCCGGCCGCGATTGCGGCCCACATAGGAGCGTAGTCCGGCTTGGAGCCTACCGCAACTCCGCGCCGCTCAGCAATAACGATTCGCCCTGCCTGTCCTTGCCTTCGTCCTTGCCTTCGTCCCTGCCTTCATCCCCGCCTTGGTCCGCGCCTTGGTCCGTGCCCTCCGCCCTGCCCTCTTCGCCCGGACGCCCGCTTACTGGAACGCCTTGTCGTTCGGATGGGCGTACAGATCCTTCATGTCGGCGGACAGCGGGTAGTTGAGGTTGATATTGCGCGGCGGAATCGGCGACTGGAACCACTTCTTGTAGAGCTGCTCGGCACGCCCGCTGGTCATCAGCCCGGCGATCACGTCGTCGGCCAGCTTCTTGAAGGAAGGATCGTCCTTGCGGAACATGCAGGCGTAGTTCTCGGTCTGCAGCGGCGTGCCAACCACGGTCCAGTCGCCGGCGCTCTTGGCCTTGGTCAGCTCGCCGTAGAGCAGCGGCTCGTCCATGACGAAGGCCACCGCGCGGCCGCTTTCCAGGATCAGGAAGGACTGGCCATGGTCCTTGGTGCTGATCAGGTTCATGTTCATGGCCTTCTCGCCGTTCATCTTGACCAGCAGGCGCTCGTCGGTGGTGCCCGCGGTGGTCACCACGTTGCGGTCCTTCAGATCGGGGAAGTCCTTCACGCCCGAGTCCTTCCTGGTCAGCATGCGCAGGCCATAGACGAACAGGCTGTTGGAAAACGCCACCTGCTTCTGCCGCTCGATATTGTTGGTGGTGGTGCCACACTCGATATCGATGGTGCCGTTCTGCATCAGCGAGATGCGGTTCTGCGAGGTGATCGGGATCAGCTTGACCTGCAGGCCAGGCATCTGCAGCTGGGCTTTTACCTTGTCGACGATCTGCAGCAGGATCTCGTGCGAATAGCCCATCACGTCCTTGCCGTTCGTATAGGAGAACGGGATCGACGACTCGCGGTAGCCCAGCGAGATCACGCCGGTGTCCTTGATCTTGCGCAGCGTGTCGCCGTCGTCGGCGCTGGCCGCGCCGGCGGCGCCCGCGAGCATGGCGGCCGCCAGCAGGCAGCGGGAAATCCTGTTCAGGCGGGGCAGGCGTGCGTGCAGTTTCATCTCGTTTTTCTCCTTGGGTTGAAGGGACGGCTCGTGTCGTTGCCAGGCCGCTTGCCGGCCTGTGCTGCGGTACTTCTGCGCGATTTGCTGCGCCATGGCCGCGCGGCTATATGACTACGCGGCGCAATGTCTGTGCAACTGTGATCTACCCTCGATGCCCGGCCGGCTCACGCCAGCACCGCGCTGAAATCCCCGGCCTCGACCGCCGGCTTGCGCCCGGCAAGGAGGTCGGCCAGCAGGCCCGCGCTGCCCATCGCCAGCGTGAAGCCCAGCGCGCCGTGGCCAATGTTGAGCCACAGCCCGCGCAGGCGCGACTGCCCCACCAGCGGCAACCCGCTCGGCGTGGCCGGGCGCAGTCCGGTCCATGGCTGCAGCAGCTCCGGCATCGCCGCGTCCCGCGCCATGCCGCCGAACAGCGCGCCGGTCTCGCCGGCCAGCGTGGCAATGCGACTGCGATCGATGACGGTATCCCCGCGCACCAGGTCGGCCATGCCCGCCACGCGCAGCGTATTGCCGATACGGGCATAGACGATCTTGCGCGCGAAGTCCGTGATGCTGATGTGCGGCGCGGTGGCGCCGTCGCGGATCGGCACGGTGATGCTGTAGCCCTTGAGCGGCCACAGCGGCGCACGCAGTCCCAGCGGGCGCAGCAGCGCCACGCTGCCCATGCCGCCGGCCACCACCACCGCGTCGGCCTGCTCGATGCCGTTGCCGGTGCGCACGCCGATGACGCGCTCGCCCTGGCGCTCGATGCCCTGCACATCGGTACCGAAGCGCAGCGACACGCCGGGACGGTCTCGCAGCAACCATGCCAGCGACAGGCAGAAGCGATGGCAATCGGCCACCTCCTCGCTGGGCGTGTAGATGGCGCCGGCGATGTCGCCGCGGATGCCGGCCAGCGCCGGCTCCAGCGCCACCGTGGCATCGCGGTCCAGCGCCTGCTGTTCGCAGCCCAGGCTGGCCTGGTAGTCGAGCAGGCGGCAGGCCGCGTCAAAGCTGGCGGCTTCGCGGTGCACGATCAGCTTGCCGCGCCGCGCGAAGCCGAAGTCCGCCGGCTCGCTGTCGACGAAAGCCTGCATCAGGTCGCGCGAGTAGAAGGCCAGCCGCAGCAGCTTGCGCGTGGTGGCTTCGCTGGTGGCCGCGTTGCAGGCGCGCGCGAAGGCGACCAGCCAGCGCCATTGCGCCGGGTCCAGCGAAGGCCGGAAGCGCATCGGCGAATCGGCGCGCAGCAGCCAGCCCGGCACCTTGCCCAGCACACCCGGCCCGGCCAGCGGCGCCACATAGCTGTAGCTGAGCTGCCCGCCGTTGGCGAAGCTGGTTTCCTCGCCCGGGCCGGCGCACCGTTCGAGCACGCTCACTTCGTGCCCCTCGGCCGCCAGCCGCCAGGCCGTACTCATCCCCACCACCCCCGCGCCCACGATCACAACCTTCATTGCCTGCCTGCTCCGCTGCCGTCCGATCCGATGCGCGCAGCGTAGCCCAGCCCGGCCGGCTTGCCCAATGCGAATACGTGCCAGAATATGTCTTTAGGCTATGGGTGCTCCCAGGTACCCGTCCGTCCCGATGCGCCTGCGCCAGATCGAGGTCTTCCGCGCCGTCATGCTGACCGGCACCGTCAGCGAGGCAGCGCGCCTGCTGCACGTGTCCCAGCCCGTGGTGACGCGCGTGCTGCAGCACGCCGAGGCCACGCTCGGCTTCCGCCTGTTCGAGCGCATCAAGGGCCGGCTGCAGGCCACGCCGGAAGCCAATGCCCTCTACGGCGACGTCGAACGGCTCTACGGCGAGATCGAACGCGTGCGGCGCGTCTCGGAAAGCCTGCGCCACAAAGGTGCCGGCCGGCTGCGGGTGGCCGCCACGCCGAGCCTGGCCAACCCCTTGCTGGTGCCCGCCGTGCGCCGCTTCTGCGCGCGCCACCCGGACACGCAGGTGCAGGTGCTGACCCACCATACCGACGAGATCGTGCAAGGCTTGCTGGCCAACCAGATCGATCTGGGCTTCGCCTTCGCGCCGCCGCGCCACGAGGCCATCGCCAGCGAACCGGTGGCCAGCGGACAGATGCTGCTGGCGGTGCCGCGCGGCGAACCGCTGTCGACCCGCGCGCGGCGCGCCGACGTGCCGATGCAGCGACTGGTGGACCGTCCGTTCATCGCCTACGACGACAACAGCTCGCTCGGCCTGCTGGTGCGCCAGACGCTGGCGCGCAATGCGCTCGAGCCGCGTTCGATGCTGGAAGTCCAGACCTACTCGCTGGCGCTGGCGCTGGTCGATGCCGGCCTCGGCCTGACCTTGCTCGACCAGTACACGGCGCTTGGCGCCAATCCCGGACAGGTCTCGCTGCATGCGGTGAAGCCGGCGCTGGCGTTCGAGATCCAGGCGCTGCGCGCCAGCCACAGGGGCAGTTCCAGCCTGGCCGACGACATGTGCGCGCAGTTCGCCGACGCCGCACGGCAACTCGCGGCGACGCTGCCCGTGCGCCTGGAGGCGCCCGCGGTCAGCTTGGAGCATGTCCCGAAATAGCGCTTGCGCAAGCCGTGAAATTTGACAGCAATATGCGCCGTGCACCATTATCAGAGCGCCTGAGGCGCCCATCTGGTGCTTCCCGAGTCCTATGTTTGCCCTAATCCTGCTTCTGCTCATCCTGGTCAGCGCCTTCTTCTCGACTTCCGAGATCGCGCTGACCGCATCGCGCCGCACCAAGCTGCAGACGCTGTCCGAGCGCGGCGACCGCCGCGCCACCAAGATCATGCTGCTCAAGGAGGAGCCCGGCAATTTCTTCACCATCGTGCAGATCGGCGTCAACAGCGTGGCCATCCTCGCCGGTATCGTCGGCGAGAAGCACGTGTCCGACCTGCTGCACTCGGCGCTGCTGCCCTACTTCGAGGCGCCGGTCGCCGGGCAGATCGCCAACGTCGGTTCCTTCCTGGTGGTCACGCTGCTGTTCATCCAGTTCGCCGACCTGATCCCCAAGCGTATCGCCATGAGCTTCCCCGAGCCCTGCGCGCTGCTGGTGATCGGGCCCATGCTGACCATGATCAAGATCTTCAAGCCGCTGGTCTGGGTGTTCAACGCCACGGCCGACGCCACCCTGCGCATGTTCGGCCTGCCCACCAAGCAGATCGACCAGATCACATCGGAAGACATCGCCGCCATGGTGGACGCCGGCGCGGAAGCCGGCGTGCTGCACAAGCACGAGATCCACCTGATCGAAAACGTGTTCGAACTGGACGCCAAGAACGTCACCGCGGTGATGACGCCGCGCGACGATGTGGTCTACATCGGCCTGGACGAGCCCGCCGACAGCCTGCGCCGCAAGCTAGTCAACCATCCGCATGCGCAGTACCCGGTGTGCGGGCACAACCTCGACGACGTGCTGGGCTACATCGATTCGAAGGACATCCTGCAGATGTTCCTGGCCGACGATTCCACCGGCGTGATCGGCAACATCGGCAATATCGGCAAGCACCACGACAAGAACGTGCTGGTGATCCCCGACACGCTGACCCTCACCGAGGCGCTCACGCGCTTTCGCGAGATGCACCAGAGCTTCGCGGTGGTGATGAACGAGTACGGGCTGGTGGTGGGCATCGTCACGCTGGACGATATCGTCGGCGCGCTGATGGGCAACATCATCTACTCGAGCGAAGACGAACAGATCGTGCGGCGCGACGACGGCTCGTGGCTGGTGGACGGCGTGACGCCGCTGGTGGACCTGAAGAAGGCGCTGGAGCTCGACGAGCTGCCCGGCGAGGACTATGTCGACACCGCCGCCGGGCTGGTAATCTACTCGCTCAAGCGCATCCCGAAGAAGTCGGAATTCATCGAGGTGGCGGGCTATCGCTTTGAAGTGCTGGACATCGACCATCACAAGATCGACCAGCTCCTGGTTTCGAAGCTGCCGCCGGCGGCGCCGTTCCAGCCGTGAGCGCGCGGCGGTAGCGCTCCACCGTCCCGGCGAGCTGGAACACCAGGATCCACGTCCCCACCACCAGCACCGCGGCCGCGGCGGCCGCGCCCAGGCGCAGCGGCGCCAGGCGCTCCGGCGCGTGCAGCGTCAGGTATGCGCAACCCAGCAGCACGATCCAGGCAAGACCCAGCGCGCAGCCGGCCAGCACGTCCGACAGCCAGTGCATGCCCAGGTACAGCCGCGACAGGCAGATCAGCGTCACCGCGACCGCCGTCAGCGCCACCACCGGCATGCGTATGCGCCACGGCTGGCGCAGGCACAGCAGGAAGGCCAGGAAGCCGTAGGTCACCATGCTGCTGGTGGCGTGGCCGCTGGGAAACGAAAACGACTCCAGGCCGCCGTAGATGCTGGCCGGGCGGCTGCGCTCCAGCACCAGCTTGAGCACCATCACGCAGGCGCGCGCGCCCACCAGCGCGCCCACCCAGTAAGCGGCGGCCACCCAGGCCCGACGCCACGCCAGCCATGCGAACACCGTCACCCCCACCGCCACGGAAACGCGCGCGCCGCCGAGCTCGGTGATGGCCACCATGGCCGTATCGAGCCAGTCCTGCTGCCACGCGCGCAACTGCGCGAACACGGCGTGGTCGAGCCGCACCAGCGGCGCGCCGTGCGCGATCGACGTGCCCAGCCACAGCAGCGCGGCGCCGCAGGCCAGCAGCAGCACGCCGGCCAGGACCAGCAGGAGCAGCTCGGCGATATCGCGCTCCAGCAGGCGCGCCACGCGCGGCCATGCGTGCGCGGATCGCGCGCGCAGCGCTTCGCGCCCGCGCAGGCGAGCGCCGTCGAGCCGGCGCACCAGCGGCCGGATCGCCAGCAGCAGGCCGCGCACCACGCACAGCGCCAGCAGCGCGAACACGGCCAGCAGGCCTACCACGCCCAGCGCGGTGCCCGGTGTCAGCCAGGGAGCAGGAGCGGCGACCATGGCAGCCTCCACCGGATTCAGCCCGCCGCGGCCATGCGCGCGATATTGGCGCGCGCGGGCGCCTCGCAATCGGCAAAGGCCGGGGTGAGGAAGAGGCGGTCGCGCCGGGCCATCGCCTGCAGGAAGGCAATGCGTCGCTGCAGGAACGCCGCATGCAAGGGCTCGCCGGACAAGCCGGAACGATTGGCCAGCAAGGCGCGGTTCTCCTCGAACACGGCGTCGGTATAGCCATCGAATTGCGGCTGCAGCGCGGCCAGGCGATGGAGGTCCAGGTCCAGCACGACCCCCGATTCCGGTACCGAGGCATGATGCCCGCAGGTATCCATCACGATGCGCGCGGCCAGCGCCATCGCCTGCGCCTCCACGCCGCTGGCCATGGTCTCGATCAGCGCCGCCGAGGCGGCCTCGTTGTGCTCGCATCCCGGCACATAGACCGCGTCATGGAACAGCACCGCCAGCGCCTGCGCAGGCGAGAGCGCGATACCGCGCGCCTGCGCCACCTCGAACATCTCGAGCACATGCCGGCGGTCGTGATAGCGACGATACGGGGCGTCGTAGCAGGCCAGCACCTGCAGCACCGCCGCGCGCGGCAGGAAATCCAGGCAGGCCAGCGCCACCGGCCAGTCCGGCGCGAAGCGCGGCTGCGTGCCTTGCGGCGTCGCCACGGCTTCGGTGAAGACGTCCAGCGGCCGCACCCACAATTCGGTGCGGTCGCGCATCGACTCGTACACCACCACGCGCGAGAGGTCCGATTCGATACGACCGAGCCCCGCGATGGCATAGGCGCCGCCCTTGTAATGGCGGTATGGCATGCCCGGCAGGAAGTCGTCGGGCGTGCCGGCGTGGGCGGGACTGGAAGATGGGGAAGCAGGCTGGGTCATGGAGAGGAGAGGCGGTCCGGTTCGGTGCAACGACATGATAGGGCATCGTTCGCGCGGCATCGCGCCCTGGCCTTCGCCGGAATGCCGGGCGCTGCCCCAAAGCAAAAACCCCACGATCCGGTGAGGAATCGTGGGGTTTTGCTTACTGCTGGCGGAGAGGGTGGGATTCGAACCCACGGTACCGTCGCCGGTACGCCTGATTTCGAGTCAGGTACATTCGACCACTCTGCCACCTCTCCGGTAACTTGGTCGCGTGTCGCGAAGAACAAGATTATAGGGTGAAGTCCATCACGACCGCAAGCCCTTTGCGCGAGAAAATTTACGCTTCGGGTTCGAGGCGCGTCAGGCCGCCCAGATACGGCTGCAGCGCGGCCGGCACCGTCAGCGAGCCATCGGCGTTCTGGTAGTTCTCCAGGATCGCCACCAGCGTGCGGCCCACGGCCAGGCCGGAGCCGTTGAGCGTGTGCAGCAGTTCCGGCTTGCCCTGCCCCGCGCGGAAGCGGGCCTGCATGCGGCGCGCCTGGAAGTCGCCCATGTTCGAGCAGGAGCTGATCTCGCGATAGGTGTTCTGCGCGGGGATCCACACCTCCAGGTCGTAGGTCTTGGTGCTGCCGAAGCCCATGTCGCCGGTGCACAGCACGATGGTGCGGTACGGCAGGTCGAGCTTCTTGAGGATGGCCTCGGCGTGGCCGGTGAGCTGCTCGAGCGCATCGAACGATTGCTCGGGCGTCACCACCTGCACAAGTTCCACCTTGTCGAACTGGTGCTGGCGGATCATGCCGCGCGTGTCGCGGCCGTAGGAGCCGGCTTCCGAGCGGAAGCAAGGCGTGTGGGCGACGAAGCGCAGCGGCAGATCGTCGCCGGCCACGATGGCGTCGCGCACGATATTGGTCAGCGGCACCTCGGCGGTGGGGATCAGGTAGAAGTTCTCGGTGCGCTCGCCACCTTCGCTGCTCTCGCCGCCAACCTTGCGCGGCACCTTGAACAGGTCTTCCTCGAACTTGGGCAACTGGCCGGTGCCGCGCATGGAGGCGGCATTGACGATGTACGGCACGTACATCTCGGTATAGCCGTGCTCGAGCGTGTGCGTGTCCAGCATCAGCTGCACCAGCGCACGGTGCATGCGCGCGACGCCGCCGCGCAGCATGGCGAAGCGCGAGCCGGTGACCTTGGTCGCGGTCTCGAAATCGAGCCCGAGGCGTTCGCCCACGTCGACATGGTCCTTCACCGCGAAATCGAAGCTGCGCGGCGTGCCGACACGGCGCACTTCCACGTTCTCGCTTTCGTCGCGGCCCACCGGCACGCTTTCGTGCGGCAGGTTGGGAATGGCCAGCATGAGCTCGGACAACTGGGCCTGGATCTCCTCCAGGCGCGCGGCCGAGGCCTTGAGCGCGTCGCCGATGCCGCCGACTTCCGCCATCACGGCCGAGGCGTCCTCGCCCTTGCCCTTGAGCATGCCGATCTGCTTGGACAGGCTGTTGCGGCGCGCCTGCAGTTCCTCGGTCTGGGTCTGCAGTTGCTTGCGCTCGGCTTCGAGTGCCTGGAAGGCCGCTACGTCGAGTTGGAAACCGCGTGCGGCAAGGCGTTGCGCCACGGCGTCGATGTCTTTGCGGAACAGCTGGATGTCTAGCATGTTGCTTGTGTGGAGGGTGCTGGGCCAGCGACATGCCGGCGGACCCGCCATTTTACTGCACCGGCCGGGCGGCACGCCGATCCGGCCGGCGCGGAACAGGCCGGCCGCACGGCCGCTGTTCCGCGGGACAGCCGGCCCGGTGCCGGCGCCGACGCCTTACTGCGCCCCGCCGTCGCCGTCCTTGCCCTTGCCTTTGCCCTGCTGGCGCAGCCACTGCGCGTCCAGATCGCGCAGATGCCGCAGCTTGTCGGCGATCTTGCCCTCCAGCCCGCGCGGGGTGGGCTGGTACCAGCCCTGGCGCTTGAGGTCGTCCGGGAAATAATGTTCGCCGGCGGCGTAGGCCTCCGGCTCGTCATGCGCATAGCGGTAGGCGTGGCCGTGGCCGAGTTCCTTCATCAGCTTGGTCGGCGCGTTGCGCAGGTGCACCGGCACGCCGCGCGACTTGTCCTTGGCGACGAAGGCGCGCGCCGCGTTGTAGGCGTTGTAGCCCGCATTGGACTTCGGCGCCACCGCCAGGTACACCAGGGCCTGGGCCAGCGCGAGCTCCCCTTCGGGCGAACCCAGGCGCTCGTAGGTCTCGGCCGCGTCGAGCGTGATGCGGGCGGCACGCGGATCGGCCAGGCCGATGTCTTCCCATGCCATGCGCACGATGCGGCGGGCGAGATAACGCGGGTCCGCGCCGCCGTCGAGCATGCGGCAGAACCAGTAGAGCGTGGCATCCGGATCGGAGCCGCGCACCGACTTGTGCAGCGCGCTGATCTGGTCGTAGAAGGCATCGCCGCCCTTGTCGAAGCGGCGCAGGTTTTCCGACAGGGCGCTGCCGAGCAGCGCAGTGTCGACGATGACGGCGCCGGCATTGCGCGCGGCGCGCGCCACGATCTCGATATTGTTGAGCAGCTTGCGGCCGTCGCCGTCGGCAGAAGCCACGGTCAGCGCCAGTGCCTCGTCCTCCCATTGCAGGCCACCCAGTTCCTCGCTGGCGCGCCGGGCCAGTTGCGTCAGCTCCGCATCGTCGAGGCTCTTGAGCACGTAGACGGCGGCGCGCGACAGCAAGGCGCCATTGACCTCGAACGAGGGGTTCTCGGTGGTGGCGCCGATAAAGGTGAACAGCCCGCTTTCCACGTGCGGCAGGAAGGCATCCTGCTGGCTCTTGTTGAAGCGGTGCACTTCGTCGACGAACACCAGCGTGCGGCGGCCGTGGGCACGGTATTGCTCGGCCCGCTCCACCGCCTCGCGGATATCCTTGACGCCGGACAGCACCGCCGACAGCGCGATGAACTCGGCGTCGAAGGCGGTGGCCATGAGCCGCGCCAGCGTGGTCTTGCCCACGCCGGGCGGACCCCACAGGATCATGGAATGCGGCTCGCCGGAGGCAAAGGCCACGCGCAGCGGCTTGCCGGCGCCCAGCAGGTGCTGCTGGCCGATGACCTCGTCGATATTGCGCGGGCGCAGGCGCTCGGCCAGCGGTTGCTGGGAACGGTCGGGAGCTTCGGAGAACAGCGTGTCCGCCACGGTAATCAGGCCTCATGGTCAGGGCGGGCGCGCACGGCGGGCCGCGGCGCCCCGGAACCCGACAGTGTAGACCATCGCGGCAGGCGGCCCGGGCGACCCCCCCTGGCGCAGCTCTCCGGGACGCCCTGGAACGCCCCACCTTGGCGCGCGCTCGTTGCGCACGAAGGCCTCCAGCACGCCGGCGCGCTCGCTGCCGACGCGCGTGCGCCAGGCGCTCACGGCGCCCGCCCGACAAGGGCATGGCATAGCCGATCGCCGTGAAGTTCGGCAGGTAGTCCCATGGCCGGGCGCTAAAGTCGGGGACCGCCGTGCCGATATTCCTTTAGCCCGAGGCCTCCCCTCTCGCACGCGCCGTTTTGCGCGTCAACCGGTCCCCGCCGCCACCGGCCCGCTTCGCGCCGCACCATGACCGTGCCGGGCGCAATCCTGCCCGGCGCGCGTTCCGCAGCGTTTTCTGGTCTCCAGGGAGTGTTATGCAGCTTCGTTACCGCATGCTCGTGTTCAAGCTGAGCCGGATGTCCGCGCATGAGCGGATCAGCGCAGTGGACGAGATCGCCCTCGCCGGCCAGATCGCCGAGCAGATCGAAAAGCCCGGCATGGTGGAACGCCTGGTGGCGGACCTGTTCGAGCACGGCAACGGCCACGTCAGGCGCATCGCGCTGAACGCGGTACGGCGTGCCCACGGCTACCGCCAGGCAGACCTGCGCCAGGCGCTGCTGCGCAAGTTGCGCGACCCCGAGCCGTGGCTGCGCCACGACGCGGCCTGGATACTGCACGAAGCGAAACTCGACAGCCCCGAGATCCGCGCCATGCTGCGCCAGCTGGCCGGCCCGGTGCAGCTGCCGTACGACCTGACGCGCGCGCGCGCCAATCCGGCCGACGCGCTGCTCCAGGCGCAGGTGCGCGCACGGCAGGCGCTCGACGAACTGCTGGCCAAGCACACGGCAGGCGGCGTGATTGCCAAACTGCCCTATGCCGACGGCACCGTTGGCCATATGCATGTGCGGCGGCGCGAGCAACTGAAGCTGATGTTCGAGCGCCACAAGGAACGCGGCGCCAAGCTGCGCTTCCGACCCGTGGAAGATGGCAAGGCAGCCGCGCCCGGCAGCACGAAGCCCAGGCCGAAGCCCGCGCCCAAGCCATGAAAAATGGCGGCTCGCGCCGCCATCTTCTGCCGCCGTGAGCCGCCCGCCCTGCCTCAGCCGCCGGCGCGCGCCGCCAGGGCTTTCATCGCATCGGCCGGCAACGGGCCATGGCAGGTCCGCTCGCCGCTGGCCTTGCTCACCACCAGCCACACCTTGTCCGGCGCGCCGGCCGGATGCAGCAGCCAGGCCGGACCGCGCCCGCTGCCGGTCGCCGGCAAGCCTTCCAGCACGCCGCTGCTGACCGATTGCAGCAGCACGGCGCAATCGTTGGCCGGCGCCTGCGTGGCGGAGAGGAAATCGGGGTTGGAGAGCACTTCGGGCAAGGCCGTGTCGGAGGCCCGCAGGAACGCATCGACATCGAAATGCTTGCTGGCGCCGCCAGGACCGGCGCAGGCCGCGAGCAGCATGGCCGCTGCCGCGCCGACGCTGGCGCCCGCGCGGCGCAGGGCCGGCCGGAAAGAAAGAACGGTATGCATGCGTCGCCTCATTGCTTCATCACATCGGCACCCTTGGGCACCGTGAACCGGAACGTATCGGCGGGCAGCGAGGGATTCTTCTGCATCGCGCTGAAGGTCAGCAGCGTGGTGTTGCCGAACGCGTCGCGCAGCTCCATCGCTTCCAGGTTGCCGCTCTTGAAGCCGATGCCGATGCGCTCGAACTGCGTGTCCTTGGCCTTCGGCGTCAGTTCGATCCACTCCACGCCGTCGCGCGCCGGACCGTTCTTCACCACGAAGTTCTTCTCCAGGTCATTGCTGCCGAACAGGATCGCCGCCGGGCTCGAGCCCAGCGCCCCGTCGAGCTTGCGCTCGGTGACCTGGTTCAGGTCCTTGTCGTAGATGTAGAGCGTCTGGCCATCGGCCTGCAGTAGCTGGTCGTAGGGCTTGATATAGCGCCACGTGAACTTGCCCGGGCGCGCGAAGGCGAAGGTGCCGCTGGAGGTGCCGGTGACCTTGAGGCTGTCGCCCTGCCCCTTGACCTGGCGCTGGGTGAATTCGCCGCGCGCGCTCTTGACGCTGGCGACGAAGCTCTGGAGCTGGTCGACGCCGGCCGCCATGGCCGCCGGCACTGCCAGCGACATGACCAAGGCGGCGCATGCCGACACGAGAAAGCGGTTTCGCATGTATTTGTCCTTGCTTGGTGGAGGTGCCGCCGCGCCGGGGCGACGGCGCCGCATGAACGGTTAGAGCGGCAGGCGCGGCGCGGATTCCGCAACCGGGTGCATCTTGCGTAACTGCATGTTACCCAAGTGCATATTACCCGCGCCGCCTCAGTCGTCTTCGCGCGCGGCCCCCGGCTGGGCCAGGATGTCCCGGTTGCCGTTGCCCGACATGGCCGAGACCAGCCCGGACTTCTCCATGTCCTCGAGCAGGCGGGCGGCGCGGTTGTAGCCGATGCGCAGGTGGCGCTGGACCAGCGAGATCGAGGCCCGGCGGTTCTTCAGCACCACTTCGACGGCCTGGTCGTAGAGCGGATCGGCTTCGCCGCCGCCACCGCCGATACCGGCGCCGCCACCCATGCTGTCGCCGCCGGCATCACCCTCGGCCAGCCCGCCTTCGAGGATGCCCTCGATATAGTTGGCTTCGCCGCCCTCCTTGAGCTTATCCACCACGCGGTGCACTTCTTCGTCGGAGACAAAGGCGCCGTGCACGCGGATCGGCAGCCCGGTGCCGGGCGCGAGGTACAGCATGTCACCCATGCCGAGCAGCGCCTCCGCGCCCTGCTGGTCGAGGATGGTGCGCGAATCGATCTTGCTGCTGACCTGGAAGGCGATGCGGGTCGGCACGTTGGCCTTGATCAGCCCGGTGATGACGTCCACGGACGGGCGCTGCGTGGCCAGCACCAGGTGGATGCCGGCGGCGCGCGCCTTCTGCGCGATGCGCGCGATCAGCTCTTCCACCTTCTTGCCCACCACCATCATCAGGTCGGCCAGCTCGTCGATGACGATGACGATGACCGGCAGCTTGTCGAGCGGCTCGGGCGCGTCCGGGGTCAGGCTGAACGGGTTGGGGATCTTCTCCTCGCGCGCGGCGGCTTCGTCGATCTTCTTGTTGTAGCCGGCCAGGTTGCGCACGCCGAGCTTGCTCATCAGCTTGTAGCGCCGCTCCATCTCGCCGACCGACCAGTTCAGCGCGTTGCCGGCCTGGCGCATGTCGGTGACCACCGGGCACAGCAAGTGCGGGATGCCCTCGTAGACGCTCATTTCAAGCATCTTGGGGTCGATCAGGATCAGCCGCACCGACTCGGCCTTGGCCTTGTACAGCAGCGACAGGATCATGGCGTTGATGCCGACCGACTTGCCCGAGCCCGTGGTGCCGGCCACCATGCAGTGCGGCATCTTGGCCAGGTCGGCCACCATCGGCTTGCCGGCGATGTCCTTGCCGAGCGCCATGGTCAGCATCGACGCGCTTTCGTTGTAGACCTGCGAGCCGAGGATCTCGGACAGCCGCACGGTCTGGCGCTTGGGATTGGGCAGCTCCAGCCCCATGTAGTTCTTGCCGGGAATGGTCTCGACCACGCGGATCGACACCAGCGACAGCGAACGCGCCAGGTCGCGCGCCAGGTTGACCACCTGGCTGCCCTTGACGCCGGTGGCCGGCTCGATCTCGTAGCGGGTGATGACCGGGCCCGGATAGGCCGCCACCACCTTGACCTCGACGCCGAAGTCCTTGAGCTTCTTCTCGATCAGGCGCGAGGTGAATTCGAGCGTTTCGGCGCTCACGGTTTCCTGGTGCGCCGGGATCGGGTCGAGCAGCGCCAGCGGCGGCAGGTCGGAGTCCTGGATATCGGCGAACAGCGGCTGCTGCTTTTCGCGCTCCACGCGCTCGTGCTTGGGCACGGCCTGCGGGCGCACGATCTGCACCGGCACCGCCTCCTCGATCTTGACCCGCTGCACTTCCACGGTCTCGGTGCGCTCGACCTTGGCGGCCTCGCCGATGATGCGGTCCTGCTTGCTTTCGCGGCGCGCCTTGAAACCGAGGAAGAGGTTCTCGACGAAGCCGCCGATATGCTCGGCCACCGACAGCCACGAGAAATGGAAGAACAGCGACAGGCCGATGGCCAGCGTCATCAGCAGCAGCAGCGTGGCGCCGGTGAAGCCCAGCGCCATCTGCATCCAGCCGCCCAGCAGGTCGCCCAGCACGCCGCCCGGGGCGCGCGGCAGCGCCGAGCGCAGCGGATACATGCGGATGGCCTCCAGCCCCATGCTGGCGGTCAGCGCCAGGCCGAAGCCGATCCAGCTCACCACCAGGCCCTGGCGCGCCTCGCTGGTGCGCTCGGGCAGCTCGGCGGTCAGGGCGCGCCAGCCGCGCCAGCAGCGCCGCACCAGCAGCACCGCCCACCAGTAGGCGGAAAAGCCGAAGACGAAGAACAGCACGTCGGCCAGCCAGGCGCCCACGCGGCCGCCCAGGTTGTGGATATCGGCTACCTGGTTGGCGTGCGACCAGCCGGGATCGGCCTTGCTGTAGCTGGCCAGGATGCAGACGAAGGCCAGTGTGACAGCCAGCAGCAGGAACCAGCGCACCTCGCCCAGCAGCTTGCCGATGCGCGAAGGCAGCGCGGATGGGTCGGTACGGGTGGTGGTGGTAGCTCGGGCCATGCCTGGTCTGGGTTGCCGTCTAAGGGTTGTCGTGGCGGCCATTTTAACCTTGGCCGGGGCTATCGCTCTCATTGGAATTTGCAACAGTGAGCAAACGCCGGTCCACTTATAATGCTGGTTTCGATTCATGCTGGTGCGCAGCAAGGTGCACCGGCCACAGGAAAGCATCATGGCCAAACACGCAAAAGTGCTGATTCTCGGTTCCGGCCCCGCCGGCTATACCGCCGCCGTCTACGCGGCCCGCGCCAACCTGCAGCCCGTGCTGATCACCGGCCTGGCCCAGGGCGGCCAGCTGATGACCACTACCGACGTGGAAAACTGGCCCGCCGACGCCAACGGCGTGCAAGGCCCGGAACTGATGCAGCGCTTCCTGGAGCATGCCGAGCGCTTCAACACCGAAATCATCTTCGATCACATCCACACGGCCAAGCTGACGGAGCGCCCGATCCGCCTGGTCGGCGATGCCGGCGAATACACTTGCGACTCGCTGATCATCGCCACCGGCGCCTCGGCCCAGTACCTTGGCCTGCCCTCCGAAGAGAGCTTCATGGGCCGCGGCGTGTCGGCCTGCGCCACCTGCGATGGTTTCTTCTACAAGAACCAGGAAGTCGCCGTGGTCGGCGGCGGCAACACCGCCGTGGAAGAAGCCCTCTACCTGTCGCATATCGCCAGCAAGGTCACCCTTCTGCACCGCCGCGACAAGTTCCGTGCCGAGCCGATCCTGGTCGACCGCCTGCGCCAGCGCGAGAAGGAAGGCCGTATCGAAATCCGCTACAACACCGTGCTGGACGAGGTGGTGGGCGATGATTCCGGCGTGACCGGCCTCAAGGTGCGCAGCACGCAGACCGACAAGGTGGAAGAGCTCAAGCTGGCGGGCGTGTTCATTGCCATCGGCCACAAGCCCAATACGGACCTGTTCGAAGGGCAGCTCGACATGCACAACGGCTACATCGTGACCAAGACCGGCCTGGCCGGCGATGCCACCGCCACCAGCATCCCGGGCGTGTTCGCCGCGGGCGACGTGCAGGATCACGTCTACCGCCAGGCCATCACCAGCGCCGGCACCGGCTGCATGGCGGCGCTCGACGCGCAGCGCTACGTGGAAGCGCTGCAGTAAGCTGCGCGCCGGCAGGCGCACCAGCAAGGGGGCGCCGGCGGCTTGCCGGCGCCCTTTTTCCGTTTACCCCGCCTCCCCTATAATCACCCCGAGACCAGCCCGAGCCTTCCGGAGAAGCCCCCATGCCGCATGGCGCCAAGAAACCCGCCAGCCAGCCCAAGCGTTTCGACCTGACCAACCTGTCCGGCCTGCGCGATTCCCTCAAGGCCGACACCGAGCGACGCGAAGCCGAGCGCCGCGAAGCCGAGGCAGCGGCGCAGCGCGCCCGCGAGGAGGCCGATGTGTTCCGCAGCAGCGTGGGCAACGTCAACACGCTGCGCGACCGCAACCGCGTCACGCCCGCGCCGAAGCATCCCGCGCCCGTGCCGGTGCAGACCCAGCTCGACGACAAGGCCGTGCTGGCCGCGTCGCTTTCCGACGAATTCGACGTCGAAAACCTGCTCGATACCGACGAGACGCTGTCGTTCCGCCGCCCCGGCATCGGCATCGACGTGGTAAAGAAGCTGCGCCGCGGAGAATGGGTGCCGCAGGACAAGATCGACCTGCACGGCCTGCGCAGCGACGAGGCGCGCGAGGCGCTGGCCGAGTTCGTGCGGCGCTCGGTCAAGCGTGGCGTGCGCTGCGTGCGCGTGATCCACGGCAAGGGCAACGGCTCGCCGGACAAGACCCCCGTGCTCAAGGGCAAGGTGCGCAGCTGGCTGGTGCAGAAGGAAGAAGTGCTGGCATTCGTGCAGGCGCGCGGCGCCGAAGGCGGTGCCGGCGCGCTGATGGTGCTGCTGCGCCAGCCGCACGCCTGATCGCGCGCGCACGATGCACCTGCCGCTCGATCTCCTGATGGGGCGGTTGCCCCTCATCCTGCATGTGATGGAAGTCACGGGCGTGCTGGCCTTCGCCATCTCCGGCGTGGTCGATGCGCGCAAGCAGCGCTTCGATGCCGTGGGCACCTTCGTGGTGGCGTTCGCCACGGCCTTCGGCGGCGGCACGGTGCGCGACGTGCTGCTCGACCGGCGGCCCTTCTACTGGGTCGACCACGAAGGCTACGTGATCCTGATCTTCCTGCTCTCGCTGAGCGCCTCGCTGGTGCTGCGGGTGGTCAGCCGCGTGGCCTCCGAGCGCACCATGATCACGGCCGACGCGATCGGCCTGGGGCTGTTCTCGGTCACCGGCACCTCGCTGGCGCTGGTGGCGCAGATGACCCCGACCGTCGCGGTCATGATGGGCATCATCTCTTCGGTGTTCGGCGGCGTGGTGCGCGACGTGCTGTGCAACGAGGTGCCGATGATCCTGCGCGACCGCTCGCCCTACGCCACCTGCGCCTTCGTGGGCTGCTGGGTCTATATCGGCCTGACCTGGCTGCGGGCCGACCAGGAAGTGGCGCTGCTGGCGGGCGCGATCACCATCACGGCGACGCGCCTGCTGTCGGTGCGCTTCGGCTGGAAGCTGCCGAGCTAAGGGGCGTCAACTTCGAACCGTGCCGGCCCGATGCGCCTGCGCCCCGCGGCCGGACTTAAACTGCTGACACCAGTGCACCGTCCACCACGCCCACCACGAAACCATGAGGGCGCTATGTCGTAGCGGCCAGCGCCGGTAACGGCAGATGCCCGAACAGGCAGTGCGCCCGCCATCATAGGCCTGACCCCGAAACCAACGACATCCGCAGATCAGTGGCCGCCCGCACCGGTACCGGCGGAACAAAGCAGAACCAAAGGCCCCACCCCGAAACCAGAAACACCAGAAACCCCAACGTTTCTGCCCCTGCCGGCAAGGCAGTCCGCTTTCTTGGCCTACTTTCTTTTCGGACAAAAGAAAGTAGGTCGCGCCGGGGGCGCGAAAGCCTTTGACTTTGAAGCACACACGCCAAAGACACCCTCGAGCTCAACCCCGTGAACTCAGACCGCGGCTTCGTCCTGCTCGCCGGTGCGGATGCGGATGACACGCTCGATCTCGGTCACGAAGATCTTGCCGTCGCCGATCTTGCCGGTGTGGGCGGCCTTGACGATGGCGTCCAGCACGGTGTCGAGCTGGTTCTCGGCCACCACCACCTCGATCTTGATCTTGGGCAGGAAGTCGACCACGTACTCGGCGCCACGGTACAGCTCCGTATGCCCCTTCTGGCGGCCAAAGCCTTTCACCTCGGTAACCGTCAGCCCGGTGACGCCCACGTCTGCCAGCGCCTCGCGCACTTCGTCCAGCTTGAACGGTTTGATGATGGCGGTAATCTGCTTCATGTTGGCCCCTTGTCTTGTCGTTGGTTAGTGAGAGATTCTAGCCCGGCGGCCGGGACGGGGGTGTTGGCTGGCGCACCACGGCGCTCCGGCCAACTCGCCCGGCCTTGCCGGCCACCCGCATGCCGCGCTGCACCACCCGCCCGTTTCCGGTAGACTCGGCCGGCAGGCAAAATGGTGAGTGAATCTAGCGCAATGCAGTCGGAATCTTGCAAGCCCGGCCCGGACCATCCCGCCGGCGGCGCCACGGGGGCGGCTTCGGCACAAGACGGACAGGAACCCAGGCGGACGGGGGATTATCGCACGCAGATCGTTTCCGATCTGGCGGAGATCCCGGCGGCCGAATGGGACCGCCTGGTATCCGCCCAGCCCGGCGCCACGCCGTTCCTGCGCCACGCCTTCCTGCATGCCCTGCACGCCAGCGGCAGCGCCTGCGACGAAACCGGCTGGAGCCCGCGCTACCTGACCCTGTGGGCGGCGCATGACGATGGTGGCAGCCAGGACGGCGAACGCCTCGCCGCCGCCATGCCGCTATACGCCAAGTCGCACTCTTATGGGGAATATGTGTTCGACTGGGCCTGGGCCGACGCCTACGCCCAGCACCGCCTGCCCTACTATCCCAAGCTGCTGTGCGCGATCCCGTTCACCCCGGTGCAGGGCGCGCGCCTGCTGGCGCGCGACGAAGGCGAGCGCCGCCTGCTGCTCCGGACGGCGCTGGCGCTGGCCGAGCAGAGCCAGCTGTCTTCGCTGCATGTGCTGTTCCCGGACGAGGACGAGGCCGCGCTGATGGACGGCGCCGGCATGCTGATGCGCCATGGCGTGCAGTTCCACTGGACCAACCCCGGCTACGAGAGCTTCGAGGCCTTCCTGGCCACGCTGTCGCAGAAGAAGCGCAAGAACATCCGCGCCGAGCGGCGCCGCGTGGCAGAGGCCGGCATCAGCCTGCACCAGCTGCGCGGCCACGAAATCGACGAACAGGCCTGGCGCTTCTTCCATCGCTGCTATCGCCAGACCTACCGCGAACACCATTCCACGCCCTACCTGAACCTGGACTTCTTCCTGCGCATCGGCGCGGCAATGCCGGAGAACCTGCTTCTGGTGATAGCCGAGCGCGAAGACAAGCCGATCGCCGCCTCGCTGGTGGTCTACGATGCCGACCCGGCCCGCAGCGCGCTGTTCGGGCGCTACTGGGGCGCGCTCGAACACCATCCCTGCCTGCATTTCGAAACCGCCTACTACCAGCCGCTGGAATTCTGCATCGCCGAAGGCATCCGCACCTTCGAGGGCGGCGCCCAGGGGGAGCACAAGATGGCGCGGGGCTTCCTGCCGGTGGCGACGCGCTCGGCCCACTGGCTGGCGCATCCGTCCTTTGCCGATGCGGTCGAGCGCTTCCTGGAGCGCGAGCGCCAGGGCATCGACGCCTATCTCGACGAACTCAACGACCGTACGCCGTTCGCCCGCGGCTGAGGCCGACGGGCGCTAGCGGGCCAGGCCTGCGCGCCTGCGCCACATACGCCGCAGCGTGTCGTCGCCGAGCATGTAATGGTGGAACAGCGCCGCCAGCGCATGCAGCCCGATCACGGTGTAGAAGGCGGTGCCGAGGGTCTCGTGGATCTCCTTGAACGTGCCCTTGAGGGCCGGATCCGGCGCGATCAGCGCAGGCACTTCCAGGCCCAGCGCCGGCAGCGCCAGCACGTGGCCGGCGGCATTGACCGTCAGCAGGCCTAGCAGCGGCTGCGCGAAGATAAACAGGTAGAGCACCAGGTGCATGGCGGCGCCCGCCAGCCGCATCCAGCGCGGGCCGGGTTCGGGTGCCGGCGCGCCGCGCAGCAGGCGCCACAGCAGGCGGGGAACAGCCAGCGCCAGCACCAGCACGCCGGCCCATTCGTGCGCTGCCATGGCCGCGAAGCGGGCGGCGCTGCCGCGTGCCGTGAAGCCCTTCAGCTCGATCGCAGCATAGGCGACGGCAATCAGCAGGAAGACAGCCCAGTGGAAGAACAGGGCAGGAGCGGCATAGCGCCGTGCCGCGGGCAACGCCGAGGTGGGGGAGATCGCGTTCATGGGACAAGGCTCCGTCTGGTATATGCCTGAAGCTTAACTTGGCGGCACCGAGCCGTACTTGGCCCTGATCAAGGCCACGGCGACAAAAAAACCCGCCGCAGCGGGTTGGGTCCGGTACCGGAAACGGCCATGCACGCATGGCCGCCGGTGCCGCGCCGGTGGCAGGGCTTACTTCTTGTAGTTCGCCACGCCGTCGGTGATTTCCTTGTGGGCTTCCTCGATGCCGGCCCAGCCTTCGACCTTGACCCACTTGCCGGCTTCGAGCGCCTTGTAGTTCTCAAAGAAGTGCTTGATCTGGTCCAGCAGGTTCTGCGGCACGTCCGACAGGCCCTTCATGAAGGCGGTGGCCGGCGACAGCTTGTCCAGGGGCACGGCGACCAGCTTGGCATCCACGCCGGACTCGTCGGTCATCTTCAGCATGCCCAGCGCGCGGCAGCGCACTACCGCGCCGGCCAGGATCGGGAACGGCGACAGCACCAGCACGTCGACGGGGTCGCCGTCGCCCGACAGGGTCTGGGGGATGAAGCCGTAGTTGGCCGGATAGCGCATGCCGGTGCCGATGAAACGGTCGACGAACAGCAGGCCGGTTTCCTTGTCGGCCTCGTACTTCACCGGATCGCTCTGGGCGGAGATCTCGATGATGACGTTGAAATCGTTGGGGATGTCCTTGCCCGGGGAGACGAGGTTGAAGCTCATGCGAGTTCTCCAGATGCCTGTGTTTGTGGATGGCGGGCATTATAACGGGTCAAAGCTGACCCGGAGCTGACCCGGCCCCGACGTCTTGCGCGCCGCGCGTGCCTTGCGCGTCTCGCGCGGTGAGTGATAATGGCGAATTGTCCGAACCACGCATCGACAGGCGCACCGCCAGCCACCCGGCGGCAGTCGCATCCAGCCGGAGCCCCACCAATGCATGCCCAGCATTTCGTTGCCAACCGCCTGATCGCGCCGGATTCCGGCATGCGCATCAAGGTCTTCGACCCCTCCAGCGGCGAACCCTTCGCCGAGATCGCGCGCGGCAACGCCGTCGACATCAATGTGGCCGTCCGTGCCGCCCGCCAGGCCGCCGAGGGCACCTGGGGCGCCATGGCGCCGGCCGAGCGCGTGCGCCTGCTCAACCGCGTGGCGCTGATCCTGATCGAGCACGAGGCCGAACTGGCAGCGCTGGAAGCGCGCGACACCGGCAAGCCCCTGCGCCAGGCCGCCGCCGATGCGCGCGCCGTGGCGCGCTACTTCGAGTTCTATGCCGGCGCGGTCGACAAGCTGCACGGCCAGACCATTCCCTACCAGCCCGGCTACACCGTGCTGACGGTGCGCGAGCCGCATGGCGTGACCGGCCACATCATCCCGTGGAACTACCCGCTGCAGATCTTCGGGCGCAGTGTCGGCGCGGCGCTCGCCACCGGCAATGCCTGCGTGGTAAAGCCCGCCGAGGATGCCTGCCTGTCGCTGCTGCGCGTGGCGGAACTGGCCGCCGAGGCCGGCCTGCCCGAGGGCGCACTGAACATCGTCACCGGCTACGGCCATGAAGCCGGCGCCGCGCTGGCGCGCCATCCCGGCATCAACCACATCTCCTTCACCGGTTCGCCGCAGACCGGCAAGCTGATCGCGCAGATGGCAGCCGAGAACCACGTCCCGGTGACGCTGGAACTCGGCGGCAAGTCGCCCCAGATCGTATTCGCCGATGCCGACCTCGACGCACTGGTGCCGGTCATCGTCAACGGCATCGTGCAGAACGCCGGCCAGACCTGCTCGGCGGGCAGCCGCGTGCTGGTGGAGCGCCCGCTCTACAACGCCGTGCTCGACCGCCTTGCCACGGTGTTCGAGTCCTTGCGCGTGGGGCCGTCGGCGCTGGACCTGGAATGCGGCCCGCTGATCAGCCGCAAGCAGCAGCAACGCGTATGGGATTTCGTCTCCGACGCGCAGCATGCCGGCATCGCCGCCATGGCGCAGGGCCAGATCGTGGCCGAAGCGCCGGAATCCGGCTACTACCAGGTGCCGATGTTGTTCCGCGACGTGCCCCCCTCGCACCGGCTGGCGCAGGAAGAAGTCTTCGGCCCGCTGCTGGCGGCGACGCCCTTCGACACCGAGGCCGAAGCCATTGCCCTGGCCAACGGCACGCCCTACGGCCTGGTCGCCGGCGTCTGGACGCGCGACGGCGCGCGCCAGCTGAGGCTGGCGCACAAGCTGCGCGCGGGCCAGGTCTTTATCAACAACTACGGTGCCGGCGGCGGGGTGGAACTGCCCTTCGGCGGCAGCGGGCAGTCAGGCTACGGCCGTGAAAAGGGCTTCGAGGCCCTGTACGGATTCACCACACTGAAAACCATCGCAATTCAACATGGGTAATATCAACTTCCTGTCGGTCGCCTTCGCCATTTTCTTCTTCTGGATGGCGTGGCACGTCAGAAACAAGCGCGCCACCAACCCGTCGGCCATGCCGCGCCTGCAGGTCTTCAAGCGCAAGTGGGGCGACACCCTGGGCGACCGCGTGCACTGGTGCCTCTACGTGGCGCTGCCTTTCCTGCTGGCATTGATGATGACGGCCAACGCCCTGCGCGGCCGCGGCCCCTTCGCCCACTAGCAGCGCGTCCGGAAGGGATTCTCGCGTCGTTGCGCCGCCTTGTGACGGTGCACGGCCCGCTGGCCGCACGCCTGGCCAGAGCAGCGTCGCGTCCCTTCCCGACCAGCCTGCAAGGCAAGCCTTCAGGCCAGTTTCCCGGCGCCGCGCGCATCAGGCGGCGCCCCATCCCGCGGTATTCGTGCAATCACAGAGAGTAAATCCAAGAGGAGACAGCATGACAACGACCGCAGTACATCCCGGTGCCGCAGGCACCGCCTTCGAGGACGCCACCTACCGCAAGGTCAGCTGGCGCCTGGTGCCCTTCCTGCTGCTTTGCTACGTCGTGGCCTACCTGGACCGCGTCAACGTGGGCTTCGCCAAGCTGCAGATGCTCAACGACCTCAAGTTCAGCGAGACCATCTACGGGCTGGGCGCCGGCATCTTCTTCATCGGCTACTTCCTGTTCGAGGTGCCGAGCAACGTCATCCTGCACAAGGTGGGCGCGCGCATCTGGATCGCACGCATCATGATCACCTGGGGACTGATCTCGGGGGCGATGATGTTTGTCACCACCCCGACCATGTTCTACGTGCTGCGCTTCCTGCTGGGCATCGCGGAAGCGGGCTTCTTTCCCGGCATCATCCTCTACCTGACCTACTGGTACCCGGCCCACCGGCGCGGGCGCACCACCACCTTCTTCATGACCGCCATCGCCCTGTCCGGCGTGATCGGCGGCCCGCTGTCGGGCTGGGTGATGCAGGCCTTCGACGGCCACAACGGCTGGTCCGGCTGGCAGTGGATGTTCCTGATCGAAGGCGTGCCCTCGGTGCTGGTGGGGCTGCTGGTGCTGGCCTACCTGGATGACCGCATCGCCCACGCCAAGTGGCTCAGCGACGACGAGAAAGCGCTGCTCCAGCGCAATATCGCCAACGAGGACATGCACAAGGAAGACGCGCCGGTCGGCCAGGTGCTGACCAGCCCGCGCGTGTGGCTGATGAGCGCGATCTATTTCTGCTTCGTGATGGGGCTGTACGGCGTCAGCTTCTGGCTGCCCACCATCATCAAGCAGACCGGCGTGAAAAACCCGTTCGACATCGGCCTGCTCACCGCCATTCCCTACGGCTGCGCGGTGATCGGCATGGTGCTGGTGGCCTACAGCGCCGACCGCAGCCGCGAGCGCCGCTGGCATATCGCCATCCCCGCCCTGCTGGGCGCGCTCGGCTTGCTGTTGTCGGTGTACTGGCACGCCAATACCACGCTGGCCCTGCTCGGGCTCACGCTGGCCACCATCGGCATCCTGACCACGCTGCCGCTGTTCTGGAGCCTGCCGACAGCCTTCCTGGCAGGTACCGGAGCGGCTGCGGGAATCGCGCTGATCAATTCGCTGGGCAACCTGGCTGGCTTCATCAGCCCGTATGCGGTGGGCTGGCTCAAGGATCTGACGCAGAGCACGGATTCGGGCATGTACCTGCTGGCCGCCTGCCTGGTGGCTGGCGCCGCGCTGACTTTGTCGGTGCCGGCGAAGATGGTGAACAAGTAGGACGACGCGCCTGGCGGCGGATGCAATGTCCGCGGCCTGCGCCCCTCTCCCCATGCGCGGAGAGGGCGTGACCATCGTCGGGCACTGCGAGCGGCCCGGGCGCAAGCTGCCGGGTCGGGCAGGCGCCTCTGCGCCGCCCCGTCAGCTCCCCGTGTTTTCCCCCAGCATTGCCGCCACCGAACCCGCCGTCCCGGCCGCCCTCTCGCCCAGCAGGTGGTGCAAGGTGGTCAGCAGTTCATCCTCGTTGTACGGCTTGCCCAGGTAGACGTTCACGCCGATCTCGGCGGCATAGCGGCGGTGCTTCTCCGCCGTGCGCGAGGTGATCATCACCAGCGGCATATGCGCGGTCCGGCCGTCCGCGCGCACATTGCGGGTCAGGTCGAAGCCATCCATATGCGGCATCTCGATATCCACCAGCATGGCGTCCGGCATCACTTCCTGCAACTGCCGCAGCGCRTCCACGCCGTCGCGCGCCAGCACGACCTGRTAGCCGGCGCGGGTGAGCAGGCGATGCGAGACCTTGCGCACCGTGAGCGAATCGTCCACCACCATGATGGTGGGCTGCGAGCCCAGGCCAGCCACCGGCGCGCTGCCGTCCTGGCCGAACTCGGCCACGGCGCCGAGCGCGGGCTGCCGCGCCTGCGTCTCCAGCGCGGGCGCCGTCAGGCGCGGCTGTTCGCCGCGCTCGCGCACGAAGCGCTGCGCCAGCACGACCGGGTTGTAGATCAGCACGATCTCGCCGTCGCCCAGCGTGGTGGCGCCGGCGATGCCTTCGAGGCGTGCCAGGTGCGGACCGATGTGCTTGACCACCACTTCGCGGTTGCCGATCACTTCGTCGATATGCACGGCGATGCGTTCGGCACCGCTGCGCACCACCACGACGGGCGAGTATTTGCGCCCCGCGGCGATCGCCGGGGCTTCTTCCAGGAGCGTGCCGAAATAGTGGAACGGTACCTCGCCGCCGGGCGCGTCGAGGCGGCCCCGGTTATAGGCATCCAGCAGGCCCTGCGAGCGCAGTTGCTGCACCTGGTCGATCATGCCGCTGGGGATAGCGAACGGGCGCCCGCCCAGCGTGACCAGCAGCACCTGCGTGATCGCCGTGGTCAGGGGCAGGTGCACGGTAAAGCGGGTGCCCTGCCCGGCTTGCGTGGACAGCGCGATGCGCCCGCCCAGCGCCACGGTCTCGGCCCGCACCACGTCCATGCCGACGCCGCGGCCGGCGAGTTCGGAGACCGACTCGGCGGTGCTGAAGCCGGGCGAGAAGATCAGCTCGGTCAGGCGAGCCTCGCCAGCGTCGTCGTCCGGCGCCAGCAGCTCGCGCTCGATGGCGCGCGCACGGATGCGTGCCAGGTCCAGGCCGCCACCGTCGTCGACGAAATGCAGCACGACCTCGTTGCCTTCTTGCTGCACTTCGAGGGTAAGCGCCCCGGTGGCCGGCTTGCCCGCCGCACGGCGGGCCTGCGCGGATTCGATGCCGTGCACCACCGCGTTGCGGATCAGGTGTTCGATCGGGCCGGCCATGCGGTCCAGCACCGAGCGGTCGACCTCCACGGTGCCACCCTTGATCAGCAGCCGCACTTCCTTGCCGGTCTCGCTGGCGGCCTGGCGCGCCACGCGGTATAGCCGCTCGGCCAGCGCGTCGAACTGCACCATGCGCGCCTGCATCAGGCTGCGCTGCAGGCCGCGCGTGAGACGCGCCTGCGCATCGAGGTCGCCCGCGGCACGGTCGAAACCCCGTTGCAGGTTCTGCTCGACCGTGGCCACGTCGTTGACCGACTCGGCCATCATCCGGGTCAGTTCCTGGAAGCGTGTGAAGCGGTCGAACTCGAGCGGGTCGAAATCCTGCTTGTGCTGGGCGTCGGCGATGCGCGAAGCCATCTGAGACTCTGCCTGGATTTCAATCTCGCGCAACTGGCCACGCAAGCGCCCCACGTTGTCGTTGAGTTCACCGAGATAGCTGCGCAGCGCTTCGAGCTCGCTCTCCAGCCGCGCGCGCGTGGCGCCGACTTCGCCGGCATCGGTGATCAGCGTGTCGAGCGTGCGCGCCTGCACGCGCACCAGCGCGCGCTGGCGTTCGACGGCGTCGGCCACGGCCGGCACGCCACCGGCAGGCTGGGGCGGCAGCGTGCCCACGCCCACCACGCTCAATGGCAGCGGCAGCGCCTGGGCGCGCGGCGCGGCGTCCGCGGCCTGCGCGTCGGCGGGCGCGGACGCCACGGTGTCGCTACCGGCATCCGTCGCATTGACCAGCTCCGGATCGTCCACGGGCAGCAGACGGCCGGCCTGCAGCGCCTCGCCATGCGCGAGGATGCGGTCGTACCAGGCATACAGGCGCACGAACAGCGTCGGCCCGACGCGGTCACCGCGCACGGCGGCGTCGAGCAGCGTCTCCATCTCGTGCGCGGCCTGGCCCAGCGCCATCGCACCGGCCATGCGCGCACTGCCCTTGAGCGTATGAAGTGCACGCAGGATCAGGCCGGCGTGGCTGGCGTGCTGCCCATCACCGGAGGCGGCTTCCCATCCGCGCACCAGCTTGCCGAGTTCGGGCAGGCTGCCATGCGCCTCTTCGAGGAAGATCTCGACGAGCGCGGCATCGAGCGGTTGCTCGGCGCGTTCGGCCACCGGGGCGGGCGCAGGTTCCGGCGCCGCCAGGGGGGGAGCCAGCACCGGAGCTGAAAAGGGAATGCTCGCAAGCGCCTGCGACGTCCCGCCAGCTTGCTCGGGCTCGGCAGCGGCCGCCGACGGCAGCTTGCCGAACAGCAGCGCGACCGGCGCGTCTTCCGCCTCCGGCGCCAGGCCGACGGGCTCGGGCATCGCCAGGCGCGGGCGCACCATGGCGCGCTCGCCGAGCTCGGCCAGGCTGCGGCAAAGCGCCTCGTCGGCATCAGGCCAGATCCCCGCGGCGAACTGGTGCAGCATGCCGCGTACACGCTCGACCGCCTGCTCCAGCAAGCGGAAGTCCCCGGGATGCATGGCCACCGGATGCGCGCCAAGCTGCAGCATCAGGCGTTCGAGCGCTTCGGCAATGGCACGCACCGGCTCGAGCCCTACCGTGGAGGCGCTGCCTTGCAGGGTGTGCGCAACACGCAGCGCCAGTTCGCTCGGGCACGGGCGGCCCTCGTGGTGCCATTCCGAGACATCGGTGGCGAACTGGCGGACCAGGTCGTCGGCTTCCTGCAGGTAGACGTTGTAGAGCGGCAAGCTGATGCGGACCGGGCCGATCAGCTTGAAATGATCGCTCTGCTCGGCCGGCGTGCTGGCGAAGCGGAACGGAATGACCTTGGCATCCGCGACGGTGGCCTCGGCGGGCAGGCCGTCCGACGCAGCGACCGACGCATTAAGCGACGCATCGACCGGTGCCTGGTTCTCTGCTTCGTTCGCAATCTCGCTCGCCACCTCGCCTGCGGTGCCTTGCACGGCCTCGCGCACCGGTTCGCGCGCCGCGGACTGTGCCTGTCCCGCCTGTCCATCCTGTCCCTGCTGTCCGTCGTCCGCGTCCGCACCGGCACGCACCGCTTGCGCCGCGGCCAGCAGGCCTGCGGTCGCGTGCGCGGCCAGCGGGTTGTCGTGCAGCGCCGTCACCCATGCCGCCAGCTCGTCGTGCGCGCGCAGCAGCAGGTCGACCACTGCCTTCGACGGCCCGCGCGCCTCGGCGATCCACAGGTTCATCACCTGCTCGATGGCCCAGGCCGCTTCGCCGTAGCGGTGCAGGCCCACCATGCGGCTCGATCCCTTGAGCGTATGGAAAGCGCGCCGCAGGCGGCTGACGGTATCGGTATCGGCCAGCGCCGCCGAGCCGCCGCGCAGGTCGCTGGCAACCTCGCCCAGCACTTCGTCGGCTTCGGTAAGGAAGATGTCCAGCAGCTCGGCGTCGATGGCGGCACTGTCCGTCGCCGCCGGCGGCGCCGGCGTGGCGGGCTGGCTCGCCTCGGCGGACGGCAGCGTATCGGCCAGGGCCACCACCAGGCGCTCTCCCGCGCCGTGGGAGCCGGCCAGCCAGGCATTGAGCTGGGTAGTGGCCTCGTTGGCATGGCGGCGCAGGCTGGCCGCGTCGTCAATGGCGGCTTGTTCGCCGAGCGCCTGCAGCGCCGTGCGCAGCGCCTTGACCTCAGGCGCGTCGGCGGCGGGCGCGTGGCGCACCACCTCGCTGGCGGCAGCGCGCGCATTGGCCAGCAGCGCCGCGTGGGACAACGCGCCGCCCTCCCCGGCCAGGCTGGCGGCGCCGGCGGCGCTGGCATCCGGCGCGCTGGCGGCGGCGCTGCTGCGGCCGAATGCGAGTGCGTCGATAAAGGCATGCACCGCACCGAGCTCGCCGGCAATCGCGGCCAGCCAGCCGGCGCGCTCGCCGGCGGCGTCGGCTTCGGCGGCGTCCGTTACCTGCACGGCGCGCGCGCCGGCCAGCAGGCCGAGCGACAGCGTCACGCGCTGCAGCGCCACGCCAACGGCGAGCGCCTCGTCACGCAGCGTCTGCGGCAGGGCGTTGGCCTGCTGCAACTGTTCGAGCGTGGCGCCGAGCGCGGCGAACGCGCGATCGGCATCGCGCAGGTGCGCGCCGGCCTCGCCACGGGTGGCGTCGCGGTCGTATGCATCGAGCCAGGATTCGGCGCTGTCGAGATGACCGCGCAACTGCGCCACGGCGGCCTCGCGCAGCCGCTGCGCGCGGGCCTGCTCGACCATCTGCATGAGCCAGCGCGGGGCTTGCACGGCGGCCTCGCCGCGCCGGCGCGCGCCAAGATAGGCGGCCAGCTCGTCGCAGCGATGCGCGAACTCGGCAGCGCACGCATGGCCGGTGCTGCCATGCACGCGCCACGGCAAGGCCAGGGCGCGGCCAAGGAACAGGGCGATGGCGCCGATGCCGATGGCGTCGTCGCCGCCGCCGGCACCATCGGTGGTATCGGTGCCATCGGCCAGCAGGGCGGGATGCGCGGCGGCGTCCAGGCAGCGCAGCAGTGCCGGCTGGGCCAGCGGTTGCGCCGCCTCGGCCAGCGCGGCGAGGGCGTCGTGCCAGCCCCCGTGCTGCGGATCGGCGGCTGCGCGCTCCATCGCGGCGGCGGCCTGCTGCAGGTTGCGCGTGTCGATGGGATCGAGCCAGCCGTAGTAGCGCACGCGGAAGTCGGCGTGTACCGCCGCGTGCGCCGCGTCGATGCGGAACGCTTGCAGGCACGCGCGGATGGCCGAGCGCAGCACCAGCACGGCTGGAGCTTCCGTCTCGCCGGCTGGCACTGCCGCGCCGGCGCCGGTGGTGGTGACAAGCAGGTAGACCGCGTCGTTGAGCAGCGCCTGCGGCACGCGCACCTGGCCTTGCAGGTACTGCCGCAGCAGCAGGTGGGAACGCCCCGCCAGGCGCTTGGCGAGCAGGTCGGAGGCAAGCAGGCCGTGGGCCAGCGCCCCGAACACCAGTGCCAGCACGTGCCATACGCCGCGATCCGGATGGTCGGTGGCGCGGCGCAATTCCTGCTCGCTGGCGCGTACGTCTTCGAGCGCGGACTCCAGCGGCAGGTAGGCTTCGAGCAGCAGGCTCGCGTCATGGCAAGGCACCGGCAGGCGCAGCGCCTTGAGCAGTGCCGCTTCGAAACGCTGGCGCGCGCGCGTGACGGTGGCAGCCATGCGCATCGGCAGCACGATGCCCGGCAGCATCTGCAGCTCGTCCACCCACAGGTCGGCCGGATGCACGCGGTCTTCGCCGATCCGGTCCAGCACGTCGGCGTAGGAACGGAACAGGCGCACCGGGTCTTCGTCGTCGCCGGCCATCAGATCGTCGACGTACTCGGCCAGCGCCTGCACGCCGAGGCGGAACACGTCCAGGGTCCTTGCATCGGCCGGCACGGCGCCGGCGTCGATGCCGTCGAGCAGGCGGCGCAACGCCTGGCAGTAAGGGTCCACACCACGCAGGCCGACGATATGCACGGCGCCCGCGGCCTGGTGCAGGTGCTGGCCGGCCAGCCGCAGCGAAGTGGTGTCGCGCGCGCCCAGCGCCTCGGGCGCCTGCTGCACTTCGTCGACATAGTGGCCCAGTTCGGCCGCGGCATCGTCCAGCGCGGCGCGCAGGCTCGGCGCCAGCCAACCCAGCACGGAAAGGTCGCGCGCCACGGGGCTGGCGGCGGGTTCGGCACCGGCGTCGGCGCCCGGGGCTGCCGGAACCGGTGCTTCCTGCCGGGCCGGGTCAGCGCCGGCGGCGTCGCGCGAGACAGGGAAATTCAATGACATGACTGCATCCAATGCGTCCAATGCGGTGGCGCCGGTCCGTGGCCCGCGATGGCGCGGGCTCGCGTAACTCGTCAGGCGATCTTGAATCGCAGCACGGAATTGCGCAGTTCCTCGGTCAGCAGGGTCAGCTGGCGCACCGACAACGCAGTCTGGCGCGTGCCGGACGACGTTTGCTCGGTCACCTGCAGGATCCCTTCGATATTGCGTGCCACCGCGGTGGCGAGGCCCGCCTCGTGCGAAGTGGTCTGGGAAATCTGCTCGATCAGCTCGGCAAGCTGGCGCGACACGCGGCCGATCTCCACCAGCGCGGCGCCGGCATTGTCGGACAGCTTGGCCCCTTCGACCACGCCCTGCGTGCTGCGCTCCATGGCGTGCACCGCGTCCTGCGTGTCGGTCTGGATGGTGCGGATCAGCGCGCCGATCTGCTTGGTTGCCTCGCCGGAGCGTTCCGCCAGGCGCTGCACTTCCTCGGCCACCACCGAGAAGCCACGCCCGGCTTCGCCGGCCGATGCGGCCTGGATGGCGGCGTTGAGTGCCAGCACGTTGGTCTGCTCGGTAATGTCGGAAATCAGTTCGACGATTTCACCGATCTCCTGCGACGATTCGCCCAGGCGCTTGATCCGCTTGGAGGTGTCCTGGATCTGCTCGCGGATGTCGTTCATGCCGAGGATGGCGTTCTGCACCGCGTGCTGGCCTTGCTCGGCGGCGGCCAGCGAGGCGCGCGCCACGTTGGCCGACTCGGCGGCGCCGCGCGACACCTGCGTGATGCGGTCCGCCATTTCCACCACCGACTCGCCGGTCTGGCGGATCTGGCGCGACTGTTCCTCGGATGCGGCCACCAGTTCGATCGACGTGTCCTGCACCTGGCCGGAAGCCTGCGTGACCTCGCCGGCGGTCTGCTGCACACGGCCCACCAGCTCGCGCAATTCTTCCACCGTGTAGTTCACCGAGTCGGCAATGGCGCCGGTGATGTCCTCGGTCACGGTGGCCTGCTTGGTCAGGTCGCCGTCGGCGATGTCCTGCAGTTCGTTCATCAGCTGCAGAATCGCCTTCTGGGTCGCGTCGTTGTTGCGCTTTTCATCCAGGCGGCGCGCGTCGGCTTCGTGCTCGCGGGCTTCGGCTTCCAGCGCCTTGGCGCGCGAGTCGCGCAGGTAGAGCGCGGCCAGGCCGGCCAGGAACAGCAGCGTCAGCGCGGCCGAGACGATGGTGGCGCCAAGCGTCAGCGGACGCACGCGCGCGCCTTCCGCGTAGGCGGCCTGCAACTGCGACAGCTCGCCGCGCAGGGCTTCGTTGTCGTTGAAGATCTGCTGCTGGGCACGCTTGGCGGCGATCAGGCCGGGCAGGTTCTGCAGGATGGTCTGCGTGGTCTTCTGCACGGCGTCGAAACGCTGCGAGAGTTGCTGCAGGTAGGTGCGGGTCTCGGCATCGCCGGCGGCCGACAGGCGCAGCGCCTCGCTGCCGTTGAGCAGCCCGTCCAGGGTTTCGCGGAAGGTATTGGTGTCCTTGCCCAGCAGGAACGCGGTTTCCGGGTTGACGCCTTCGCCTGCCAGGAATTCGTTGAGGTTCTTGCCCAGGCGCTGCGTCAGCATCACCAGCTGCGCGGAGGCGGCCACCTCGCGTGCGTTGGCGCCGCTCTGCAGCTTGATTGCCGCCACCTGCTCCGCGCTTTCCAGCAGTTCGGGGTTGGAGGCGTTGAAGATCTGCAGCGTCTGGCCGATGGTGATCAGGGTGGGCAACTGCGCCAGCACGTCGCCCGCGCTCTTCTCGGTGCGGCGCCAGGATTCCGTGGCCTTTTCCAGCAGCGGCACGGCGGCGCCGCTGCTGGCGCGCACGTGCTTGGTGTCGCTGCCGTTCTGCAGGGCCTGCAAGTCGCCCGCCAGTTCCTCCCTGGACTGGCGCAGCTGGGTAAAGGCCTGCGCATTGCCCAGCAGCGCCACCGGCACCGCCTTGGCCAGGCGCTGCGAGTGCATCAGCATGTCGCCGGCGATCTCGATCTGTGCCGCGCCGTTGTTGGCTTCGCGATTATCGGCATAGACCGAGACCAGCAGCGCCACCAGGGACAGCATCACGCCGCCGGTGAGCGCGCGCTGCTGGCTGGCGAACGGGATGCGGCCAAGCCTGTCCGCGATACGCTCGGCCGGGGTGCTCCTTGCCGCCGGCGCGCCGGCATTCACCGCCATCTCGGCGGCGGCGGCCACCGGCCCGCGGCGACCCAGGCTGAAGTTCTTGAAACCCATAGCACCCACCCTCTGTTCGTTATTTTTCGATTCTTGGTTTCTCTGCGGCGCGCCCGCGACCATGCGCGGACCCGCCCCCTCCCCATCCGTACCGCTGCCCTGCCCGCTGCGCGCTCAGGCGGCCTGCCGGCCCACCTGGAGGAAGGCGGGCGACGCCAGCAGGCGGCGCACGTCCAGCACCTGCCAGTCCCGCCCGTCGCGGTCGGCGAAGCGCGCGCCCTCCCATTCGGGCGCGCCCTCGGACGGGCTCTCCGGCCGGCTGCCTTGCGTCCCGGCCGGCAGGCTCAGCTCGCCCGCATGGCGCAGGCCGATCACGCGCGTGGCCAGGATGCCGCACGCGCGCTCGACCTGGCGCGACAACACCACGATCTTGCTGCCCGGCTGCAGCGGGGTGGCTCCCTCGCCGCAGAACAGGCTGAAATCGATCACGCCCAGGAGGCTGCCGCGCGCATTGACCAGCCCCGTGTACCAGCCCTGCGTCAGCGGCACGCGGCTGGGCTGGCGCATCTCCATCACCTCGCCGGTCTCCAGCAGCGGCAGCAGCCAGTGGCGCTGGCCCACCTGCAGGCCGAGGTAGCTCTCCACCGCGGGCAGGCTGCGCGCCTCGCGCAAGCGGCGGGCCAGCATGGCTTGGTAGTCCTGCAGCCGGGTCTGGCGGGCACGGAGGTCCTGGCGCGGCGCGTTCATGAGCGGATTTCCGGTGAGAGGAAGGAGGGGTAACGGGTGGCCGCGCGGGCTCGCCTCAGTGGGCCAGCGCCGCAATCTTGCCGAGCAGCTCTTCGCCGTCGACCGGCTTGACGATGTAGTCGGACGCGCCCTGGCGCATGCCCCAGATGCGGTCGGTATCCAGGCCCTTGCTGGTGCACATGATGACCGGGATATCCTTGAAGCGGTCGTCGCGCTTGATGGCGCGGGTGGCCTGGTAGCCGTTCTGGCCTGGCATCACCACGTCCATCAGGATCAGGTCGAAGCGTTCGTTCTCGAGCCTGGCGAAGGCCTGGTCGCTGTTGCCGGCCACCGAGACCTTGAAACCCTTCTTGCCGAGCAGGTCGGACATGAACAGGGCTTCGGTCGGGGAGTCGTCGACGATGAGGATCTTGCTGATGGTCTTGCTGGTAGTCATGAGTATTCCTGGGTATGCGCTCAGGCCGGCTCGGCGCTGGCCACGGCGGCGGCACATGGCAGGCAGGCGTCTACCGCCTGCAGCAGCGATTCGCGGGTGAACGGCTTGGCGAGATGGTCGCGCGCGCCGACGAGGCGGCCGCGCGAGCGGTCGAACACGCCGTCGCGGGACGACAGCATGATCACCGGAATGGCATGGAAGCGCGGGCTTTTCTTGATCAGGGCGCAGGTCTGGTAACCGTCCAGCCGCGGCATCAGGATGTCGCAGAAGATCAGGTCCGGATGCATGTCGCCCACCTTGGCGAGGGCTTCGAAGCCGTCTTCGGCCAGCAGCACCTGGCAGCCCGCCTGCGACAGGAAGATCTCGGCGGTGCGGCGGATGGTGCTGGAGTCGTCGATGACGAGCACCTTGCGCCGCGCGGGCGCAGCACCGCCGCCGGCTTTACCGGCTTCGACCACGCCGCTGACTCCGGGGTTGACCCCCAGGCTGACCCGAATACTTTCTTGTAGTTGATCGACCCGCATACCGTTCCCGCAACCAGCGCGCCCCCTGCGGGACACGCCGGCATTGACTTGAGAACTTCCGCGCGGCGCAGCCTGGCTGCTCCGGCGGCCCCCGAAACAATACGTCCTGATTCCCGAAAAACACGCCGCCGCGGTGGCCCGCGGCTGGCAAATGGCGGCGCGTGGTACCCGCGCCTGCCTGGTCCACCCCCCAAAGGGCGGATTTTCAAATTTGAAACAGAGTGTGACAAGTCGCCGTGGGGCCGTCAATCCGGAATCCCGGCCAGCCCCTGGCGATCTGTCGCATCGACGCGACGCGGCAACGCGGACTGGCCTGCCGGGGGCGGATCCGTCATGGGCGCGTCACGCCGATCTGCCCGGCACGGCGGCGGCCGTCTGCCGCCCCACGGTCCATGGCAACTTCACGTGGCCGAAGACGTGGCCCAAGAAGCGCTATCACGCTATCGACATAAAGCGAGGCCGTCCTGGCCAGGGCGGAGCGGGGAATTCGGATCGCATGGCGATCCGCCTGCTTGGCGGTGCGCGCCAGCCAGCGCGCATGCGCCCTGCAAGGGCGCGGCCGCAGGCAGTACAAGTGGCACTTGCCGTGCCGCGCAACGACGCCAGGCTCTTTTCGATCGTGCCTCTTACAGGGCCACCATCTCGAAATCTTCCTTGCGCGCGCCGCATTCCGGGCAAGTCCAGTTGATGGGTACGTCTTCCCACTTGGTGCCGGGCGCAATGCCGTCTTCGGGCGCGCCGGCGGCTTCGTCGTAAATCCACCCGCAGATCAGGCACATCCAGGTCTTGTATTCCATAACGGTTCAGTCACTCTCCATTAAAATTCAGGGCCAGATGGTACCGAATCGGCGCCGCCGGCGCCAGCCAGGCAAGCAGGATTCGGGCCAAATACGCCGTGTTCGCGCACGTTACCGCGTAAATGCCACGCATTGCAGCCTTTTTGCAGGCATTTCCGCGTGACTTGGCGCCTGATGGAACGCGTTTCTTCGTTTTCTCCCGCTTTTGACCTCACGCAAAGCCATGTCTCGTAACCAGCAGCTCTTCGACCGCGCCCAGCAAACCATCCCCGGCGGCGTCAATTCGCCCGTGCGCGCCTTCCGCTCGGTGGGTGGCACGCCCCGCTTCATCACGCGCGCCGAAGGCGCCTATATGTGGGACGCCGACGGCCAGCGCTACATCGACTACATCGGCTCGTGGGGCCCGATGATCGTCGGCCACGCCCACCCGGAGGTGGTGCGCGCGGTGCAGGAAACCGCCGGCCTGAGCTTTTCGTTCGGCGCACCGACCGAGGCCGAGATCGAGATGGCCGAGGAAATCTGCAAGCTGGTGCCGTCGATCGAGCAGGTCCGGCTGGTATCGTCCGGCACCGAGGCCACCATGAGCGCGCTGCGCCTGGCGCGCGGCTTCACCAAGCGCGACCTGATCGTGAAGTTCGAGGGTTGCTACCACGGCCATGCCGACAGCCTGCTGGTCAAGGCCGGCTCCGGCCTGCTGACCTTCGCCGACACCACGAAGAATGCGCCTTCCTCGGCCGGCGTGCCAGCCGACGTGACCAAGCACACCATGGTGCTGGAGTACAACAACGTCGAGCAGCTCGAGCAGGCCTTCGTCAAGCACCAGGGCGAGATCGCCGCGGTGATCGTCGAGCCGGTGGCCGGCAACATGAACCTGGTGCGCGCCAGCGATGCCTTCCTGCAGGCCATGCGCGCGCTGTGCACCAGGCATGGCGCCGTGCTGATCTTCGACGAGGTCATGACGGGCTTCCGCGTGGCGCTGGGCGGCGCGCAGGCGCACTACGGCATCACCCCGGACATGACCTGCCTGGGCAAGGTGATCGGCGGCGGCATGCCGGCCGCGGCCTTCGGTGGCCGGCGCGACATCATGGCCTGCCTGGCGCCGCTGGGCGGCGTCTACCAGGCCGGCACGCTGTCGGGCAACCCGCTGGCGGTGGCGGCCGGGCTGACCACGCTCAAGCTGATCCAGGCGCCCGGCTTCCATGAGCGCCTCGCCGTGCAGACCCGCAAGCTGGCCGACGGCCTCGCCGCGGCGGCGCGCGAAGCCGGGGTGCCGTTCGCGGCCGACGCCATCGGCGGCATGTTCGGCATGTACTTCCGCGACGGCGTGCCGGGCAGCTTCGCCGAAGTCACGCAATGCGACACCGCGCGCTTCAACCGCTTCTTCCACGCCATGCTGGATGCCGGCGTGTACCTGGCGCCGTCCGCCTTCGAGGCCGGCTTCGTCTCGGCGCAGCACGACGACGCCATCCTCGCCACCACCATCGAAGCGGCGCGCAAGGCGTTCGCCGCCGGCTGAGCGCTGCGCCCCTGCCGGCGCTAGCCGCGCAGGGCGGCGGCGGCCTCGCCGAGGTCCGCGCAGGCGCGCGCCAGCGCCGTCTCGAGTGCCTCGCTGGCCGGCGTCATCGGCGCGCGCAGCGCATTGCGCAGCCAGCCCTCGCGCGCCAGCATGGCCTTGACGGGACCGGGATTGGGCTGCGCGAACAGCAGCCGGATCATCGGCATCAGGGCATGGAACAGGCGCCTTGCCTGTTCCAGGCGCTGCTCCGCCACCGCGCGCGCGAGCGCCACGAACAGCTCCGGATAGAGATGCGCCGAGGCGATGATCGCGCCCCGGCCACCCAGGCACAGCGTGCCCAGCAGCTGGTGGTCCTCGCCGGCCAGCACCGCCAGGCGTCCGTCGGCGATCACGGCCTGGGTGCCGTGGTAGTCCCCGCCGCAATCCTTGATGGCGAGGATATTCGGATGCGCGGCCAGCGCCAGGATGGTGTCGGTGTCCAGCTTCACGCCGGTGCGGTAAGGAATGTCGTACAACACCAGCGGGGCGGCGGCGCTGTCGGCCAGCATGCCGAAGTAATCGCGCAACCCGGCTTGCGACGGCCGCACATAGGCGGGCGCAGGCGTCAGCAAGCCCGCCAGCGGACGCCCGGCCAGGCGCCGCACGCGCGCCTGAGCCTGCCGCGCATTGCTGCCGGACACCCCCAATCGTCACCGGCAGGCCGCCGGCGGCATCCAGCACGGTGTCCAGCACGGCCAGTTGCTCGTCTTCGTCGAGCGCTGCCGCCTCGCCCGTGCTGCCGCACACCACGAGGCCCGCGATACCGCTGTCCGCATAGCGACGCACCAGCCGCGCCAGCGCTGCATGATCGACGTCGCTCCCGGCGAACGGCGTCACCAGCGGCAGCCAGATTCCCGAGAAGACCTGTCCTGCTTGCCGTGCTTGATCTGCTTGAACTGCCTGAACTGCTTGTTCTGTCTGCTGCATGAAACACTCCTGTGCGACCGGTCAGGAAGAAACCGTGCAGAAGTGCGCCGGGTGGCAGCTGGGCCCGCTAGGGGCAGTGAAGGGGCATGAACCTGGCCTCGCCCCTGATCGCAGGTGCCGTTCCGTCGCTCATCTGACGGAACAGCACGCCCCGGTCAGACGAGCGGCTGTTTTTTGGCTTTGGCGCGCGCGAGCACCTGCCGCTGCGAGGCAGCGGAAGCAGGAGCGGAAACCGGCGAAAAGGCGCGCATGGCAGGCTGGTGATCGATGGCTGTGCGGTGATGCAGGGTGGTGCAGGCGTGGTGCAAGTCTGGAGAGCCGACCGCGCCAAAACCGACAATCTACCGGTGCCGGCATCCCCCCGTCAACTGCGCCGGGACGAATCGCTTGCCCGCGCCGGCCCCTGCGCTACACTGGTGTTTCCACGAATTCCGGAGTCTCCGATGCGCGCAGCCCTTTCCCTGTCTTCGCCGCGGTCTGTCTTGCGCTGGCTCTTGCTGGCCCTGTGCGCCAGCTTGCTGTCCGCCTGCGGGTACAACGACTTCCAGACCAAGGACGAGGCCGTCAAGGCGGCCTGGGGCGAGGTGATCAACCAGTACCAGCGCCGCGCCGACCTGATCCCCAACCTGGTCAATACCGTCAAGGGCTATGCGACGCACGAGCGCGAGACGCTCGAGGCGGTCACCAAGGCCCGCGCGGCGGCCACCAGCATCCAGGTCTCACCCGAGACACTCAACGACCCGGAAGCATTCAAGCGCTTCCAGCAAGCCCAGGGCGAGCTGAGCGGCGCGCTGTCGCGCCTGCTGGCGGTGTCGGAAAACTATCCCCAGCTCAAGGCGGACGCGTCCTTCCGCGACCTGCAGTCGCAGCTCGAAGGCACCGAGAACCGCATCACCGTGGCGCGCCAGCGCTATATCGTCGCGGTGCGCGACTACAACGTCCTGGCACGCAGCTTCCCCACCAACCTGACCGCAATGGTGTTCAAGTACCCGGTCAAGCCGTCGTTCACGGTGGAGAACGAGAAGGCGATCTCGGCGCCCCCGACAGTGAAGTTCTGAGCCCGGCGGCAAAAGGCAAAGCGCATGCGGCAAGACCTGGCCCGACTCTCCCCGACGCACGCTGAGCGCATCCTGCGCGGCGGGCGCGCCACCGTGCTGGCGCCGCTGCTGATGCTGGCGGCGATGCTCGGCGCGCTGCTGGCATGGCCAGCGCTGGCCGCCGCGGCGGCCGGCGCCGATGGCTTCGTGCCGGTGCCGGCGCTGACCCAGCGCGTGACCGATCTCACCGGCACGCTCAGCGCCGGCCAGCGCAGCGCGCTGGAAAACGTGCTGGCCGAGTACGAGCAGCAGCGCGGCAGCCAGATCTTCGTGCTGATGGTGCCGACCACCGAGCCCGAGCCGATCGACGCCTACAGCATCCGCGTGGCCGACGCCTGGCGCGCCGGACGCAAGGGCATCGACGACGGCGTGATCCTGCTGATCGCCAAGGACAACCCGCCCGGGCTGCGCAAGATGCGGCTGGAGGTAGGCCGCGGCGTGCAAGGCTCGCTCACCGATGCGATGTCCAAGCGCATCCTGCAGGACGTGATGGCGCCGCATTTCCGCCAGAACGACTTCTACGGCGGCCTCGCGGCCGGCGTCTCGGCCATCCAGGCCACCATCGACAAGGAAGGCCTGGCCGGGCCGCAGGCCGGCGGCAAGCCGGCCCAGCGCGGCTCGTGGACCGACTGGCTGCCGGTGCTGTTCCCGCTCGCCATCATCCTGTTCTTCTTCACCTCCGCGGCACGGCGCCCGCGCGGCCCGCAGATCGTGACCGGACGGCGCGGCTGGGATGCCGCCGCCGGCGGCCTCGGCGGCACCCTCGGCGGGCTCGGCGGTGGCTGGGGACGTGGTGGTGGCGGTGGCGGCTTCGGCGGGGGTGGCGGAGGTGGTGGTGGCTTCGGCGGCGGTGGCGGCGGCGGATTCGACGGGGGCGGTGCCTCCGGCAACTGGTAGCCACGCATGCCACATTTCAAACGCGCCCTGCGTCATCTCGGCACCCGGCCCGGCGTCGCCGCCAGGCACTTCCCCGCCGATGCCAGGCAGCAGCTGCAACAGGCGGTCGCCGCCGGCGAGCAGCGGCACCTGGGCGAAGTGCGGGTGGTGATCGAATCCAGCCTGCCCGTATCACTGGCCTTCGCCGGCACCACGCCGCGCGCACGCGCGCGCGCGCTGTTCGGCGCGCTCGAAGTGTGGAACACCGAAGGCCATACCGGCGTGCTGCTGTACATCAACCTGGCCGATCACGCAGTGGAACTGCTGGCCGACCGCGGCATCGACGCGCGCGTCGGCCCGGACACCTGGCACGCGATCTGCGACGACCTGGCCGCCGGACTCGCGCGCGAGCTATCGGTCAGGCCGGTGCTGGCGGCGGTGGAGAAGATCCACCACCTGCTTGCCCTGCACTTCCCTGCCGAAGGCGGCAAACCCAACCGCAACGAGCTGGACGACCGGCCAATCGTGCTGTAGTCCGCGCTGCCGCTGTCGTGGGCGGGTATCTGCCGCCCACGACAGCGGCAGCGCACTAGTTTTCCATCGCCCCGCGCGGGCGCGCCAAAGACACGGCGGGCAGCGCCGCGCGCCATGGCCGCGGCTCGCGCGCCTGGTGCAAGGCGCGCACCAGCAGGAAAGTCGCCGCCCACACTGCCACGCCGGCCAGCACGTCCACCAGGTAGTGCCCGCCCTGGCTGGGCGTGGACAGGATCATCACCACGTTGAACGGCAGCACCGCGAACCGTGCCAGCCGCGACCACCACATCGCCCGGATAAAGACCAGGCCCATGACGGTGTGAAACGACGGCATCGACACCAGCCCCTGCGCGGTGTTGAGATCGAACACGCGCAGGCTGCCGTCGCGCAGCGGCGCGAAGTGGGAATACTGCGCCAGCTCCGCCGGCGACACCCCGCCCAGGTGGCCGAAGAAGTAGTACGCGCCGCTGGCCGGCAGCGGCGTGGAGATCAGCAGCACCAGCGCGAGCGAAATCATCATGCAGGAAAGGAACTCGCGCAGGCGCTCGGCCGGGCCAAACAGGCCGATCGCCAGCGGCACCAGCAGCAACTGCATGCGCCCGCCCTCGTAGCACCACTGCAGCACGCCGCTCAGGTCCGGATGCGCGCGCACCCAGGCATGCACCGCGGGCCACCTGAAACCAAGGGCGGCATCGATGGCGGCCAGCCGCGCATCGATCAGCGGCGGCGCCATCGTGACCAGCAGGTAGGACAGTACGCACATGCCATTGAGGAACAGCACCAGCCAGGCAAGCGCCTGCATCATCGCCGCCAGCGCCGCCAACCGTTGCCGGCCAGACGCGCCGCGTGCCGCCGAAGCCCTGGCCGCCAGCATCAGCAAGCCGCACAGCGTGCCCAGCACGGCAAACGCCAGCAGGCGGCTCTCGAGCGCCTCGGCGGCGAGCGAGCGGCCGCTCAGGCGCAGCCACAGCGCGTCGACGGCCAGCACCGCCAGGATCGAACCCCAGCGGACGGTGTCGCCGCGCGTCCAGAGCGCCGTGCCGGATACCATGTCAATTCCCCCGGTCTGGTGCCTGCCGGCCCCCTTCGCCGACAGGCGCACCGCCTGCGTCATGCATTCAGTCGAGCCCGATCAGATGACGCCACTCGCTGCCCATATTGTCATCGGTGACCGATGCCAGTCCTGTCGTGCGGGCCAGGATACTGGCGCACTCCTCGATCGTATTGCCGGGGCCGGACCGGCTGCCGGCGTGCGCGGCATGCCAGTCCGCCTGCATGGCGTCGACGATGCGCGCGCCCTGGCCGCTGCCCGCGTCCAGCACCGGGCGGCCGTCGATGCGATAGGCTGCGAGCGTCCGGCTCCAGTGCTTGAAATCCCACGGCAGCGCCTCGCGCGATACGACCACATGGTTCTTGAAACGCGCCCCGTGAGGGAATGACAGGCAGGCCGTGCGCTGCGCCCGCGGCGAATCGGTGGTGTTGTAGTAGAGCACGCCGCCCGGCGCCAGATGATCGCCGGCAAGCCGCAAGAACTCCGAGGACAGCAGGTTGGTGGTGTTGGCCCGGAAGTGCCACGTGGTGTTCGACACGATGGCATCGAAGCGCCGGTCGGGATGCATGCGCAGCCAGCGACGACCGTCGTCGGCAACGATCGTCACCTTGGGGTTGCGCAACACCGAGGCTTCGGCCGGCATGCGCGCCACCAGGTCCACATAGCCGGGATTGATCTCCACGATGGTCAGCGAACGCACCTCCGGGTTGTTGGCGATCACCTGCGCCCACGACCCGGACGACAGGCCGACCATCAGGACATCGCGCGGATGGCGGTGGAACAGGTTCAATGCATAGGGACGGATGATGCCGTTGGTGTCGTGGCGCAGGTCGACGTTGAAGCGGCCGTCATACATGCCGCCGCCATACACGGTGCCCTCGCGGTCCACCGTGATGATGCCGCTGCGGTTTTCGATCACGTGTGCGAAGGGCCCCTTGGGATCGGGAGCGTCTTTCCAGAGCAGGCTCTCCAGCGCGCCACCGCCGAAGGCGGGCAAGGCCACTACCGCCAGCGCCCACAGCGCGCCGGCACCGGCGGTCTGCCACCGCCGCGAGCCGGCCGGCAATGGCAGCCACGCGCCGAGCAGGAAGGAACATGCCACGCCGGCGCAGACCAGCACCACCGCGATGCCGAGCAGGCCGAGATACTCCATCAGTACGAAGCCGGTAAGCAGGCTGCCGGCCGCCGAGCCAGCGATATTGGCAAGGTAGAGCAGTGCCGTGCGCATGCCGGCGTGGTGATCGGCGGCCACGCCCCAGTGCGCCAGGCACGGCAACAGTGCCCCCCACGCCCGCGCCACCCAGAACACGACCAGGCACATCGCGCAGAGCAGCACCACGCCGGACGCGACAAGGTGCGCCAGCATGGGCAGGAACAGCAAGCCGGCGAGATTCGCCACGAGCAGGCTGATTGCCAGCCGCTGCATCCCCTGCTCCGCGGCGCCGTGGCACCAGCGCCCCGCATGGTGCGCGCCCGACGCAATGCCGAGCAGGAAGACGCCCAGCGTGAGCGCAAAGGCCGAGGCGCTGCCGCCGGTGGCATAGGACACCGCGCGGAAGAAGAAGATTTCGTACGACAGCGAGATTGCCCCGCCGGCGCAGGCCAGGATCGAAACCGCACAGAAGCGCAGGACCGGCGTGGCCGCGGGAACCGCGGCGGACACGCCCTGCCGCGCCTGCGCCGCCGCGGCATCGGGCGCGTCGCCGACCAGCCAGTGCACCGCGAGCGCGCCGGCCGCCACGGTCGCATTGATCGCCACGGCCACATGGACGGCGGCCTGCATGCCGAGGAAGGGAAACAGCGCAGCGGCGCTGATCAGGCACGCAACGCCGGCACCCAGCGTATTGACGTAGTAAAGGAGTCCGACGGTGCCGCCCACATTGCCGGAACGGCGCGCCAGGTGCCCGACCAGCACCGGCAATGTCGCGCCCATGAGCAGCGTGGGGACCAGCACCAGCGCCAGCGCGACCAGTGCCGTCACGCCCAGCGGCATGCCGAGCGCCAGCGAACCGGCCCAGTCGAAGATATCGAGCGAGACCAGCCCGAACGCGCCGGTGAGCAGCTCGATCGCCGCCAGCAGCGGCAGCAGTGGCAGCCCGCGCCGCCTCGACAGCAGGCCGCCGGCCAGGCTGCCCAGCCCCAGTCCCAGCATGAAAGCCGTGACGACGATCGTCACCGATTCGATATTGACGCCGAAGATGCGAAACAGCGCGCGCTGCCAGATCAACTGGTAGATCAGCGCCGGGAATCCCGAAAAGAAGAAGAGAACGCAGAGCGCATGCCGCCAGCGCAAGGCTTCGTGCGCGGCGATACCAGGATTGGCACCCGCCGCTGGCATGGCACCGGCAACCGGATTGCTCGGCTTCATAGACCCTCCCCCTTGGAGCCGTCCAGTCGGGCCTGCGCCCGCCGGAAAGCCTTTTGGGCCACTCTATGCCATGGCGCGCTGCCACGGCATCGCTCTTTAGGGGGTCATTCCAAAGTATTAGCGCCCCGCTGCTGCCGGCGCGGCGCCCCGCTTGCTACCCAGCGCATACCAGACCGCGGCGGCCACCTGCAGCGCCACCAGGCCGCCCCAGACGGTCAGGTGCGCCTGTGCCGGATAGCGGCCATCCGTGGCCGGCCAGAGATCGAGCACCAGGCCGACACCGACCTGGCAGGCGAACGTCGCCAGAAAAACCGTCAGGGTCAGCGCCGTGGTGGCGCGGCCGATCAGTGCGTCGGGGAAGCTGCGCGCCAGCACGGCGTAGGCCAGGATGCCGCTCGAGCCGAACACGCCGTAGGCGGCCCACATCAATGCCGGCGGCAGCGGCACGCCGGCGATGATCAGGCACTGGACCACGATAAAGCCACTCATGCCGAGGCCGGCAAAGGCGTACAGGCTCAGCCCGGCGCGCTCGAGGTGCCGCGCGGCCCAGCCGGCGAACACGCAGCCGCCCATCATGGCGAAGCCGATCACCGACACCAGCCGCGCGCCTTGCTCCGGTGAATAGCCCGCCACATCGCGCAGGAAGGCGCCCACCCACAAGGTCTGCACCGACAGGAAGATGCCCTGATTGAGCAGCGCCAGCGGCACTACGCGCAGGAATCGCTCGTTGCGGAATACCTGCCAGGTGCCGCGCAACTGCTCGGCCAGGCGCTGCTTGCCCGCGCCGCCGGCCTCGGGGGCCGCGAACCACAGCAGCGCGGCCATGGCCAGCGTCAGGCCGGCCAGGCCGTAGCTGACCGTGCGCCAGTCCGTCCAGGACAGCAGCCATCCCAGTGGCGCACCCACCACGACGGCACCGAGGCCGCCGATGGCCATGACCACTCCGTTGAGCAGCGGCATGCGCGACAGCGGGAACCAGATCGACAGTGCCTGGATGGCGGCGCCCAGGCAGACCGACACGCCGATGCCGATCAGCAGGCGGCCGGCCGCCAGCGTGGCCATATTGGGTGCGCTGGCAAACACCAGCGCACCCGCCACCGCGGCCAGCAGCAGCACCGCCTCGGTGCGGCGCGGGCCGAAGCGGTCGAGCAGCAGCCCCGCCGGAATCTGGGCACAGGCGAAGCCCAGGAAATAGAAACTGGTCAGCAGGCCGAGATCGGCGGCGCTCAGGCCCATCTCGCGGATCAGGTGCGGCGCGAAGCCCAGGTTGACGCCCCGGAAGATATAGGAAACCAGGAAACCCAGCGAGAAAATGCAGAGTACGCGCCAGCGCATGCCGGCATCGCGCGGCAGGGCGGGCCCGGGCCGGCTCGCGGCACGGGGCGCCGGGGAAGCGGAGGAAGCGGAGGAAGCAGAAGAAGCGGAAGAAGCGGGATTGGCAGAATTCATCTCCGCATTGTCCTCAGTCTCGAGGTGCAAGGCCAACGAAAGATACCTGCCGCAATTGTGAGTAGAATTTGACGGCAATGACTTCCCGAGCCCCCAAACCCGCCCGTCCGGCAACGCCCCCGGCTGCCCCCGCCGCTTCCACGGCCGCGGCCGGCGAGCCCGAATGCACGCTGGCACCCGGCGCCACGCGCCCGCGCACGACACCGCACCTGCCCGCGCTGCAGGCACTGCGCGCCATGGAAGCCGCCGCCCGCCACCGCAGTTTTTCGCGCGCGGCGGAAGAACTGTCCCTGACCCACAGTGCCATCAGCCACCATATCCGAGCGCTGGAGGACAACCTGGCTACCAAGCTGTTCCAGCGCACCGCGCACCTGATGGTGCCCACCAATGTGGGCACGCGCCTGGCCGCGCGCATCCGCGACGGCCTGGCCGAGCTGGAAGACGGCCTGCGCGAAGCCAGCAACGGCTGCGCGCCGCAGGTGGTGCAACTCGAAGTCAGCGTCATGGCGGACCTGGCCAATGCCTGGCTGATCCGCCGCCTGCCCAGCCTGCACGCCATCATGCCGGGGCTGGACCTGCACCTGCGACTGCACGCCGAGATCAGCCCGCCGGATCCTTACTCGGTGGACGTGGGCATCTGGCACCAGCGCGTGGACCTGCCCGGCTTTGCCTGCCACAACCTGACCGAAGACCACGTGGTCGCGGTGGCCAGCCCGGCGCTGCTGGCGCGCTACCCCGGCTTCACGCTGGCCGACCTGCCGCGCCTGCCGATGCTGCGCTTTGCCTTGCGGCCGTGGCGCGACTGGCTGGAGGCCGCCGGCCTGCCCGCCAGCGAGCCCGAGCGCGGGCCGATCTTCCAGGACGCGGGGATGATGCTGCAGTCGGCGGTGGCCGGACTGGGCGCAGCGACCGCGCGCCTGCAACTGGCGCGCGACTATATCGCCAGCGGCGAGCTGGGCACCACGCGCATCCCCTCCAGCCTTCACTACTGGGTCACATGGCGCGAGGCCAATCCGCGCGAGAAGACCATCCAGCAATTCCATGCCTGGCTGCAGGAACAGGTGGCGGCCCCGTCGCCGCCGGAAGCTGCCCGGCCCGCTGCCGTCTAGCCCGGGGGCTGCTCCGGCGCGGCCCTAGTGCTGGGCACCAATATTAGCCACTAATGCTGGGCCCGCTGCGCCGCGCGCAGCGCCTCGATGCGTTCGCGCGTGAGCGGGTGGGTGGCGAAGAAGCCATTGTCGTCGTCCTCGCCGCTGTCTTCGGCGGCACGGCGGCTGCGCCGCTCGCGCTTGGTCTCGCGTTCGCCGCTGCCCGCCGAAGCACCGCCCTGCGCGCCGGCCCCCGTCCCGGCCACCTGCGCATCCACCTCCCGCTTGTGCGCGCTTTCCAGCGCCTGCAGGACATCGGCGAAATCCGCCACCGGCAGCCCGTTGCGCTGCATGACTTCGACGGCGTAGGCATCGGCCGCGCGCTCGTGGTCGCGCGAATAGCGCAGCGTCAGCATGGCCGCCGGCACGCCCGCCAGCACGCTGGAATAGTCGCCGAAGAAGTAAGCCGCCAGCGCCCCCACCGCGGAGGCCTGCAAGATCTGCTGCAGGCCGTGGCGCTGCGCCACATGCCCGGCTTCGTGGGCCAGCACCCCCATCAGCCCGGGGCCTGTGCCAGCCAGTTTCACCAGCTCGTCGGTCACCACGATGGTGCCGCCCGGCAAGGCCAGCGCATTGGCACCGAGCCGGCCGCCGCGGCGAAACAGGATGCGGTACTGGTGCCCGGGATCGGGCGGACGCCGCAGCGCCGCGAAGTCCGCGCGGATGCGGTCCTGCTGCGCCGCGGGCAAGGCGGACGGCATGAGCAGGCCGTTGTCGATGCCGGCCAGCGTGGCCTCGCCGAGCCGCGCTTCCAGCGCCGCGGGCACGCTGCGCGCGACCATGCGGGCGCCCCACGGCAACACCAGGAAATAGCCCAGCACCAGCGCCACCGCCAGCCCGAGCACGGACAACAAGGCCAGCCGCCAGCTATTCTGCGCGCGCACCACCCAGCCCTCGCGATGGCCGCTGACGGCAAGCAGCGCGGCCAGGCCGGCGTGGTCGGTGATCTCGCAGAACGCGCCGTCGGCAAATGTCACCAGGCGCGGTGCGCGCTTGACCCGCTCGGAAACACGCAGCGTCGACAACGGCGCGCTGCGCAGCACCGTGCCGCCGGCTTCGCGCAGTACCGCCTCGCGCCCTTCGATCGACAAGCGGACCGCATGGGCGCGCGACGAGCGGCCATCGAAATAGGTGGCGGCTACCGGAGCAGCCGCCTGGGCTTGGGAGGAATCCGGCATCGGGGCCCTGGCGTCCTTAGGTGACAAAGAAGAGCAAGGTGGTTCAGAGCGCGATGTCGATGTCGTACCAGTCCACCGCCGCATCGCCCAGCGCGCCGACCTGCTCGGTCTCGCCGGCCACGAAGGCATCCAGCGGCGCCGCCGCCAGCATGGTCATGGCTTCGATGCGGTAGCGCATCGAGCGCACCTTGGCGAATGGCATGAACAGGCCCAGCGTCAGCACATTGGCGATCATGTTGGTGACGAAGATAAAGAACAGCCGGCTCGCCTTCACCTCGCTGCGGAACGCGTGCGGCGCCAGCGTGGTGTGGTTCCACACCAGGTTCTGCAGGCGTGCCATGAAGTATGGCCCGACCGCCAGCAGCGCGAGGTAGAAACCGCCGGCGGCCATGGCAAAAGCCATCACCACGGCACCCCTGCTTGCGCCCAGGCCACCGCCGAGCGCGGTGCCGGCGAGGCTCGCGAGCACCACCACCGCCACCATCACGCCAAAAGCTCGCAGGTAGACACCATAGAAGCTGCCCGCCGTGGCATCGATGGCGAAAGGCGCCGTGCCGAAACGCGTGTGGTTGTGCTGATACTGCTTGAAGCGCTGGTGCGCCAGCGGCGCCAGCGCGTACAGCGTCAACACCGTCAGCACCGGCCACAGCAGGAATACCTTGTATGCCTCGGCGTCGCCGCCGGTAAAGGCAAAGCGCAGGCCGCGATAGCTCGAGTTGGCCATGCGAAAGCGCAGCGACCTCACCAGCAGCAGCGGAAACACCACGGCCAGCGCGAGACCCAGCGCCAGCGAGAGCAGCAGCGAAATATGGCTGGTGAACTGGAACACCATGGCCAGGCCGAACACAATGGCGCGCCCCTTGAGGATGGCGGTGGCACGACCGTGATAGTCGAAGCTGGCGCCGTCGAGCCGCGTGTTGCGATAGAAATACTGCATGGTCCTTACCTTCGCCCACGCCGAGTAGATGCCGAGCGTGACGATGGTCAGCAGCGCATTGACGATCCAGATGCGGAAGTACTCCGAGCCCGAACCGATGAACTCGAAGCGCAGCGGCCGCGGCTGGCTGAAGCCCGCGGTCGCGGCAGGCGCGGCCGCGGGCGGCGCCGGGAAATCGTTGTTGTTCTGATTGTCCTGCATGCTGGCTTCTCCCTTGAAAACCGCAAGTTGTGTCCGTCCGGGCGGACTGCGCGCCTCACTGGCCGCGCGACGATATTCCTAAGCCGTCACTACGGCGAGCAATGTATCAGGATTGCAACCAAAACGAGCGTAACCAGGATGCGATGCAAGAAGTTCCCGCCTCATCCAACAGAGCGAGAAAACTTAATGGCCAATGTGGGGCGGCCCACATTCGCGCCCCTCCCGGCTACATCTTTTGCCGCCCAGGTCATCCTTGCCGCCCCTCTCCGGCGCGCCCGCGGGCATGCGGAAGGCATCGCGTGCCTTCGCGGCCATACCTGAACCCCGCAAAGCCGTATCGCGCGTGCAACCAATCGCGCGGCCGTGCGGCGACTGCTCCACCACCCGGATACCGCTGCGCGATTACCCTCGCCTGCCCGGTGGCGCTTCACCGAAAGCCAGGCCCCGCAATGCGCATTGCGCACTTTTCAGTGCCGCCACACGCCCATTGCGTCACTCCCTGGGCAGCACAATTGACTTTTCCGGGCCCGCAACGGCTCCGGAGCAGTAACAACAAGGAAACATCCTGTTACAAGAAAATCGGTCTGTAACAAGTGGCCCAAAAACATCACCAATCAAATCAGGCACTTAGCTGCGCTGGCATGTTCGTCGCTCTATTCCCCGTTACAAAGACCAGAGCGACCGAAAGCAGGGATAGACGGTACGCCGAGGATGCCAGGACCAAGGCGGTGCAATCCACCAGCCCCGGCATCACGACAAACGAGTTGAAACGGGGGGGAAGCGGTTGCCGTGACAGGGCAGCCGCTTCGCGGGGAGGTTTGGCGCAGGGCCAGCGCAACTTTATATCCATGGCCCACACCGCAGCGGCGAATTGCGACACACCGCGGCGGCGATCAATAGCAGTCTTGCAGCATTTTCAGGCGCGGACCGGTTCCTGAGGGAGGACAGAACCGGTCCGCGGCACCTACCAGCGCAACAAGCCGCAGCAAGCGGCGATGCGCCGGGTGAGGACCCGCCGGCTGGTCACGGTCATGAGGTCCCCTGGAGACTGGTGGAGCCGGGAGGCCCGCCTTGTCGCGCAGCGCTACGGGGAGGCAGCGATCCATGCATCGCTGTTGCGCCGGCACGCTCGCGACATCGGCGAACCCTCTGGCTTGGCCACGGCTGGCACCACCGGCCGAATCTTGTGCCCGATTCTCAGCGGGCGCTTTTTCCCCTTGAACCATGACGTAAAGGAGAAGGACATGAACTCCATGTTCGAAGGCATCAAGCGTTTTGCGCAAGACGAAGACGGCGCAGCGGGGGTCGAATATGCACTGCTGCTGGCATTCGTGGCGCTGGTCATGATCGTATCGGGCCCGACGCTCGCGACCGCGGTCGGGAGGATCTGGACGCGGATCCAGGTCGCGCTGACGGCGGCCGCCGCCTGAGACCGTGGCAAGCGCGCCCCGGCCGGCACAGCCGAGCCGGCCGGGCCGCGCGTCAGGACGCTCAAGCCGGATACCCGCATCGCGCCGCCACCCCTTGCCGCCACGAGAATGCCATGAGCACCTTTGACCCACTCACCAGCGGATGCCTGCTCACCCTGGTCGGCATCGCCGCCGCCAGCGACCTGCGCAGCCACCGCATCCCGAACTGGCTGGTTGGGGCGGGCCTGATGGTGGCATTGGTGCTGCAGGTCGCGCTGCATGGATTCCTCCACGGGACGCAGGCCTGGCTGACCGGCGCGCTCGCCGGCCTCGGCCCGTTCCTCGTGCTGTACATGCTCGGCGCCGTCGGCGCCGGCGACGCCAAGCTGATGGCGAGCATCGGCGCCTTCGTCGGCGCGGCGGCGGCGCTGCAGATCGCCGTGGCCAGCTTCGCCATGGGCGGACTGCTGGCCCTCATCATCGTGCTGGCGCGCAAGCAGGCGCGCCAGACCTTCGCCGGGCTGTGCGCCCGGCTGTTGTGGCTGCCCTTCGGCCTGCGCGCCGACGTGGCGGGCAAGGACAACCTGACGACCGCAGCGCGCCTGCCCTACGCCGTGGCCATGGCGGGCGGCGTGCTGATGGTGATGACGGGCGCGGTCTGAAACGCGCGCCCCGGGGGCAGGAAGAACAAAAGAAAAGAAAGAAAAAAAGAAAAACACAGCGCTGGATACACAGCAGGCACGACGCGGCAACGAGAACGGCAAGAGCCACCAGAACGACCGGCACCGCCGCTGACGACGGGCCGGAACGGGAGAGAACCATCATGCGCGAGCACCCACYCACCGCATCGCCGCGGGCCCCCGCCCCGCCGGCCCACCGCCGCCAGGCGGCCATCCGGCGCGCCGCGCCGCATGGCGCCTGGCAGCCCGGCCGCGCGAGCGCAGGCGCGCGCAGGCGCTCGCGCCAGTGCAACCCGCTCGCCGCGGGCCACGCCCAGGGCTACCGGCGCAGCCACGCGGACGCACACCGCCTGGGGCATCGCCGCGGCATCACCGCATTCGACTGAACGCCGCCGCGCGCGGCGCCGATGAACCGAGTCTGGCGTGACAGCCAGGGGGGGCGTTCGTGCCTCGCCGGCGCCGCCGTTGCCTGGATCCACACTGGGGGGACCGTCAAATGAGAAACGTACGTGCAATCGTGATGCTGCTGGTGGCGGCACTGGCCGGGCTGGCGGCGGTCGTGCTGGCCTCGCGCTGGATGATCGAGCAGAGCTCGGGCAGCGTCACCAAGGTGTTAGTGGCCGGTACCGACATCAACCTCGGGCAGCGGCTCGCGCCCGAGTTCGTCAAGGTCGTCGACTGGCCGCGCGAGAGCCTGCCGCCCGGCGCGCTGACCGACCAGAAGCTGATCGACGGGCGCGTGACCAAGGCCAGCGTGATGCGCGGCGAGCCCATCCTCGAATCCAAGCTCACGCCGGTCGGCACGCGCGGCGGCCTCTCCGCCGTGATCGCCGAAGGCAAGCGCGCCATCACCGTGCGCGTCAACGACGTGGTGGGCGTGGCCGGCTTCGCGCTGCCGGGCAGCTTCGTCGACATCATCGTCAACACACAGAAAGACCAGGCCAAGAACGAAGGCGCCTCGCAGACCGAGCAGTCGATCTCCAAGATCGTGCTCGAGAAGATCCTCGTGCTCGCCATCGCGCAGGAGGTCAACCGCGACGAGACCAAACCCAAGGTGGTCAACGCCGTGACGCTGGAAGTCTCTCCCGACGAAGCCGAGAAGCTCGACCTCGCACGCAGCGTGGGCACGCTCTCGCTGGTGCTGCGCAACCAGATCGATCCGCGCCCGGTGGAAACCGCCGGCGCCACCAAGCGCAGCCTGCTCAACGAACCGGTGCTCAAGGCCGCGGTGACGGCCGCGCCGGTGGCCAAGGTGGTGCAGGTCGTGCAGCGCATCGCCGAGAAGAAGGTCTCGCGCAACTGCGTGGGCGTGATCAGCGGGATGCAGCAAAACCAAGAATGCTTCTAATGCGCGCACGCTGAGCAAGCCAGATGCCGGCCCCAGCCAATGGGGTCAACAAACCGGGGAAATCAAATGGATCGACACCATACCCAGGAGGGCAGCCCGCGCAGCCGTGCGCCGCGCAACGGCCCCTCACGCCTGAACCTAACCGCGCTCGCCGTGCTGTCCATGACCTGCGTCTGGCTGGCCAGTGAACAGGCACAGGCCGCCGATGCCGCAGGCACCGCCGGCAACACTGGCAATGCTGGCAACGCAGCGAATGCGGCCAATGCGGCGAACGCAGCCGCCCAGGCCGCGCCACAGGCAATGAAGCTGGCCGCCAACGGCCCGATCCAGCTCACGATCGGCGCGGCCAGCGTGCCACCGCCGCCCGCCGACGCCAGCATCAGCCGCGGCCCGAACTGCTCTGGCGCCACGCGCGATCCGCAACAGGTGACGGTGCCGGTCGGCAAGTCGCGCATGCTGCAGTTGCCCGAGGCCGTGCGCACGCGCACGCTGGGCAACCCAGGCGTGGTCCAGGCCATGCTGGTGTCGCCGCAGACGCTCTACCTGCTCGGCCTGGATATCGGCACGACCAACATGATCGTGCAGGGCAAGAGTGGCAACTGCACCGTGATCGACGTCACGGTGGGCGCCGACCCCGGCGGCCTGCAGACCAGCCTGCACGAGCTCGTGCCCGAGGCCCGCAAGGTGCGCGTATCGTCGGCGGCCGACAGCCTGGTGCTGACCGGCAACGTGCCGGACTCCACCGTGGCGCAGATGGTGATCGACATCGCCAACGCGTTCGTGATCCGCCAGACGCGCAGCCCGATGTCGGCGCCCCCGCAAGGCTTCGGCGCGCCCGGCCAGCCCATGCTCGCCATGAACGGCATGCCCATGGGCGGCATGGGGATGGGCATGGTCGGCGCTGGCGGCGCCGGCGGGCAGCCGCTGCGCAGCCAGCGCATCATCAACATGATGAGCGTCGACGCGCCCCAGCAGGTGATGCTGGAAGTGAAGGTCGCCGAAGTCTCCAAGACGCTGATCGACCAGCTCGGCGCCGCGGCCAACCTCAACGGCGCCTTCGGCAGCTGGACCTTCGGCCTGCTGGCCAACTTCCTCTCGGGCGGCGCGGGCGTGCTCTCCGGTGTCAAGAACAATAACCTGCCCTTCAACTTCCAGGTCGATGCACAAAAAGGCGACAGCCTGGTCAAGGTGCTGGCCGAGCCCAACCTGATGGCCATCAGCGGGCAGGAAGCCAGCTTCCTCGCCGGCGGCAAGGTGTTTATCCCGGTACCGCAGGCTTCGAGCGCGGGCGGCACCACCATCACGCTGCAGGAAGAAACCTTCGGCGTGGGACTGCGCTTCACGCCGACGGTACTCGCCAACGGCCGCATCAACCTGAAGGTGGCGCCCGAGGTGTCCGAGCTGTCGCCGACCGGCGTCGCGCTGACCGCGCCCAACCTGAGCGGCACCACCATCCTGCCTTTGATCACGACCCGGCGCGCATCCACCACGCTGCAGGTCATGGACGGGCAGAGCTTCGCCATCGGCGGCCTGATCAAGAGCAACGTGACGGGTAGCCTGAAAGCACTGCCGGGCGCGGGCGAGCTGCCCATCCTTGGCAACCTGTTCCGCAGCACCAACTTCCAGCAGGACAAGAGCGAGCTGCTGTTCGTGGTGACGCCGCGCCTGGTCAAGCCGTTGCCGGCCAACTACCCGATGCCGACCGACTCCTTCGGCAAGCCGACGCCGGGCGAGGTCTTCATCAACGGCAACATGGAAGGTCATCCCGACGTGAACCTGCTGCCGGCCGCGCCAGCCAACCCGCAGCCCGCGCCGGTCGGCGCTCCGGCCGCACCGATGGCCCCGGCCCCGGCCGCGCCCACCACGAGACAGGAGCCGATGGCCGGTCCGCGCGACAGCGCCGCCGCCCTGCCCGCACCCACCATCGCCGGTACGGCGACTAGCGCGGACTCCGCGCAATGAACAGGGGACACATCATGGACTTCCGCCATAGCCTTGCCCGCGTCGCGCGGTTCGCCCTCGCCAGCGCCGCCGCGTGCGCGGCAGCTGGCCTGGCCGGCTGCATGACCACCACGCCGGTGTACGACGCCCACTTCGGCGAAGCGGTGCGCATCGTGCGCGCCATGCAGACGCTCAACCCGGATGCATCGCTGAACACCGACCCGGTCACCGGCGTCGACGCCCGCAGCGCCACCTACGCGATGGACCGCTACAACCAGTCGTACCGCAACCCGCCCACCGACGCGAACGCGTACGCGATCGGGGTCGGCTCGGGCTCGTCGTCGGCGATGTCCTCGGCGCCATGACCGGAAGGCGGTGCGCGGCGGCTCCGGAAGCGCCGCCGCGCACCGGCAGCTTCAACTGAAACTGGGAGAAATGGAGATGGCAAAGCTTATTCTGGTCTCGGGCGACGAGACGCGTGCGCGGCAGATGTCCTCGATGGCCGGACAGGCCGCCACGCAACGCCAGCTGCAACTGGTCTGCGCCGACCCGGAGAAGGCGCTCGGCATGGCCGGGCTGATCCATCCCTCCGACTTCCTGGTGCTGCAGGCCGACGACTTCAGCCCCGACATCCTCGAGCGGCTGCGCCAGCGCTTCCCCGAGCCGGGCGACGTGCCCTGCATCCTGGTCGCGCCGTCGCCGTCGGCCGAGCTGCTGATGCGGGCCATGCGCATGGGCATCCGCAGCGTGCTGCACTGGCCGCTGGACCCGCGCGAGTTCAACGACGAGCTCGAGCGGCTCGCGGTCAAGCCGCTCACCGGCAGCAGCCTTGAGGCGCGCACCTTCACCTTCGCCGCCTGCAAGGGCGGCAGCGGCACCACGTTCGTCGCCGCCAACTTTGGCTACGCGCTGGCCGCGCGGCGCCACAAGCGCGTGCTGCTGGTGGACCTGGTCCAGCAGTTCGGCGACGCTGCCTTCCTGGTCACCGACAAGGCGCCGCCGGCCACGCTGGCCGATATCTGCCAGCAGGTGGACCGGCTGGACCTGGCCTTGCTCGACGCCTGCATCACGCACGCGCATCCGAACTTCGATGTGATCGCCGGGGCCGGCGACCCGGTCAAGGCGGGCGACATCAAGTCCGCCCATCTCGAGAACATCCTGGACCTGGTGCGTCCGGCCTACGACGTGATCATCTTCGACATCGGGCAGGACATCAACCCTTCGTCGATCATGGTGCTGGATCACAGCGACACGATCTACCCCGTGATGCAGCTCAGCCTGCCCTACCTGCGCGCCGGGCGCAGCCTGATGGACATCTTCCGCTCGCTGGGCTATCCGGCCGAGCGCATGCACCTGGTGGTCAACGCCTTCGACAAGCATTCGCCGGTGAGCGTACGCACGCTCGAGGAAACCCTGGGCGCCAAGGTAGCGCATGTGCTGCCGGCGGATGCCCGAGCCGCGCGCGACGCGAGCAACCAGGGCCTGCCCGTGCTGCAACTGGGCGAGCACAGCGCGATCTCGCGCGCGCTGGTGCAGATGGTCGAGACCGTCTACCCGAATGCGCCGAGGCAGCACGAGGGCCTGCTGCGCAAGCTGCTCGGCCATGGCAAGGACCGCGGCGCGCAGGGCGTGCCGGTGGAACGGCACGCCTGAGCGCCGGCAAAGGGACTAGTCCGCGAATCGGATACCGGCGCGCGACGCGCCACGGAGAATCGACATGTCACTGCGTGAACAACTCTATGAAAAGGCCGGCGAGACCGTGGCCGAGCGCGTCGGCCCGGCCACCACCACCGCCAACGCCGCCTACCAGCAGCTCAAGATGGAGATCCACGAAGCCATCATCGAACGCGTGGAACTGGAAAAGCTGCAACGGCTCTCGCCCGAGCAGGTCCGCCGCGAACTGGCGTTGCTGGTGGAGCGCATCATCGACGAGCGCAACATACCGATCAACGAGACCGAGCGCAAGCGGCTGGTGTCGGACGTGCGCGACGAGATGCTGGGCTTCGGCCCGCTCGAGCCGCTGCTCACCGACCCCACCGTCTCCGACATCCTGGTCAACACGTTCAAGCAGGTCTATGTGGAGCGCCGCGGCAAGCTGGAGCTGACCGACGTGACCTTCCGCGACGATGCCCACCTGATGAAGGTCATCGACAAGATGGTGTCGCGCGTGGGCCGGCGCATCGACGAATCGAGCCCGATGGTGGATGCGCGCCTGCCCGACGGCTCGCGCGTCAACGCCATCATCCCGCCGTCCGCGGTGGACGGCCCCCTGCTCTCCATCCGGCGCTTCTCCGTGAACCCGCTGATGGTCAAGGACCTGGTGGAGCTACAGACGCTCACACCGCCGATGGCGCAGCTGATCGAAGCCATGGTCAAGGCCAAGCTCAATATCCTGATCTCGGGCGGCACCGGCAGCGGCAAGACCACCATGCTCAACATCCTGTCGGGCTTTATCCCGGCGAGCGAGCGCATCGTCACGATCGAGGACGCGGCCGAACTCCAGATGCGGCAGAACCATGTGCTGCGCCTCGAAACGCGCCCGCCCAACATCGAAGGCCGGGGCGAGATCACGCAGCGCGCGCTGGTAAAGAACGCGCTGCGGATGCGCCCGGACCGCATCATCCTGGGCGAAGTCCGCGGCGCCGAGGCGCTCGACATGCTGCACGCGATGAACACCGGCCACGAAGGCTCGCTCGCCACCATCCACGCCAACAGCCCGCGCGACGCGCTGACCCGGCTCGAGAACATGATCAGCATGGCCGGCCTGTCGCTGCCGCCGCGCACCATGCGCCAGCAGATCGTGTCGGCACTGACCGTGATCCTGCAGGTCTCGCGCCTGACCGACGGCCGCCGCAAGCTGATGAGCGTGCAGGAGATCACCGGCATGGAGAGCGATGTCGTCAACATGCAGGAGATCTTCACCTTCAAGCGTTCCGGCGTCGACGCCGAGGGCCGCGTGAAGGGCCACTTCTGCGCCACCGGCGTGCGCCCGCACTTCTGCGAGCGGCTGCAGGCGTTCGGCGTGACCGTGCCGGAACGGCTGTTCGAGCCATCCATGCGCTTCGAGGTATGAACCGCGCACGCCCTGCGCAGGAGACCAGCCATGAACCCGACTCTCGCGGCCTTCGCCCTCTCGCTGTTCATCGCCATCGTGCTGTTGCTGGTGCTGGGCTACCAGTGGTGGCAGCACAAGCACAGCGCCGGCGCGCGGCGCCTGGGGCGCCGCCTGCAGGCGGTGGCCCACGCGACCTGGGACGAGCACACCGCGTCCATCATGAAGGAGCGTGCCCTCTCCGGCTCGGCCAGGTTCGCCAGCCTGCTGCGCAAGCTGCCGCGCATCCACGCGCTGGACAAACTGCTGATGCAGTCGGGCCTGTACTGGAACGTGTCGACGTTCCTGGGCTTCACGTTCCTTCCGGCGGCCGCGATCTTCGCCTTCGGCATGCTGCTGGGGCTGCCCCCCATCGCGGTGGCGGCCGCCGCGCTGTGCGCGCTCGCGACGCCGCTCTGGTTTGTGCTCCGGCGCCGCAGCCGCCGCCTCCAGCTGATCGAAGCGCAGCTTCCGGAAGGCGCCGACCTGATCAGCCGCGCGCTGCGCGCCGGGCACTCTTTCTCGAGCGCGCTGGACATGGCTGGCAACGAACTGCCGGAGCCGCTCGGCGCCGAGTTCCGCATGACGTTCGACGAACTCAACTTCGGCGCGTCGATGCATGACGCGCTCACCAACATGGCCGACCGCGCGCCACTGCCCGACCTGCGCTACCTCGTCATCGCGGTGCTGATCCAGCGCGAGTCCGGCGGCAACCTGGCGGAGATCCTCGGCAACGTCAGCCGCATCATCCGCGAGCGCATGAAGCTGCTCGGGCACGTGCGGGTGCTGTCTGCCGAAGGACGCTTCTCCGGGATCATCCTCTCGGTGCTGCCGTTCGCCGTGGCCGGCGCCATGTACGTGCTCAATCCCACCTTCCTCGACCCGCTCGCGAGCGATCCGGTCGGGCCCTGGATCGTGGGATACGCGGTGCTGCTGATGCTGCTGGGCCTGCTGTGGATGCGCAAGATCGTCCGCATCCACATGTAGGACGCCGCCACGGCCAAGATGAAGGGGGAATCATGAGAATCGAGCAAATACTGATCCTGGTCTTCGCGTTCCTGGTGGCCTTCGGCGTGACGCTGGGCGCCATGATGACATTCCAGGCCGATGCGCTGCGCCGGCGCATCACCCAGGTCACCAAGTCGGCCGTGCCCGAGGACGAGGTGCCGTCGGTGCTGCAGGACGACTGGATGCGCAAGCTGGAGCGCCTGTCCCAGCCGCTGGCCAGGCTCGCGCTGCCCAAGGAGGGCTGGGAAGGCTCGGCCATCCGCACGCGCTTCATGAACGCCGGCTGGCGCAGCCCTTCCGCCGTGGCGGTCTACTTCGCCGCCAAGACCGCGCTGGCCATGCTGTTTCCGCTGGCGGTGCTGCTGGCCACGCAGGGGGTGATCAGCGAGGACAACCCGCGCCTGCTGCCGGCCGCGCTGCTGGCCGCCGCCATTGCCGGCTTCTACCTGCCCGACCTGGTGCTGCGCCGGCGCATCCGCGTGCGCAAGGAGGCGATCTTCGAAGCCTTCCCCGACGCGCTCGACCTGATCACCGTCTGCGTCGAAGCGGGCCTCGCGCTCGACGCCGCCCTGCTCAAGGTGGTGGACGAGCTGCGCAAGGACAAGAGCGCGCTCGGCGAGGAGCTGGAACTGCTGGTGCTGGAGCTGCGTGCCGGGCTCTCGCGCGAGAAGGCGCTGCGCAACCTGGCGCTGCGCACCGGCGTGGAAGACATCGACATGCTGGTCAGCATGCTGATCCAGGCCGACCGCTTCGGCACCAGCGTGGCCGACTCGCTGCGCGTGCACGCCGACACCCTGCGCACCAAGCGCCGCCAGCGCGCCGAGGAATGCGCGGCCAAGATCGCCGTGAAGCTGCTGTTCCCGCTGACGCTGTTCATCCTGCCGTCGCTGTTCGTGGTGCTGCTCGGCTCGCCGGCAATCCAGTTCTACCGCACGCTGATCCCGTACATGATGGGCAACGGGCAATAGGCCGGCCACCCCGCGCCCGTCGCCGGCCGCGCCAGCGGCGCGGCGGCGATGGCAGGCAAGGCGGGCACAACCAAACGCAGGAGGTCCTACCATGCAACCCTCGGCAATCCTCGGGCGGCTGCGCCAGCGCGGTGCCAGCGCCGTCGAGTTCGCGCTGGTGGCGCCCGTGTTCTTCCTGCTCTTCTTCTCCATCGTCGACTTCAGCATGATGATGTTCGCCAACCTCACCATGCAGAATGCCGTGCGCGAAGGCGCGCGCTTCGCCGTCACCGGGCAGAGTACCCTCGACCCGGCCAACACCACCCAGCAGCGCTACCAGGCCGTGCTGGCCAAGATCCACGACACCTCGCTGGGCATCTACGACATGTCCGGCGCCACCGTGACCACCTGGGTCAACGGCAGCACGCAGGCCAACGGCGGCACGATGTTCGGCGGCGCCGGCGACCTCGTGGTGATCCAGGTCAATTGCTCCTGGCCGCTGCTCACGCCGATGGTGGCCGCGTTCTTCTCTTCCACGGGCGGCAAGTACACGTTCAGCGTGGCCGCCACCATGCGCAACGAGGCCTTCTGATGAAACGCATCCGCCCCCTGCCGCGCAGGCGTGCCGCACGCGGCATCGCCAGCCTCGAGTTCGCCATCCTGCTGCCGATCTTCATCTTCCTCACCCTGCCGGTGATCGACTTCGCGCGGGCCATCCAGGCCAACCTGATCCTGGTCAACCTGACGCGCGAAGGCGCCAGCCTCGCCTCGCGCAGCTCTGCCTACACGCCGCAGGACATCATGACCGCGCTGGCGCAGACCACGCCGCCGCTGAAAATGAGCCAGCGCGGCATGATCTACATCACCAAGGTCATGGGCGACAACGAGTGCAACAAGAACGGCAAGAACTGCGCCGTGCGCAACATCGTGCTCGAGCAATACCGCTGGGCCGGGGGCTGGTCGCTCGGCGGCTCGGTCCCGGGCAGCAAGGTCTGGAACTGCGGCAGCGGCAGCGGCCAGTGGCAGAGCGACGGCAGCTGCGGCAGCATGCCCGCCGGCGGCAGCACGTCGCCCACCGCCAATGCCATGACGGGCCTGCTCAGCGACGGCCAGATCGTCTACGTGGTCGAGTCTTACTACAACTTCGACATGTTGTTCAAAGGGCTGACCATGGGGCTGCTCAAGATGCCGGACATCGGCCCCAACCTGTATTCGGTCACATCGTTCTGACTGCCGCCACAAGAACAAGACAAAGGAGCCGCCATGAAAACCCCGCGAACGACACTGCGAAGCACGCGCGCGCCGGGTGCCGGCAGGCAGCGCGGCCAGATCACCCTGGTCGCCGCCGTGACGATGATCGGCCTGCTCGGCGCGGCCGGGCTCGCGATCGACGCGGGCATGGCCTACGTGACCAAGGCCAAGCTCAATGCCGCGGTGGACTCGGCCGCGGTCGCCGCGGCGCGCGCCGTCACCAACGGCACCACGCAACCCGACCAGGCGGCCGCCGCACGGCAGGCGGCGCAGGACTTCTTCAACACCAATTTCCCGAGCGGCTACCTGCAGGCCGTGCCGACGCTGGCCACGCCGGCCGTGCTGTTCGACACCCCGACCGCGGGCGCGGTCACCATCAATGTCTCGGCATCGGCCACCATGCCGCTCACACTGATGAAGGTGCTCGGCATGAACAACGTCGCGGTCGCCGCGACGGCCCAGTCGATCCGCAAGGACCTCGACCTGATCTTCGTGATCGATGCGTCCGGTTCGATGTCGCCCGTCTGGAGCACGGTCAAGTCCAACGCCAACACCTTTCTCGACCAGTTCAGCCCCTCGTCGGACCGCGTCGGGCTCGTGCATTTCGCCTCGGGCGCTGTCTCCGACATCCCGATCAGCAAGACCACGCGCGGCTTCGACCGCAAGACGATGCAGAGCACCATCAGCGGCCTGAGCAATGGCGGCAACACGAACTATGCCGAGGCCCTGTACCAGGCCCGCTCCCAGCTTGACAGCATCACCACCAACCGCTCCAGCCTGCGCGTGGTGGTGTTCTTCTCGGACGGGCAGCCCAACACGCTGGCGGCCACCTACCAGATGGGCAGCACCACGAGTACGCGGGTCACCACGTGCGGGCGCCGCAGTTGCTCTAGCACCACCACCACCGGCGCCACCACGCCGACCGGCAACAGCTGCGCGGGCGGCATCACGGCATCGTCGCCCGGCTCCACGCCCAATGGCTTCTATATCACCACGGTACAGAACACCAAGATGAGCGGCGCATGCGCCAACGTGAGCAACAGCAACAGCACCGGCGACGACAACAACGGCAACAGCGACGGCACCGTCGTCACGACGACGGTGCAGCCGATGGGCATGCCGCAGTACTACAACGCGCACAATGCCTCCGACCAGGAGTTCCCGATCTACCCGACCACCGTGCCGTACACCGTCACGTCGGCATACTCGTCCCAGAACGTCTACAACGCCGCCACCAACGTCGCTGTGGAGATGGCCAGCTACCTGCGCAACAACAATGTGTACGTGTTCACGCTGGGACTCGACGGCAACGGCGGCTTCGACGCGAACCTGCTCAAGAACATGGCGAATACCATCGACGCGCCGCTGTACAACAAGAACCAGACCTCCGGCGTCTACTGCTACGCCAAGACCATCGACAACCTGAAGCCTTGCTTCTCCAAGCTCGCCTCCGAGATCCTGCGCATCTCCAAATAGGTGCATGGCCCGGCCGCGCTTGACCGCGGCCGGGGTTTTCTGAAGAATCCATGCGAACGGGCACGCCGCGCCCGGGCGTGCGCGCGGCATGGAGAGAGCATGAAGATCCGCATCCTCAGCGACCTGCACATCGAACACGACATCCCCGCATCCGTGCCCGACTGCGCCGCCGACCTGGTGGTACTGGCGGGCGACATTGCCAACGGCCGCACCGGCGTGGACTGGGCCGCCAGCACGTTTGCCCAGCCGGTGGTCTACGTGCCCGGCAACCACGAGTACTACGAGAGTGCGTTCGACACGGCCGAGGCCGCCATGGCCGACGCGGCGCGCGACGCGGCCCATGTCCATCTGCTCAACGGGGCCGTTGCCTACTTCGACGGCCCCGCCGGCGAGCGCGCGCGCGTGATCGGCACCACCTGGTGGACCGACTACACACTGTTCGGCACCGGCCGGCGCGACGAGGCCATGCGGGCGTGCGCCAGCCGGATGGTGGATCACCGCCTGATCGAGATCGACGGCGGCGACGGCCAGCGCCGCCGCTTCACCACCGACGATGCGCTCGCGCTGCACGAGACCGCCAGCGCCTGGCTGGCGGCGCAGCTCGCCGCGCCGTTCGATGGCAAGACCGTGGTGGTGACGCACCACGCCCCCGATCTCGGCAGCCTGGATCCACGCTACTCGCACGACGTGGTCTCCGCGGGTTTCATCTCGCGCCGGCCCGACCTGGTTGCGCAGGCCGACCTGTGGATCCATGGCCATACGCATACGGGCTTCGACTACCGTCTCGACGGCGCGCGCGTGGTGTGCAATCCGCGCGGCTACGTGCGACGCCATACCGGCGAGCTGGAGAACCCGGCATTCGACTGGTGCTTCACCGTGGAGATCTGAAGCCGCCCAGTCCGCGCGAAGCGGCGGCCCCAAGACAAAAACCCCCGCCGGCTCGCGCCAGCGGGGGTTTTTGCTACTACGGATGCTACGGGTAAAGCAGGCTGCCCTGGAGGCAGGCCGGCAGATTTACATCATGCCGTCCATGCCGCCCATGCCACCCATGCCGCCCGGCATTGCCGGAGCCGAATCGTCCTTCGGCAGTTCTGCAACTGCGCAGTCGGTGGTCAGCATCAGCGACGCGACCGAAGCTGCGTTCTGCAGCGCGGTGCGGGTCACCTTGGTCGGGTCCAGCACGCCCATTTCCACCAGGTCACCGTACTCGCCGGTGGCGGCGTTGTAGCCGTAGTTGCCCTTGCCGTCGATGACCTTGGCCACCACGACCGAGGCTTCTTCGCCAGCGTTCAGGACGATCTGGCGCAGCGGCTCTTCCATGGCGCGCAGCACGATCTTGATGCCGGCGTTCTGGTCGGCGTTGTCGCCGGTCAGGTTCGCGATGGCAGCGCGAGCGCGCAGCAGGGCCACACCGCCGCCGGGGACAATACCTTCTTCCACGGCTGCGCGGGTTGCGTGGAGTGCATCTTCCACACGTGCCTTCTTTTCCTTCATTTCGACTTCGGTGGCTGCGCCAACCTTGATCACTGCAACGCCGCCGGCCAGCTTGGCCACGCGCTCTTGCAGCTTTTCACGGTCGTAGTCCGAGGTCGCTTCTTCGATCTGGGCACGGATCTGCTTCACGCGGGCTTCGATCGAAGCTGCATCGCCGGCGCCATCGATGATGATGGTGTTTTCCTTGCCGATTTCGATGCGCTTGGCTTGACCCAGTTCTTGCAGGGTTGCCTTTTCCAACGTCAGGCCGATTTCCTCGGCGATCACTGCACCGCCGGTCAGGATGGCGATGTCTTCCAGCATGGCCTTGCGGCGGTCGCCGAAGCCCGGAGCCTTGACGGCGGCGGTCTTCAGGATGCCACGGATGTTGTTCACCACCAGGGTCGCCAGGGCTTCGCCTTCGACGTCTTCAGCGATGATCAGCAGCGGGCGGCCCGACTTGGCCACTTGCTCCAGCACCGGCAGCAGGTCGCGGATGTTCGAGATCTTCTTGTCGAACAGCAGCACGAACGGGTTGTCGAGGGCGACAACTTGCTTTTCCGGGTTGTTGATGAAGTACGGCGACAGGTAGCCGCGGTCGAACTGCATGCCTTCCACGACTTCCAGCTCGTCGGCCAGCGACTTGCCGTCTTCCACGGTGATCACGCCTTCCTTGCCGACCTTGTCCATCGCTTCAGCGATCAGGTTGCCGATCACTTCGTCGCTGTTGGCGGAGATCGAGCCGACCTGGGCGATTTCCTTGCTGGTGGTGGTGGTCTTGGTCAGCTTCTTCAGCTCTTCGACCGCGTTCACCACAGCCTTGTCGATGCCGCGCTTCAGGTCCATCGGGTTCATGCCGGCGGCAACGTACTTCATGCCTTCGCGCACGATCGACTGGGCCAGCACGGTTGCGGTGGTGGTACCGTCACCGGCGTTGTCGCTGGTCTTGGAAGCCACTTCCTTGACCATCTGCGCGCCCATGTTCTGCAGCTTGTCCTTCAGTTCGATTTCCTTGGCCACGGACACGCCGTCCTTGGTCACGGTCGGGCCGCCGAAGCTACGCTCCAGCACCACGTTGCGGCCCTTCGGGCCCAGGGTCACCTTCACTGCGTTGGCGAGAATGTTCACGCCTTCGACCATCTTGGCACGGGCGGCGTCGCCGAACACTACGTCTTTAGCTGCCATGTTCTGAATCTCCTAAATCTGTACGGGGGGTGGCGTGGATTACTTGTTCACCACGGCCATGATGTCTTCTTCGCGCATGACCAGCAGTTCCTGGCCATCCACCTTCACGGCCTGGCCGGCATACTTGCCGAACAGCACGCGGTCACCCACCTTGACGTCGAGAGCGATCGAAGCGCCCTTGTCATCCTTCTTGCCGGGGCCCACGGCGAGCACTTCACCTTGATCAGGCTTTTCGGCAGCATTGTCGGGAATCACGATGCCGGAAGCGGTCTTGGTTTCATTGTCCAGACGCTTGACGATCACGCGGTCGTGCAAAGGACGCAGATTCATACGGACTCCTTGGTACAAAAAGTGATTTTACGTTCACAAGAACTGGCCGCTTTAGCTGGCTGCCAGCAGAATCGGAAGGCTGAGAGAGGGCTGTTAGCACTCTAACCCAACGAGTGCTAATTATAGGGACGGGGGTTTACGTTTTCAAGTCAGCGACTTGATACGTGTTTACCCTTGATGCTGTCGATGCGCGAGCGAATCAGGCAGCGACCAGTGCTCCGGGCGGGCCGCCTCGGCAGGTCACGGCCGACGGACTTACGCGAGTCCGCTCACCTTTTCCCCGGTTCCCGGGCAATCGCAGCCGCACCCTCACCGCGCGGGCGCGGCCGGCGCGCCCTCCCAGCGCAACCCCGCGATGCGCCGGTTTCGGCACATGCCAGCGACTTCAAGTACAGCTTTCCAGATATTGGCACAGGATTGAATCTGTACTCTTTTTCGGCACGCTCATGTGTGCCTCCTGGCAATACAGCTTCGCCCCTACTCTTCCTTTCAACAAAATGACGCGCAGCCAGTTCCAGTCCCCAAGGCCCGGCGACGCGCATTGATCGGAGCTACCGTCGTGAAAGACGAACCAGGGAAGATACGCGAAGTCTGCCTCCACCTTGTCGCCGGCTTGCGCCGCGGACGACCCGACATAGTTGCGCTGCCCGGCAACAGCGCCACCAGACCCGATTCATGCAGTCCGGCCGTGCCGCCGCAAGCGCACGATCGAGGCTTCCGCTACCGCGATGCACCTGGCGCCGATCCGGCCGGGAGGAGCGTCCGATGAAGCTCTACGAGAGGTTCGCCGACGATATCGAGCGGCTGATCCGGCAAGGTGTCTACCGGCACGGCGGACGATTGCCTTCCGTGCGGCAGGCTAGCCGGCAACACCGGATCAGCATTACCACGGTGCTTCACGCCTACCTGCTGCTGGAAAGCCGCGGCCTGCTGGTGAGCCGGCCGCAGTCCGGCTATTTCGTCGACCTGCAACGCGCAAGCGACGGGTGACGAATGCAGGCGTTGCGAGCATTCGAAGCCGATCGCCATGTCCTCCCCGGTGGACGTCAGCCGGCTTTGATGCTCCGGAACGTGACAAACGCGGGCGCGACCGAGGCGATCAATATCTGCCTTCAAAGGTTGGCGGCGGCCCGGATCGGCCTCGTCGCTGACGATCCGGGAAGCCTGTTCCAGCCCGTCCAGCCAGCGCTTCGCGCCGGTTGGCACCATCGTTGTGTTACCGATCATCCTGGTCTATAACGCACTTCAGTACCGGGTCTTCCGGGGCAAGGTGCGGGAAGGCGACGCCAGCCCCGGCCACGCCAATGTCGGGGAAACGACGCCATGATCGTGAGGCCGAGGCAAAACTGGTTCCTGATGCTGTTCGCCTGGAACGGTTCGGTATTGCAGACCATCCTTCCCCAACTGGTTTTCATCGGGGCTGTCAGCAGCCTGGCGGTGTTCACGCATGGCCGGATATTCGGCGAGAAGATTCCGCTCAATACGGCACCGTTCACGCTGTTCGGCCTGGCACTGGCCATCTTCCTCGCGTTTCGCAACAACGCCAGCTACGCCCGCTTCAACGAGGCTCGCCATCTATGGGGCAGTCTGCTGATTGCATCGCGGGCGCTCACATCGCAGATGCTCTGCTACCTCCCGGAGAACCTGCCTGCCGCGGATCGTACCCGGATCACCAATATGCTGATTGCATTCGCCTATGCGCTCAAGCATCGCTTGCGCATGACTGACCCGACAGAGGACCTGCGCCGCTACCTCGGCCCCGACCAGATGGCGGCGTTGCAGGGGAAATGCTACAAGCCGATGGCTTTGCTGAACGACATTCGCCGCGGCCTCGCCGGCTGCCAGGGACAAGTCGCCGCAACCGACAGCACACGCTGGATACTCGACCAGCAGATCAACGAGCTGGGCGGCGTGCTCGGGGGCTGCGAGCGGATCATCTCCACGCAGATCCCGTTTGCCTATAACGTGCTGCTGCATCGAACCGTCTATGCCTATTGCGTGATGCTTCCCTTCGGCCTGGTCGACTCGACCGAGCTTTTCACGCCATTGCTATGCGTCTTTATCTCCTACACGCTGATCGCACTGGAAGCGATCGCAAGCGAAGTCGCCGAACCATTCGGACTTGCACCGAACGCGCTGGCGCTCGATGCGATGACGCGCAATATCGAGCGATCTGTTCTCGAGCTTTGCGATCGCGAGCTGCCGCCGGAAACGCTGCCGGTGCGGCCGTATCAGTTCACGTAGGCGATCTTCCCGGGCATGTCGAACCAGGTCAATCGGCTTCCGAGGCTGCCTTTAGCGAACCGATCTTCAGCGAGCCGTCATGGCCTTGCGCCTCGGACGACAAAATCGAATCGTGACCTCCACCGTCGGCTTGAATGGAATCCGGGTGACGCTCGGCAAGGTCCTCCAGCAGCGTTGCCGATGGAATGAAGAACAAGCCGCCGGTGACTGCCCTGCTGAAGTCAAGCAACCTGTCATAGTTGCCCGGCGGCCGCCCCACGAACATGTTCTCGAGCATCTGTTCCAGCGGCCTGGGCGAACGGGCGTATCCGATGAAGAACGTACCGAATTCGCCTTTGCCCGGCTGCCCGAAAGGCATGTTGTCGCGCAAGATCTTCACCTCCTCTCCGTTCTCCTCGAGGGTGGTGAGCGAACTATGCGACGACGACGGCTTGACCGCCTCATCGAGTTCGATGTCGGACAGCTTCGTGCGGCCGATGATTCGCTCTTGCGTCTCGACGGGCAGCTTGTTCCAGCCAGCCATGTCGTGCAGATACTTCTGCACCATCACATAGCTGCCCCCGGCGAACGAAGGGTCCTCGTCACCGATGATCGTGAAACGAATGGATTCGGCTCCGGTCGGGTTCTCGGTGCCGTCGACAAAACCGACCATGCTTCGCATGTCGAAGTAGCGAAAGCCATGCACCTCGTCAACCACCGACACGGCCGCGCCAAGCCGGCTCATCAGCTGCGTTGCGAGTTCGAAGCACAGATCCATGTGCTCGGCGCGAATATGCAGGAGCAGGTCACCCGGCGTCGCCATGGCGCGGCGATCGCCGGCGCCGAATTCCCGGAAGGCGTGCAAGCCGGCCGGGCGGGGGGCGCCGAACAGCTTGTCCCAGGCATCCGAACCAAATCCGCAGACACACGAGAGGTTTCCGCCGGGGACCCGCTTTCCCACGGCACGAACGAGCGCGCCGATATCCGCGCACAACGCGCGCACGGCATCTGCGCTGTCATCGCCTGCTGACAGGACCGCGACGATAAAGATCGCGCTACGGGTGATCGGACTACACACGGCTTGCTGTTCGGGGATGATGTCAGGCATTTTTTCGAGTGTTTTCCATGTCGAATTCCAGCGATAACGGAACGATAGGCGCCGCTCAATTATCGCTCATCGTTACCTATACTTTGGGTTCAGGTGGCATCGTGAATTTCAGAAAGGCGGTCCGAACATTGCCTTGGAACGGCAGCCGCCCTTTGCATAAGTTGGCTGGCGGACGATCCGGGCGCATGGCCGGCCATCTACCGCCCGGCACGTTCAAGCATCACGGCCGCCTCTGCAGTCAACATGAGAAACGTGAGGGTTTCCTGCAGATACAATCGAATGGTAGCCTCGGAATGGTCAAGGTAGCCGATGGAAACGTCCTGGCCAATGTGCAGTTCGAAATCGCCGCCCCGCCCGGTGAGCACCATGCCGCCTTCCATTGCCGGCGCCCAGATGATCTCGCCGTCTACAAGCTGGCGAAGGTCCCGCAGGACGGGATAGCCATTGTCGGTGGCCCCGCCGACGTCCGTGAATGGCTTGTCACCCAGAAGCAATCTGTAGGGGCCATCGACACCGGCACGGCGCAACTGGTCCAGCGCTTGCGCCACCGCGGCCGGATACCCGCCGACATCGGGCGGAAGGGCCTGTGCGACATTGCTGGCACCCTGGGAAATCCCCTGGATCCCGGCCGCCGCATAGCCTTCGAAGACAATGCGATCCTCCGCATGCGCGAGTTTGCGAGCCGCATCCTTCAGTGGCTGCAGGTCGGGATTGCTCGACCCTCGTTCGACACTATCCATCTCCAGGCGGGACAGATCAAACGGGACCCGTAGCTCCACCAGGGCCCGCACATCGCGTTGGACGGCTTCGATACCATCGCCTGGCGACTCGATTTGCCGTACCTGGCCGGTACCGACCGCGGAAAACCCGAGACCCTTCGGTCCGACCAGATCCACAACGCGCCGAGCCGCGAAGTAGCGCTTGAGGGTGCGAGATGCTTCCTGCTCGATCTGCTCCCACGCTCCCTCAGAGATTGGCGCGAGCTCCCGACGAAGATTATTCATTTGAAGGCTTCCTTTGGCTGGCCGCTACGCGTCGAATCGTCATGCCGTCTTCGTCGCGTGTCTTGTGTTCCCTTCTTTCCGCCGCTGCCTCGGGTGTGCCGCCCGAGCGTGGCGTCGCCTTGTTGCCCGATCATTCTCGATGAACGTCCCGGGCTCGGCAAGAGCACAGCAAGGCTTCTCCCGCATCGGCTTGCGCGAACCGCTCCCGCTGTGCTCTAAACGATGCTCGCCGCGCGCACGGGATTCGGGGCAACTGCCGCCGCACCAGAGTCCGCCGCTGGCAGCCCGCGGGCAGGCAAAGGCCGATGACGCTCGCCTTCGCAAGGTCGGGCGCTTCCCCGCAGATCGTGTTTCACCCGCTTTCCGTTCAGCGGAAAAGCCGGGAAAGAGGGACCGCGCAGCCGACTTGCGCAGATCGTTTTCAACTGTATCTTTTCGCCAGCCTGGCCATCAACTATGTTAGCCAAAGGCTGAACTCTGTCGTGCCGGCTTTCCGGAGAGCGCCTGGTTCTCGACGCACGAGACTGCCGCGACGAAGTCGGAAACGCGCCGCGGCATCAGAGGCAGAAACATCAGTCGACGGCCGGACGCTTCCGGTGTCCCCGGCGTCCCCGGCCTCGCATGTCCGGCAACGCCCGGCTGCCATGCCGCATCCGAATCGAACAGTCTGAACGCTTCGACCAACAGGGATCTTCACAACAGGGATCTTCACGCCATGCCAGTCCTCTGCGACATCTGTAATGCACGCCCCGCGGTTGCCCGTGTCACCGTGACGGAGAACGGCGAGCGCCGCACGCTCTCGATCTGCGACTATCACTACCGCCAGATGCTGCGGCATCAGGACATGATGAATCCGTTCGACTCCCTCCTGAACGGTGGAGGCGGGATGTCACACCTGTTCGGTGGCCTGGGCGGCGAGACCGACGATGCAGGCTCCTTCTCCACCGAGGTGCCGCGCGAGTCCGTCGATGCCACGGACGCCTTCAGCGAGCAGACGATCGAGCTGTTGCAGCGCGCGGCGGAGAAGGCGCACGAGTTACGCCGCGCCGAGCTCGACACGGAGCATCTCCTCTATGTGCTTGCCGAGAACGACATTGCCGGCGCACTGCTCAAGGAGCTCAAGATCTCGTCCGAAGACATCAAGACCTATATTGACGAGCACGCGCGCACGGGGGAAGCGGACCCCGATGCGCCACTCGACCGGATGACGATCTCGCCGCGCCTGAAGAAGGCCTTTCAGTTTGCCTTCCAGGCGTCGCGCGAACTGGGTCACTCGTACGTCGGGCCCGAGCATCTGCTGATTGGCCTTGCCGCCGTGCCCGAGAGCATCGCGGGAGCCCTCCTCAAGAAATATGGCGTGACACCGGAAGCCTTGCGCCAGAAGGTCGTCAAGGTGGTGGGAAAAGGCGCGGAGGACGGTCGCATCGAAGGCGGCACGGGCACGCCCAACCTCGACAAGTTCGGGCGCGACCTCACCGCGATGGCGCGCCAGGGCAAGCTCGATCCGGTGCTGGGCCGCGCACAGGAGATCGAGAGCACGATCGAGGTGCTTGCCCGGCGCAAGAAGAACAATCCCGTGCTGATCGGCGAGCCGGGCGTTGGCAAGACAGCGATCGTCGAAGGACTCGCGCAGCGGATCGTCAACGGCGACGTGCCGGAAGTCCTGCGTGACAAGCGGCTCGTCGAACTGAACATCAATGCGATGGTTGCGGGCGCGAAGTACCGCGGCGAATTCGAGGAGCGCGCAAAGAACCTGATCGACGAGGTCACGGCCAGCCGGGACTCGCTGATCCTGTTCGTGGACGAGTTGCACACGATCGTCGGGGCTGGCCAGGGCGGGGGCGAGGGAGGCCTCGACATCGCCAATGTGCTCAAGCCTGCGCTGGCGCGCGGCGAGCTCAGCCTGATCGGTGCAACGACACTGAGCGAGTACCAGAAGTACATCGAAAAGGATGCGGCACTCGAGCGCCGCTTTCAACCCGTGCTCGTGCCGGAGCCGAGCGTCGAGCAGACCATCGTGATCCTGCGTGGCCTGCGTGACAAGCTGGAGGCACATCACCAGGTGACCTTCTCCGACGATGCCTTTGTCGCGGCGGCCGAGTTCGCGGATCGCTACATCACGTCACGCTTCCTGCCCGACAAGGCGATCGACCTGATCGACCAGGCCGCGGCACGCGTGCGGATCGGCGCGACCTCCCGTCCGGCCGCGATCCTGGAACTGGAAGCGGAAGCCGCGCAGCTCAAGCGCGAGCAGGACTATGCCGCCTCGCGCAAGCGTTTCGACGAGGCGAAGCGCTTCGAGGAACGCATCGGCGAGAAGCAGAAGCAGCTCGACGAGGCGATGGAGGCGTGGCAGCGAAAGACGGGCTCGGAGACGCTCGAGGTAACGGTGGCGACGGTGGCTGAGGTCGTATCTCGCCTTACCGGCATTCCGGTCGCGGAACTCACGCAGGAAGAGCGGCAGAAGCTGCTTGGCATGGAGGCAAAGCTGCGTGAGCGCGTGGTTGGCCAGGAGGATGCCGTGGTCGCGGTGAGCGACGCGGTACGCCTGTCGCGCGCGGGCCTCGGCCAGACGCACAGACCGATCGCGACCCTGCTGTTCCTGGGGCCCACCGGCGTCGGCAAGACGGAGCTCGCCAAGGCCCTGGCCGAAACCGTGTTTGGCGATGAGCAGGCGATCATCCGCATCGACATGTCCGAATACATGGAGCGTCACGCGGTGGCGCGCCTGATCGGGGCGCCGCCGGGCTACGTGGGCTACGAGGAGGGCGGCCAGCTGACCGAACGCGTGCGGCGACGTCCCTACAGCGTGATCCTGCTCGACGAGATCGAGAAGGCGCACCCCGACGTCTACAACGTCCTGTTGCAGGTGTTCGACGATGGTCGCCTCACCGATGGCAAAGGCCGCGTGGTCGACTTCAGCAACACGATCCTGATCGCCACCAGCAACCTCGGCTCCGCCATCATCATGGATAACCTGGCGCAGCCCGAGGCCAAGCGAAAATCCGACAAGGAAGTCCGCGCGGCACTGATGGGCGTGCTGAAGGGGCACTTCCGTCCGGAGTTCCTGAACCGCATCGACGAGATCATCGTCTTCCATGCGCTTGGCAAGGAGAACATCCGCGCGATCGTGCAGATCCAGCTCGATCGCATCGTGCGCACGGCGGCGGCACAGGACATCACGCTCAGCTTCGGCGACGCGCTCGTCGAGCACCTGGTCGAAGTCGGCTACCAGCCCGAGTTCGGCGCGCGCGAACTGAAACGCCAGATTCGCCAGGTCATCGAAACGCGTCTCGCCAAGGAGATCCTCGGTGACGCGCTGAAGCCGGGCGACAAGGCGAGGATCGACTACGACACGGACAGCGCGGCGGTACGGTTCGACAAGCTCCCGGCCAAGCCTAAGGCAAAGGACAGCGCAAAGGATGCCCCGCCCCCCGATGGCACGCCGTCCCTGGAGCAGGCGCCAGAGCGCCGTGCCGGCTCAAAGCCGAGGAAGTCCGCCGCATAGGAGCCAGCGAGAAGCGTCAGCTTGACCCGAGTGCATGGTGCCGCCGTTTTCATCCATGGAGTTCATCAAATGACCAATCGACGCGAAGTGCCCGGTATCAGGGAATACGAAGGCCCTGCCGGCGGCTGGGGAGCGCTGCGGGCGACGGCCCAGGCCATCCGGCTGCAGATGGAAACCATCAAGGCCCCGATCACGCTGCTCCGGACCAATCAGCCGGACGGCTTCGATTGCCCGGGCTGCGCCTGGCCCGACAAGGAACACCGTTCCAATTTCCAGTTCTGCGAGAACGGCGCGAAGGCCGTCACCTGGGAGGCGACGACCAAGCGCGTGCGCCCGGAGTTCTTCGAGAACAACACCGTGGCATCGCTGCTGCAGCGCTCGGATTTCGAGCTGGAGGACATGGGCCGCCTGACGCATCCGCTTGTCTACGACCGCGCCACGGACAAATTCCGGGCAGTCGAGTGGGATGAGGCGTTCGGCCGGATCGGGCAGATCCTGCGCGGGTTGTCGCCAGACCAGGTGGAGTTCTATACGTCCGGCAGGGCCTCGAACGAGGCCGCCTTCCTGTACCAGCTCTTTGTGCGGGAATATGGCACGAACAATTTCCCTGACTGCTCGAACATGTGCCACGAGCCGACCAGCATCGGGCTGCCGCAATCGATCGGCATCGGCAAAGGCACGGTGTCGCTCGAAGACTTCGACACGTGCGACCTCATCATCTCGATCGGGCACAATCCCGGCACGAATCATCCGCGGATGATGGGCACGCTGCACGAAGCGTCACGTCGCAACGTACCGATCATCGTCTTCAATCCGCTACGCGAACGCGCCCTCGAGCGCTTCGCCGATCCGCAGAACTGGCTTGAGATGGCCACCTACGGCTCGACCCGGATCGCCTCGACCTATTTCCAGGTCAACGCCGGCGGCGACGCGGCCGCACTCAAGGGCATCATGAAGTCGCTGCTGGCGCTGGATGCGGAACAGGGTAACGTCCTTGACCGCGAATTCATCGCCACGCACACGGTCGGCTTCGACGCCTTCGCGGCCGATCTGCAAGCCACGACATGGGAGGACATCGAAAAAGCGAGCGGACTATTGCAAGCCGATCTCGAACAGGTGGCCATCGCCTATGCGAAGTCGAATGCCGCGATTGTCACGTACGGCATGGGCGTCACCCAGCATAACAAGGGCACGGCCAATGTTCGCCTGATCGCCGACCTGCTGCTGCTGCGCGGCAACTTCGGCAAGCCCGGCGCCGGCATATGCCCGCTGCGCGGCCACTCCAACGTCCAGGGAAACCGCACGGTCGGCATCACGGAGAAGCCGTCGGCGGACTTTCTCGAGCGGCTCGAAGGCATCTTCGGCTTCCAGCTTCCCCGCGAACACGGGCACGATGCCGTCAACGCCATCGAGGCGATGATCAGGGGTTCCTCGAAGGCCCTGATCTGCCTGGGCGGGAACTTCGCCGTCGCGCTGCCGGATCCCGAGCAATCCCTGCCCGCGATGGCCAAGCTCGACCTGAGCGTGCACGTCGGCACCAAGCTCAATCGCACGCACCTCCTGGTGGCGAAGGAAACCTATATCTTCCCTTGCCTCGGGCGTACCGAACTCGATGTGCAGCAGAGCGGCCCGCAATCGGTCACGGTCGAAGACTCGATGTCGATGGTCCATGCGTCGGCCGGCAAGCTCACCCCGGCTTCCGAGCACTTGCGCTCCGAGCCGGCAATCGTTGCCAGCATCGCGCACGCAACCCTGCCGGACAGCAAGGTCCCCTGGCTGGAGCTGATCGCCGACTATGACAAGATCCGTGACCTGATCGACAGGAGCATCCCCGGGTTCGAAGCCTTCAATGAGCGCATCCGGATGCCGGGCGGATTCCGCCTGCCATTGCCGCCGACCGAGCGCAAGTGGCATACGCCTTCAGGAAAGGCCGAGTTCTCCGTGTACGCCGGCGTGCACGAGGACGCCGAGGTCCTGGGAGGTGAAAACGTCCTGCGCCTGATCACGATCCGCAGCCACGACCAGTACAACACAACCATCTACGCCCTGGATGATCGTTATCGTGGTGTGTTCGGCCGCCGCGACGTCCTGTTCATGAACGAGGCCGACCTGGCCTCGCATGGGATCGAACACGGGGACCTGGTAGACATCGAGACCATCGTCTCGGACCGACGGCTCCGGCTCGAGAACATCACGGCGATTGCCTACGGCATCGCGCGCGGATCCGTGGCCGCTTACTATCCGGAGGCGAACGTCCTGGTACCGCTCGACTACATCGACAAGGAAAGCGGCACGCCCTCGTACAAATCCATTCCCGTCCGAGTGACGCGTTCAGCCGCCAATTGATCGTGGATGCGCCGGGTGCACCGTACCAGGATTCGATGCGCCCGGCAGCCCTGGTGGATCGGGGCATCCACAGGACGGGAAGGAAGGAGCATCGCCATGGAAACGCGAGACGTCGTCATTGCAGACACCGTCCGGCGCTATAGCCATTTAGGTCCATCGACACGTGCATAGCCGCGCAGCTTGCCGATCAAGGCGCTCGCGTCCGCATCCACCGATATCGAATGCCGATGCGCCGCCGGCAGGAATTTGGTGTCGACCATATGGTCGATAAACCCCAGAAACGGCGCGAAAAAGCCGGCGGAGTCCAACAGGCCGACAGGTTTGTCGATCTCCGCGAGCTGGTTCATGCTCCACACCTCCATCAGTTCCTCGATCGTCCCGATGCCTCCCGGCAGGGCGATGAATGCATCGGCAAGCACGACCATGCGTTCCTTTCGGCTACGCAGGGTCGGCGTGATTTCATGCCTGGTCAGGCCGGGATGCGAATGGCCGCGCTGGTGCAGGCTTTCGGTTATCACGCCATGGACCTTGCCACCGGAAGCCAGGGCGGCATCCGCGACGATACCCATCAGGCCCCTTGCCGAGCCGCCATAGACGACTGTTATGCCCGCCGTTCCCAGTGCCCGTCCGAGCGCTCGCGCTCCGTCGGCGAACTCGTCCGATGCGCCGTAGTTCGATCCGCAAAAGACGGCGATGGTCTTGATTGAACGTATCGTCATATCACCTGGATTTCCTTGGGGGCGGATAAAGGGCCGCGTATGGATTAAAGCTAAAACGGAGGGAAATATGCTGGTTGTACCTGCCGATCCGATGCCTGGGAGGAGCCTTCAATTTACCAAGCTCATGACCCGCACCCAAGGGCCATGAACGGAAATTGCGACTGATCCATGATTGTTGTTGGCAGGCTGGCGGTGGCACAGGCAGATGACGTGCCTCCTTCCGGCAGAAGCCGGGTAAGGCATGAACCGCTGAATGGGGGCGCGCGTGAGGACGGGAGGTCAAATGGGTTCGCCTTCTTGGGATCGCCTTTCTGGGATCGCCGCACGCATGTCGCGCGCATTTGCCTCGAGCTTTCCTCGCCGCTCATCATGGTATAGTCATTTTCAAACAGCCGCAAAAATGGACTGGTCCATGACCGTCGCGAAAACCAGTAGTATTCCGCCGTTGGATCCAACTGCGGCCGCACCCTTCTACCGACAGATCTACGACCGGTTTCGCGGCGCGATCAATAGTGGCGTGTTGAAGCCGGGTGACCGGGTACCCTCGGCACGCGCGCTGACCAAGGAGCTGGGTTTAGCGAGAGGCACCATCGAGGCGGCCTATTCATTGCTGGCAGCCGAGGGGTACATTCAGGCGCGCGGCCAGGCGGGGACCATCGTGACGCCGGGCCTCGAGCCGCGAACGCCAGTTGCGAGCACCCTGCCCCGGCCCGGCAGCGCCATTGCTGCGGCCAGCTTTCGTCCGGATTCGATCTTGCCGTTCCAAATGGGCTTGCCTGCCCTGGATGCGTTTCCCCGCAAGATCTGGGCGCGCCTGGGCGCGCGGTGTGTACGTGCCATGCAACCATCCGACATGGCCCATCCCTCCGTATATGGCTTGCAGGAGCTGCGCGCCGGGATTGCCGCATACCTGCAGGTTTCGCGCGGAATTGACTGCTCCCCGTCTCAGATATTCGTGACATCGGGATATCGCAACACCATCGAGCTGATTGCCCATGCATTACTGAAGGCGGGAGATCACGTATGGCTCGAAAATCCCGGATACCCGCCGACGCGGGAGCTATTGGGGCATATGCATATTGCGGCGGTCCCGGTGCCGGTAGACCGGGAGGGCGTGGTCATTGCCGATGGCATCGCGTTGGCGCCCCGGGCGCGCGCGGCTGTGGTCACACCTGCTCATCAGAGTCCGCTGTGCGTGTCTCTGTCGCTACCCCGGCGCCTGGCGCTGCTGGACTGGGCGACGCAAAACAATGCATGGATCATTGAAGACGATTACGACGGCGAGTACCGGTATGTCAGCCGTCCGCTGTCTGCGCTGAAGAGCCTGGACCGTGACGGGCGAGTGCTCTATGCCGGCACCTTCAGCAAGGTGCTTTTCCCGAGCATCCGGCTTGCCTATCTCGTCGTGCCGGAAGCGCAGGTCGAGCGGTTCGAGCAAATCACCCAGGCCTTTGCAGGGGGCAGTCCCGGGCTGACGCAAGCGATTGTCACGGCCTTCATGGCGGAGGGGCACTTCGCGCGCCATATCCAGCGGATGCGCAAGCTCTATGCCGAGCGTCGGGAAGCGACGGCAGCAGGCCTGGAAAGCGTGCTGGGGAAAACCATGCGAATCGATTCACAGCCTGGAGGAATGCACCTGATCTTGCGGCTGCAAGGCCAGCAGTCGGATCGCCGGCTTGCAGCGCGCATGCGGGCAGCGGGCCTGTACGGGGAAGCATTGACGAACTGGACGAGGGACGGTGCGCGGGACGGTGCGAGGGACAGTGACGGAGCCTCGGCCTTGCTTCTCAATTTCACGAACATCGACTCCCAGGGCACCGCCGAGAATCTCGGAAGGCGTATCTTGCAGCTGCTATGACGCTGGCAGTCGCCGTCCCCGGCGGCAATCATGGTCCAGTGCGCAAGCCGGATCATGGATCTTCTGGCGTAGGCCAGGATGCAACACGATAGAGTCCTTCAACAGCCAAACAAGGATTCGTCATGATTCATCGTATCGACTACACCAAGGCCTCGCCCGAAGCTTACAAGGCGTTCGGAGGGGTGTACCTCACGCTTCAGAAAAGCAGCCTGCCGAAGGAACTGGTCGATCTTGTGTATCTGCGGGTTTCGCAAATGAATGGCTGTGCATTCTGCATCGACATGCATTCCCGCGATCTGCTCAAGTCTGGCCTGGCGGCAGACAAGCTCGTACTGGTACCGGTGTGGCGCGACGCGGGCGAGGTATTCAGTGCCCGCGAACGCACCGCGCTCGCCTGGGCCGAGACCGTGACGCGTGTGGCCGAAACCGGCGTTCCCGATGCCGACTACGAAGCCGCTGCTGCCGGGTTCAGCGAGAAGGAACTGGCCGACCTCACCTATGCGATCGGTTTGATGAACGCGTTCAATCGATTCGGAATCGCGTTCCGCTCGCCCCCGGCCGCTGCTGCCAAAGTCTGACAAGCCCGACAAGTCCCATCAGCCCCATCAACCCCATCAGCCCCATCAGCCCCATCAGCGAGCGCTGAGCGCATGGCAATGCCTGGCGCTCGGCGCTCGCCTCCCGAATCGACGCATGGCGGCCTGCCCCTTGCGCGACTGCAGTGCCCGCGCGCATCCATGATGCGCTTACGCTTGCCGGCGATCCGGGTGCCGGATCCGCCGCCGCGGGCGCCGGGCAACAGCGCACCCGCAGCGCCCCTCTGATACGTGCACGGAAGCGCGGTCCTGAAGGCACATCAGCGCGGCCCGGTCATGTCGTCATGCACAAATGAATGAATATCATGCGAACAAGTWGATTTATCTTCGTTTTCGCATGAACAACAATGGTGATACCAACCCAGCCCGACTCAATCCGACTCAACCCAATTCCTACCGGGAGTTCACCATGCCGCAAGCCTCCATGCAGGCCCTGATCGTCGAAACCGCAGGCGCGCCCTTCAAGTCCGTCCAGCTTCCCGTGCCGCAGGCTGGTCCCGGCCAGGTTCTGGTGCGCATCCTGGCCAGCGGGGTCAACCCGCTCGACACCAAGATCCGCGCCGGCAATGCGGCGCATGCGCGTCAGCCGCTGCCCGCCGTGCTCGGCATCGACCTGGCCGGCGTGGTGGAGGCCGTGGGCCCGGGCGTGTCCTGCTTCGCGCCCGGCGACGAGGTCTACGGCATGACCGGCGGCGTGGGCGGCGTGCAAGGTTCGCTGGCCGAGTATGCCGCGGTCGACGCCGACCTGCTCGCACCCAAGCCCGCCGGTTTCTCGATGCGCGAAGCCGCCGCGCTGCCGCTGATCTTCATCACCGCGTGGGAGGGCCTGGTCGACCGGGCCAACGTGCAGCCCGGACAGAAGGTGCTGGTGCACGGCGGCGCCGGCGGCGTCGGCCATGTCGCGGTGCAGATCGCCCGCGCGCTCGGTGCGCAGGTCTACGCCACCGGCTCGGCCGGGCACAAGGCAACGATCGAGGGCTATGGCGCCACCGCAATCGACTTCGCCACGACCACGGTCGAGCAGTACGTCGAGCAGCACACCGGCGGCGCAGGCTTCGACGTGGTGTACGACACGGTTGGCGGCGAGGTGCTGGACAACGCCTTCCTCGCCGCACGCACCTATGGCGGCCATGTGGTGAGCTGCCTGGGCTGGGGGACGCACAAGCTGGCGCCGCTGTCGTTCCGCGCCGCGACTTACTCGGGTGTGTTCACCCTGATCCCGCTCCTGACCGGCAAGGGCCGCGCACACCATGGCGAGATCCTGCGGGAGGCCACCCTTCTCGCCGATGCCGGCAAGCTCACCGTGCAACTGGATCCGCGCCGCTTCCACCTGGACAATGCCATCGAGGCACACCACGCCATCGAGACGCGTGCGGCCAAGGGAAAGCTCGTGGTGGAAATCGCGCGGGGCTAAACCATTCCGGCCCGGCCGCGCAACACGTCGCGGCCGGGCCGTGGCCTGGAGGGAACGGCAATTGGCAGAACAGGGGCGAATATGCCATCCATTTCCTGGATAAAGGTATTTCGCCTTCGGATTATCCGCCGCCAACATGCCACTTCGCGCCTTGAATTCCGATAAGAATTATTAAGAATAATCACATCCTCACCGTCAAGCAGCCGACCATCTTCCAGGCGCCCCCGAACGCCGTCCCGCCGTCGATTTCCGCCACTACGCGCGGAAATCTGGTGAAATCCCGCCGAATCATCCGCCCCCGCTCCATCCGGCGCCCGCCGGGAATCCTTGCCGAAGCACGTCGAAGTGAATAGGAATTAAATAAGAGTTATCCGATTCATTGGGACCGCAAGAGGATGAATGCATTGCATCCCTCGCATCAAGGCATCGATAAGAATCCGAATCGGAAGGCCGCTTTACTCTTTGCGTCCATCGCCGTTTAATTGAGGACAGCTTCCAGATACCCGGATGTCACCGCCATTCGCTAACCCGAATGCCATCCGGCCGGCTTTCTCACCATGCATTCCCGATGTGACTCCCGCCGGCAGGACAGCATGACGAATAGCTGCGCGCAGCCGCCCCCGGGCTGCCAGCGAGACGGATCCTCGTCSGGCGGACACCACACTGATCGGAGGAAATTCATGGCACGCCCTGACCTCGTCTGCGACGACGCCACCCTTGCGCGCAAGCTGCTCATCAGGGCGCAGCCGGCTCCTGGCCCGCGCGCCACCCTTGGCGAAGACCGCTGCGACGCTCTGCAGGAGATCGCGAATATCGGCATGGGCACGGCGGGGGCGATGCTTGCGCGCCTGCTGGGCTGCGTCGTGACGCTGTCGATCCCGCGCATCTGCCTGGTCGATCCGCAGCAGCTCAGGGACGAAATCGCGCGGTTGCTGGGCGAGATGCCCGACGTGGCCGCCTTCCGCCAGAGCTTCCGCTCGGATATCGCCGGCGAGACCATGGTGTTCTTCGACCACGACGGCGCGCGCGCTGTGCGAAGCCGTCTACGCAGGCAAGGACATGGCTGCCGAAGGCGGCGCGGAAATGGCGTCGCGAGGCCTGCTGCTCGAAATCGCGAATGTGTTCGCTGGCGCCTGCGTATCCGGCCTGCTCGCGCAGCTCGGCCGCAGGCCGACCTTCTCCGTGCCGCGCGAGATCGATGCGGAGCAGATCTTCGGCGCCGCGCACAAGCCCGGCAATCCGGCCTTGGGCCAGGCGCTGCTGCTCGAGCTCAGCATCCGCATCGGGGACGGCGGCTTCAAGGCGACCCTGGTCGCCATGCTGGCGCAGGGCGCGATCGAGCGGCTGTGCACGGCCCTCGACGAGGTGCTGGCCCGTCTCTAGCTCTCTAGCAGTCCCCGCGGGACCCGGAACCCGGCTCCGCGGTCTTCGCCTTGCAGTTTTTGCCTTGCAGTGTCTGGAGCCCCTGACATGTCCCTCGACTCCGCCGCGCATGCGCGGCTTCACGAACTGGCGCTGGCGCGCATGGGCTGCGGCGTCTTCGTGCTGGACCGGGAATACCGCATCGTGCTCTGGAACCTCTTCATGGCGGACCGCAGCGGCGTCAGCGCCGCGGCCGCCTTGCACCGGCCGCTGCTCGAACTGTTTCCCGAATTGCCCGCAGGCTGGCTCACGCATACGCTCGATTCGGTGTTCCTGCTGAAGATCAGCGCCTTCACCTCGTGGGAGCACCGCCCTTACCTGTTCCGCTTCCCGCATGACCTGCCGGTCACCTGCGATCTCGACTGGATGCGGCAGGATTGCGAGTTCCTGCCGCTCATGGAAGACGACGAGGTCATTGCCGTGTGCGTGACGATCGTCGACGTGACGGAGCTGGCCATTGCGCAACGCGCGCGCGACGAGGCGGTCGGCGCGTTGCATGAGGCCGCGATACGCGACGCGCTGACCGGACTCTACAACCGCCGCCATCTGGAAGACCGCCTGCGGGAAGCGTTCCGGCGCTGGCGCAGGTCCGGCTCGCCGCTCTGCATCCTGATCTTCGACCTGGACCACTTCAAGCAAGTCAACGACAAGCACGGCCACCCGGCCGGCGACGCCGTCCTCAAGGCGGTCGCCGCGAGGGTCGGCGCCTGCCTGCGCGAGCATGACGTGCTCGGCCGCTATGGCGGAGAGGAGTTCGCGGTGCTGCTGCCGGACACGGCATTCGCCGACGCGATCGGGGTGGCCGAGCGGATCCGCCGCGCCATCCGCTCGGAAGCCGTCCGCCATGGCGGCCGGGCCATCCCCATCAGCGCGAGCATCGGGGTCGCGCAGGCTGTCGATGCCGGCATGGCATCAGACGGCGCGGACCAGCTCGTGCGCCTGGCCGACGAAGCGCTGTACCGCGCCAAGGCGGCCGGCCGCGACCGGGTTGCGTTCTAGCATCCGTGCAGCGTCCATCCGGCATTCGTCCGGCATTCGTCTGGCGTCTAGCCGGCGCCGAGGCGTGCGAAGACCACATCGAGGAAAGCGCGCAGCCGGCCCAGCCGGCGCAGGTCGCGGTGGTAGCCCACCCATACGTCGCGGCCGGGCGGCGGCTCGCCGAGGTCGATGGCCTGCAGCCCGCCCACGCGCTCGGCCAGCAGGCACGGCAGCACCGCCAGCCCGGCGCCGGCCGCGCACAGGCGCGCCTGTGCCTCGCGGCTGTTGCTGCCGAAGGCCACCTGCGCGCCGGGCAGCAAGCGGCGCATCCAGGCCACGTCCGGCAGGTCGGAGAAGCCGGTGTCGAGCGTCAGCAGCGCATGGCCCTCCCCGCCGCCCGCGCGCGGCGGCGCCACGCCGGGCGCGCCATAGAGCGCATAGTCCATGTGCATCAGCTTGCGCTGCACCACATCGGCTTCGTCGAAGGCGCGGATGCGAAACACCAGGTCGGCTTCGCGCCGTGCCAGGCTGAACAGGCGCGCGTCGGTCACCAGCTCCACCGCCACGCGCGGATGCGAGCGGATAAAGTCCGCGATCACCGGCGTGAGCATATGCACGCCGAACCAGTCCGACGACGAGATGCGCAACATGCCGTCCAGCTCCCGGCCGTGGCCGGACAGCTGGCGCTCGAAGGCAAGCGCCTCTTCTTCCATGCGCTCCGCGTGCGCAAACACGGCGCTGCCTTCGGCGGTCAGCACGAAGCCGTCGCTGGTGCGCTGGAACAGCGATTGCCCCAGGGCTTCCTCCAGCGCCTTGAGCCGGCGTCCCATGGTCGGCTGGGTCTGCCCGATCGCGCGCGCGGCGCCGCCGAGGCTGCCCGCGCGGGCGATCGCGAGGAAGATCTTGATATCGCTCCACTCCATGTGCCGGGCCGCCTGGTCAGCTTGCCTGCGCGCGCTCACGCCGCATCGGTGCGAAACCAGCCGGTGAGCGCCCAGCGCGTCTTGTTGCAGGGCAACACCTCATGCGGGACCAGGTCGCTGCGAAATACCACCAGCCGCGCGAAGCGCGGCAGCACGCGGTGCAGCTCGATCTTGTCGTCCTCCGGCGAATAGAGCGCCAGCTCGCCGCCATCGTATTCACTCCATTCGGCATTGAGATAGAGCACCAGCGAGATCTGGCGGTCGCGCATCGCGCGATGCTGGTCGAGGTGCTTCTTGTAGGCCGTGCCGACGGGATAGTGCGAGAAGTGGAATTCCTCGCGCTTGAGACCGAGGAAGTAACGCCCGTTCAGGGTCTGGCGGAAATCGGCGGCCCAGGCCTGGAACGCCTGCCTGGCGGGGCAGGCGGGGGCGTCGTCGAGCCACAGGATCGAATCACCGCGGATATCCGCTTCGCGCGCGATGCCCTCGGCGCGGCCTACGCGGGCCGGATGGAAGCGCCCGGCCTCCCACGCCGCGCTGCTCTCGCGGTGCAGGCGCAATGCCAGGTCGGCGCCGATCAGATCGTCGGAGACCGCCCAGCCATGTTCTTCGAGGGCGGCAAACAGGTTTTCCAGGACGGACATGGATAGGGAAGCTCAGGATCGGTGGGGCCGGACGGCACACCGTGCCATCGCCGCGCGCACGGATTTCTCTCCGCGCGGGCTCGCAAGCGCGGAATTATACGGGGCAGCGCCGCCCGCCCGGGCTACAGTCCGCTGGCGTCCAGATACTCCAGCGCCATGCGCACGGCACGGCGCGCCTTGAGCGCGTAGATGACCTGCCGGTCGCGGATGATCAGGGCCAGCACGTCGGCCTGCGTCAGTTCGCGGAAATGATGGCTGGCCCGCGCCAGGTTGAGCCCGGCTATGCCGGCGAGGTCGAAGGCGGGCATGCCCTCCTCGCCCGCTTCCAGCAGCGCACGGCAGATCGCGGCGCGCGCCGGCTCCGCCAGCAGTGCATAGGTCAGTGTGCTTTCTTGATCTGTCTCCATGGCCACGCCTTCCCGCTCGTCGTCCAGATGGTCTTGTGTGCGCCGGCCGGCCGCCCGGTTTGCCGCAGCCCTCCCGCTGCGCCGCCCGACACCTACTTTCTACGCGGCACTCCAGGCAAATGCAACCTGCGGGCGCGCGCCGCCGCACGATTACACCAGATTACAACAGCGTGCCGCATCCGCCCTGCGCGCCGGCGGCGCCGCTGCGCGCACGAGAAACGTCCGCCGGGCTTCCTCCGCCGGCACGGCGGCGGCGCGGCCTTGCGCACCGCACAATGCCGAGGCCGGCTTGCCGGCAAGATCCGGTAACAGCTTGGCCGCCGCCCCCCGCGCGGCCCGACGCGATGTATTCCAGGCCGCACCTGGCAGCGCGCGCCAGGCGGACCAGCGTAAGCCAGTGAAATATTCGGTAATGCGCCGCGCATTACACCGCTTTCAGGCCCGCACTATCCTTGCCATAGGACAGCCTCGCGGCAATGCGCGGCGGCGCGCCTCCATGCATGCCTGGAACGCTTCCCCGCCCCCGCCGGCACATCGCCAGGCAAGGCTAGACAGTGCAGGAAACCGGCATCACCACGAAGGCCCGTCCATGACGCCCGAACGTCGCTCCCCCGCATGATCACCGCGCGCCCGCTTCCAACGCGCGTGCTCGGCATCGCCATGGCCTGCGCCTGGCTGGCCGGCTGCGCCGTCGGCCCGGACTACCAGCGTCCGCCGCCCGATACGCCCGCGGCCTTTCGCGAGGCCACGCCGCCCGACCACCAATGGAAGATCGCCGAGCCGCGCCCGGTGGACCTGAGCCAGGACTGGTGGAGCGGCTTCGACGACGCCCGCCTGAATGAACTGGTCGTGCAGGCCAACGCAGCCAACCAGAGCCTGCGCCAGGCCGAGGCGCAATACCGGCAGGCGCGCGCGCTGGCGCAGGGCGCGCGCGCCGGCTTGTTTCCCACCCTGGGCGCCGCCGTGTCGGCAGGCCGCGCGCGCACCAACACGCTGGGCATCCAGACCGTGTCCAACACGCACTCGGCCAGCCTCGATGCCAGCTGGGAGGTCGACCTGTGGGGCCAGGTGCGGCGCACCATCGAAGCCGCCCGCGACAACGCGCAGGCCAGCGCCGCCGACCTTGCCGCGGCCCGCCTGACCATCCAGGGCGAACTGGTGCAGGACTATATCCAGTTGCGCGTGACCGACGTGCTCGAGGCGCTCTACGCCCGCACGCTGGCCGCGTACGAGGCATCGCTCAAGCTCACCCAGAGCCAGTTCCGCGCCGGCGTGGCGACCTCGGGCGACGTGGCGCTGGCCCAGGTCACGCTGGAATCGGCGCGCGCGCAGGCGATCGACCTGGAGGTGCAGCGCAACCAGCTCGAGCATGCCATCGCGGTGCTGCTCGGCCTCGCCCCGGCGCAGTTCGCGTTGCCGCCCGCGGCATTCGCCATGCGCCCGCTCGTGGTGCCGCCGGGCCTGCCCTCGGCGCTGCTGGAGCGCCGCCCCGACATCGCCGCCGCCGAACGCCGCATGGCCGCGGCCAACGCCAACATCGGCGTGGCGCGCGCGGCGTATTTCCCTTCGCTGGTGCTGTCCGCCGTGGGCGGCGCCAGCAGCGGCAGCCTGGCCAACTGGTTCGGCCCGCCGGGGCGCGTGTGGTCGCTCGGCGCGGCGCTGGCGGGCACCATCTTCGACGGTGGCCTGCGCAACGCGCAGAATGACCAGGCGGTGGCGGCCTACGACGGCGCGGCGGCAGCGTACCGGCAGACCGTGCTCAACGGCTTGCAGGAAGTGGAGGACAACCTCTCGGCCTTGCGCGTGCTCGACCAGGAAGTGGTGGTGCAGGACCGCGCGGTGGACGCCGCCCGCGTGGCCGAGCGCGTGAGCCTGGCGCAATACCGCGCCGGCACGGCATCTTATCTGGCGGTGGTAACGGCACAGGCCCTTTCGCTGTCCAATGAACGTACCGCCATCCAGTTGCGTGGCCGCGAGTTCGCCGCCAGCGTGGGCCTGATCAAGGCAATCGGCGGCGGCTGGAGCAGCGCGGCGCTGGCCATGGCCGATCCGTCCGCCATGCCCCCCGCCACCCCGTCCGGCCCGGCCAGTCCCGGCGCGGCCGGCAACGCGCCGGCCACCCTCGCCCCCGCCGGCAGCGCAGGCGCCCCGGCCCAACCCTGAACCGCACAGGCACACCACTTCCCAAGGCATTCCATGGCGACCCAGCCCTCCCGCCGCAACCCCTTCCTGATCGGCCTCGCCATACTCGTGCTGGCCGCGCTGGCCTGGTTCGCCATCGGGCCGCTCAAGCGCATGATGGCGCCGCGGCAGGCGGCCGCGCCCGCGCCCGCGGTGTCGGTCTCCAGCGCGCTGGTCAGGCGCGAGGACGTGCCGATCGGCCTGGGCGGGGTCGGCACCGTGCAGGCCATGGCCACGGTCACGGTCAAGCCGCGCGTGGACGGCCAGCTCGACCGCGTGGGCTTTGTCGAAGGCCAGGACGTCAAGGCCGGCCAGCTGCTGGCGCAGATCGACCCGCGCACCTTCCAGGCCCAGCTGCAGCAGGCCCAGGCGCAGAAGATGCGCGACGAGGCGCAGCTCGCCAACGCCAGGCTCGACCTCAAGCGCTACGAGGGACTGATCCAGGAGAACGCCACCACCGAGCAGACGCTGGACACCCAGCGCGCGCAGGTGGCGCAGCTGGCCGCCGCGATAAAGAACGACGAAGCGCTGGTCAACGCCGCGCGCGTGCAGCTGGACTACACCACCATCAACGCGCCACTGTCCGGGCGCGTGGGCGCGCGCCTGGTCGACCCGGGCAATATCGTCCACGCGGCTGACGCCAGCGGCATCGTGGTGATCCGCCAGATCGACCCCATCGACGTGGTCTTCACGCTACCCGAGAGTGAATTCCAGCGCATCAACCAGGCTATCCAGGGCAGCCGCACGCCACTCGCAGTGGAGGCCAGCGAGCGCGGCAGCGGCCAGCTGCTGGGCCGCGGCAGCCTGATCCTGCTCAACAACACCATCGACACCACCTCGGGCACGATCCAGCTCAAGGCCCGCTTTCCCAATCCCGCGCACACGCTGTGGCCAGGCCAGTACGTCAACGCACGGCTGGTGCTCGGCGAGCGCGAACAGGCACTGACCATTCCCGCCTCCGCCGTGCAGCGCGGCCAGTCGAGCACCTACGTCTACGTGGTGCGGGCGGACCATACCGTGGCTTCCAGGCCGATCGAGGTGGCCGAGATCCAGGACGCCCGCGCCATCGTGACCAAGGGCCTGGCCGCCGACGAGCGCGTGGTGGTGGACGGACAGTACAAGCTCAAGCCGGGCGCGCGGGTGAATGAAACCGCCTCGCCCGCTACCCCTGCGACCCCCGCGGCCACCGTGGCCAGCGCCGGCGCCGGCGCCGCGCCGCCTGCGCCCGCCACCCCGGGCGGCGCCGGGAACGCACGGCCATGAGCATTTCCGCCACCTTCATCAAACGCCCCAYCGGCACCTCGCTGCTGGCGCTGGCGCTGCTGCTGGTGGGCGTGGCGGCCTGGCCGCTGCTGCCGATCGCGCCGCTGCCGCAGGTGGACTTCCCCACCATCCAGGTATCGGCCACGTTGCCCGGGGCCAGCCCGGAAACCATGGCATCGAACGTGGCGCAGCCGCTCGAGCGCCAGTTCTCGCTGATCGCCGGGCTCACGCAGATGACCTCGACCAGCGCGCAGGGCAACGCACAGATCACGCTGCAGTTCGACCTCAACCGCAGCATCGACGCCGCCGCGGTGGACGTGCAGGCCGCCATCAACGCCGCCAGCGGCCAGCTGCCGGGCAACCTGCCCACGCCCCCGACCTTCCGCAAGATCAACCCGGCCGACTCGCCGATCCTGGTGCTGGCGGTGCAGTCCGACACGCTGCCGCTGACCGAGGTCAACGACTTCGCCGACAACGTGCTGGCGCAGCAGATATCGCAGATCTCCGGCGTGGGCCTGGTCAATATCGGCGGCCAGCAGAAACCTTCGGTGCGTATCCAGGTGGACCCGCAGAAGCTGTCCTCGATGGGCATGAGCCTGGAAGACGTGCGCGGCGTGATCGCCGCCACCACCGTCAACCAGCCCACCGGCAGCACCGACGGACGCACCAAGGCCTTCAACGTCTACACCAACGACCAGCTCACCAAGGCCGCCGCGTGGAACGACATGGTGCTGGCCTACCGCAACGGCGCGCCCGTGCGCGTGCGCGACGTGGGCGTGGCAGTGGACGGCCCGGAAAACGCCAAGCTGGCGGGCTGGGGCTTTGCCGGCGCCGCCGCGCCGGCCGGCAACACCTTCCACAACGGGCGCGCCATCATCCTCGCCATCACCAAGCAGCCCGGCGCCAACGTGATCGAGACCGTGGACCGCATCCGCGCCGCGCTGCCGCGCCTGCAGGCCGCCATCCCGCCCACGGTCAACGTCAACACGCTGGCCGACCGCACCCAGACCATCCGCGCCTCGGTGAAGGACGTGGAATTCACGCTGGTGCTGACCATCGCGCTGGTGGTGATGATCATCTTCGTCTTCCTGCGCAACGTGGCGGCCACGGTGATCCCCAGCGTCACCGTGCCGCTGGCCCTGATGGGCACCGCCGGCGGCATGTACCTGCTCGGCTACAGCCGCGACAACCTCTCGCTGATGGCGCTCACCATCGCCGTGGGCTTCGTGGTGGACGACGCCATCGTGATGCTGGAGAACATCTACCGGCACGTGGAAGAAGGCATGGCGCCGATGGAGGCCGCGCTCAAGGGCGCCAGCGAAATCAGCTTCACCATCGTGTCGATCTCGGTCTCGCTGGTAGCGGTGTTCATTCCGCTGCTGCTGATGGGTGGCATCGTGGGCCGGCTGTTCCGCGAGTTCGCGGTCACCGTGACGCTCACCATCGTGGTGTCGGTGATCGTTTCGCTCACGCTCACGCCGATGCTGTGCTCGCGCTACCTGACACCGCCACGCGGGCACGAGCACGGCCGCCTGTACCAGCTGTTCGAGCGCGGCTTCGACCGCATGCTCGGGGCCTACAAGCGCGGGCTGGACGTGGTGATGCGCCACCAGTTCGTCACCCTGTGCGTATTCATCCTCACGGTGGCCACCACGGTAGCGCTGTTCATCTACATCCCCAAGGGCTTCTTCCCGCAGCAGGACACCGGCTTCATGTTCGGCATCGCGGAGTCCGCGCAGGATGCGTCGTTCAAGTCGATGAACGCGCGCATGGTGCAGCTCGCCGATATCGTGCGCGCCGATCCGGACGTGGCCGCGGTGGGCATGACCGGCGGCCAGAACACCATCAACACCGGCAACTTCTTCATCAGCCTGCGCCCCAAGGATGAAGGCCGCACCGTCTCGGCCGACGAGGTCATCGCACGCCTGCGGCCCAAGCTGGCCCAGGTGCAGGGCGCCAACCTGTTCCTGCAGGCCGGCCAGGACATCAACGTGGGCGGGCGGCTGTCGCGCACGCAGTACCAGTACACGCTGGTGGACGCCAACCTGGACGAGCTCAACCAGTGGGCGCCGCGCATCCTGGAGCGCCTGCGCGGCCTGCCCGAGCTGACCGACGTGGCCTCCGACCAGCAGAACGCCGCCGCCGCCGCGCGCCTGACCATCGACCGGGCACGGGCATCGAGCTTCGGCATCACGCCGGCCCTGATCGACGCCACGCTGTACGACGCCATCGGCCAGCGCCAGGTGGCCCAGTACTTCACGCAGATCAACAGCTACCACGTGATCCTGGAAGCCACGCCGGCGCTGCAGGAAGACCCCAGCCTGTTCTCCAGGCTCTACGTCACCTCGCCGCTGACCGGCGAGCAGGTGCCGCTGTCCACCTTCGTCAAGATCGACACCAACAGCACCGCCTACCTCTCGATCAGCCACCAGGGGCAGTTCCCCGCCGTCACCATTTCCTTCAACCTGGCCAGGGACGTGGCGCTGGGCGACGCGGTCAAGGCCATCAACACCGCCCTGGCCGGCATGGGCCGCCCGCAGACGCTGGGCGGCTCGTTCCAGGGCACAGCGCAGGCCTTCGGCGCATCGCTGGCGTCGCAGCCCTACCTCATCGCCGCCGCGCTGATCGCGGTGTATATCGTGCTGGGACTGCTGTACGAGAGCTATATCCACCCGCTCACCATCCTGTCCACGCTGCCGTCGGCCGGCGTGGGCGCGCTGCTGATCCTGCTGGCGGGCGGCTACGATCTCAGCGTGATCGCGCTGATCGGCATCATCCTGCTGATCGGCATCGTCAAGAAGAACGGCATCATGATGGTGGACTTCGCGCTCACCGCCGAGCGCGACCACGGCATGCCGCCCGAGCAAGCCATCTACCAGGCCTGCCTGCTGCGCTTCCGCCCGATCATGATGACGACCATGTGCGCATTGCTGTCAGGCTTGCCGCTGATGCTGGGGCATGGCGCGGGCTCGGAGCTGCGGCGGCCGCTGGGCTATGCGATGGTGGGCGGGCTGGTGCTGTCCCAGGCCCTGACGCTGTTCACCACGCCGGTGGTGTACCTGTACCTGGACCGGGCGCACTACTGGTACATGGAACGCAAGGCGCGCAAGGCCAGGCGCAAGGCCGGCCCCGTGCCGCCTGCCGAGCCCGGGAGTGGCAACGAGCGAGTGCTGGCAGGCGGCGAGGGCGACTGAGCGCAGGACGGGGCGGGCCTTCGCCTTGCCGGGAAGTCCGGCGCGGCGGCCTCGCGCGCGATTGCCGCACCTGCCCGTGGAGAACCGGGCTCAGGTGACCTCGATCACGCCGTTCATGGTCTCGTGCCCCGAGCCGCAGAAGATGTCGCACAGGAAGCCGAACGTGCCCGCCTTGGCCGGCGTGGCAGAGACCCGCACCACCTTGCCCGGCGGCAGGTCGGCGCGCACGCCCAGGTCCGGCACGCTGAAGCCCATCACCACATCCTGCGCGGTCAGTTCGAACACCACCGGCTCGCCCGCGCGCAGCGCGATGCGGTCCGGCGTGAAGATAAACTTGCGCGCGTGCACCTTGATCACGCGCGGCGCGGCGGCCGTGCTGCGCAGCAGCGGGGCGCTGCCCGCCAGCACAAGCAGACAGCACAGCGCGCGCCGGCGGCTCAGCCCCTCCCCGGCCTGCTCCCTCGCTCGCTCCCCTGCGCGTTCCCGTTCCTTCGCCGATACCTGCATGACCAGTCTCCTTGCATGAATGCGCCGTACGCACGTCGGGACGGCTCAGGCCGCCACGGGTTTCTCCTCGATGCCGAACTCGCCGCCGGCACGCGCGGCCTGGACCTCGCGCCAGCCCAGGCCCTTGTATGGCTGGGCCGGGTCCCAGGGCACCGGCAGGCGCTGCGCCTGCGAGCCCGCCGGGGGCAGCGGGAACATCAGCGAGCGCGCCGCGTGATGGGCGATATGGCCCGTCATGTGGTGATGCTCCTGGTGAATATGGCCGTAGAACACCGTCACGTTGGGATAGGGCATCAGGCGCTCGATCACCTGCGCCCCGTCGCGCGTGGCCCAGTCCCACTGGGGATAGAGATCGAACAGCGGGCGGTGGGTGAACACCACGATGCGCGCGTCGCGCGGCTGGCGCCCGAGATCGGCGGCCAGCCAGTCGAGCTGCGCGGCGCCGACGCGGCCGGCCGGGTCGGAGACGTTGTCGAGCACGATGAAATGCATGCCCTTGTGGTCGAACACATAGTGCGTGGGGCCGAACAGTTCCTGGTAGGCGGCGCCTTCGTCCAGGCTGGCATCGTGCTCGCCCGGCATCAGATGCACCACCGGCACCTTGAGCCCGGCGACGATGGCCTTGAACTCGCGCATGCGCCGGCGCCGCTCGGCGGGATCGTCGGTGGTGTGGGTCAGGTCGCCGGTGAACATCAGGAAATCCGGTGGCTGCGGCAGCGCGTTGACCGCCGCCACCGCCTTGGGCAGCGTGCCGCGCGCGTCGGGGTTGGGCGGGCCCTGGAAGCCCCAGTGCGCGTCCGACAACTGCACGAAGTAAAACGTCTCGTCGCGGCCGGCGGCCCAGCCGGGCAAGGCCTGCGCGAATACCGCGCCGCCGGCGCAGGCGGCAAGGCCAAGAAAATCGCGCCGCTTCCATGATCGTTGCTGCATTTCGGCACCCTCCATGATTGATTGCGGGGCTTGTGGGGATGCCTGTCATACCGTCGCCTCCGCGCCTTTATTCCCGCCGCGGGCCGATTTTATTTTTTGCCCCGGGCGCGAAAAGCGGGAATAAACTCGACGCATCTTCGGTATACGGATTTGGCGCGACGGGACAGGACGATGCCCCGCCGCGCGCCCGGCCAAAGGAGTGACGTGAACGCTGCCGACCGACGCCGCCGATTCGACGAACTCGTGCTGCCGCATCTCGACGCCGCCTACAACCTGGCGCGCTGGCTGTCGGGCAGCAGCACCGAGGCAGACGACGTGGTGCAGGAAGCCTGCCTGCGCGCGTTCTGCTTTTTCGACAGTTTCCGCGGCGACCAGCCGCGCGCCTGGCTGCTGGCGATCGTGCGCAACACCTGGTTCACGGCGTGGCGCAAGCGGCTGCAGCCCGGCCAGGGCGACAGCGCCGGCTACGACGATGCGCACTTCGACGGCGATGCCCTGCCCGGCTGGCAGGACGGCCACGGCGACAGCCCCGAGCAATGGCTGCTGCGCGCCGAGGATGTGCGCCTGCTGCACCTCGCGCTGGAACAGCTGCCGCTGGCCTTCCGCGAGGTACTGGTGCTGCGCGAACTGGAGGACCTGCCCTACCGCGATATCGCCGCCATTGCCGAGATCCCGCTGGGCACGGTGATGTCGCGCCTGGCGCGCGCGCGCAAGCTGCTGGCGGCCGCGGTGCTGGCGCTGCGCGCCCGGCAGGCGCACGGCGCGCAGGCGGAGCGCGCCACCGCAACGGGCACGAACGTGGCGCCGCCGCTGGGTGCCGGGGAGACAGGCCATGGACTGCAATGACACGAGGATGCTGCTGCAAGCCTGCGCCGACGCAGAGCTCGGCGTCAGCGATACGCTCGCCGTGGAACGCCACCTGGCGCAATGCGACGCCTGCAGCGCGCAGCTGGCGCACTTGCGCGAACTGCGCACCGCGCTGCGCGCGCAAGCGCCCTATCACCGCGCCAGCCCCGCGCTGCGCCACCGGCTGCAGGCGGCACTGGACGAAGCCGCGGAAAACGACAGTGCCGCGGCGCTGCCACGGGACCGGCACGCCCCCGCCGGCTGGTGGCAGGCGCTGCGCCGCTACTTTGCATGGGGCCCGGCCGCCAATGCCGCCATGGCGGCGGTGACCGTGGCAGCGCTCGGCATCGGCATGGCGCAGTTCGCGCTGCGTGACGCCGGCGAGCCGACCGTGGAGCGCGAGATGGTCACCAGTCATGTGCGCGCGCTGATCTCCGGCCACGCCATCGACGTGGCTTCTTCGGACCGCCACACGGTCAAGCCCTGGTTCAACGGCAAGCTGGACTACGCGCCGCCGGTCCGGGACCTGGCCGCGCAGGGTTTCCCGCTGACGGGCGGCCGCCTGGACTATGTGCACGGACGCGCGGTGGCGGTGCTGGTGTACCGCCGCAACCAGCATCCGATCGATGTCTTCGTCGTGCCGCTGGCAGACGGGGAAAAAGAGGGCAAGGCGGGCAGCGCGAGCGTCGCCGCGCCCGCGATCGAGGCGCACCAGGGCTACCAGCTTGCGCGCTGGGACAGCGATGGCATGCGCTATGCCGCCATCACCGATGCCTCCGCCGAAGACCTGCTGCGTTTCACGCAGGCATGGCGCGCGGGCGGCGGCGACGGCGCGCACTGAGCGCGCCGCGCGCCTGCCCGCTGCTCAGGCCAGCACGAAGGGCAGTTGCCGCTGGCGCTTGCCGGTGAGCGTGAACAGCGCGTTGGCCACCGCCGGGGCGATCGGCGGCACACCCGGTTCGCCCAGGCCGGTGGGGTTGTCCTCCGACGGCACGAAGAACACGTCCACCACCGGCGCATCGGTGATGCGCGGCGGCGGATAGTCGGGGAAGTTGCTGTTCTTTACCGCGCCATTCTCGATCTCGATGGCGAAGCCCGGCCGCATCATCGCCAGCCCGAACACGCAGGCGCCCTGGATCTGCGCCTCGGCGGACATCGGGTTGACCACGCGGTTGGCATGCACGCCAGCCGTCACGCGGTGCACGCGCGGCTGGTTCTTCACCAGCGACACTTCCACCACGTAGGCCACCACGGTGTTGAACGACTCGTGCAAGGCCACGCCCCAGGCCTGTCCCTTGGGCAACTTGCGCTTGCCGTAACCGGACTTCTGCACCGCCAGCTGCAGCGCCGCGCGATGGCGCGCGTGCTTGCCCGCGTCCAGCCGCGACAGCCGGTACGCCACCGGATCCTGGCGCGCGTTGACTGCGATCTCGTCGACCAGCGTCTCCTTGACGAAGGCCGTATGCGTATTGCCGACCGAGCGCCACCACAGTACCGGCACGTCCACCTGCGGATGGTGCACCGAGAGCTGCAGCGGGAAACCGTAGTCGTTCTCGACGATGCCTTCGGTCATGGTCGCGTCCACGCCACCCTTGATCATGAAGGCCTCGAACGGCGTGCCCTTGAGGATGGACTGGCCCACCACGGTGTGCTGCCAGCCCAGCACCTGCCCCTTCGCATCGATGCCGATACGGGCCCGGTGCACGTGCAGCGGCCGGTAGTAGCCGCCGCGGATATCGTCCTCGCGGCTCCACATCACCTTGAGCGGCTCGTCATGGCCGTTCTTGACCCAGGTCTGCAGCACGTTGGCGGCTTCGACCAGGTAATCGGAAGTGGGCACCGCGCGCCGGCCGAAGCCGCCGCCGGCCATCATGGTATTGAGCGTGACCTTGTCCAGCTTCAGGCCCAGCACGCGCGCGATGGCGGCCTGGTCCACGGTCTGGAACTGCGAGCCGACCCAGACCTTGACCGACTGCACCGTCTTGCCCGTCACCTCGGCCTGCATGGTGCAGTTCAGCGGCTCCATCGGCGCGTGCGCCAGGTAGGGGAACTCATAGTCCGCCTCGATGGTGCGCGCCGCGCCCGACATGGCACCCAGGTCGGCCTGCACCGCCACCGTGCCCGGCTGCGCGGCCAGCGCCTTGTACTGCGCGAACAGGGCCTTGGTGGAGACGGTGGAGCCCGCGTCTTCCCACACAATCTCGAGCGCGTCGCGAGCCTGCTTGGCCGGCCAGTAGCCATCCGCGACCACCGCCACGCCGGTGCCGCCGCGGTCCACCGGCACCAGCATGATGTCGGCCACGCCCTTGATTGCGCGCGCCTTGTCGGCATTGAAGGACTTCACCTTGCCGCCGAAGCGCGGCGGGCGCGCCACCACGGCGACCACCATGTCCTTGAGGCGGGTGTCGATGCCGAAGGCGGTGGTTGCCTCCAGCTTGCCGCGCGCGTCCAGGCGCGGCGTGGGCTTGCCGATGATCTTGAACTGCGAGGGGTCCTTGAGCTTCACCTGCTGCGGCACCGGCAGCGCCATGGCGGCCTGCGCCAGCTCCCCATAGGTGGCGCGGTGGCTGCCGGAAGTCACCACGCCCTGCGCCACCTGGCAGCTGGCGGGATCGACCTGCCACTGCTTCGCCGCGGCCGCCACCAGCATGGCGCGGGCACGCGCGCCGAGTTCGCGGTATTGCTGGAAGGAATGATTGAGCGCCGTGGAGCCGCCGGTCATCTGCATGCCGAAGCCGGGGTCCTTGTAGGCATCGCCGGCGGGCGCGAGCGTGGCGCGTACATTGCGCCAGTCCACGTCGAGCTCCTCGGCGAGTGCCATGGGCAGCGCGGTGTGCACGCCCTGGCCGAACTCGAGCCGGTTCACCGCCACCGTGACCGTGTTGTCCGGCGCGATCAGCACGAAGGCCTGCGGCGGCGAGGGCGGCGCCTTGGGCGCGCCGCCTTCCTGCGCCTGCGCATTCGGCACGGGCAGCAAGCCGAGCGCCAGGCCGCCACCGGCAAAGCCGGCGAGCTTGAGGAAATCGCGGCGGTCGAATGTGGCTGCGGCATCCGCGCGCGCGGGTGCCGACGGGTCCTGCCGGCGGCTGCCGCCGGCAAGTGCTTCCAGGTTCTGTATTCGCATGATGTGGCTCTCCTTATGCCAGCGCGCGCGCCGCATCCTTGATGGCGGCGCGGATTCGCTGGTAGGTGCCGCAGCGGCACAGGTTGCCCGCCATGGCCTGGTCGATGTCGGCGTCGGTCGGGTGCTTCTTGTTGCGCAGCAGCCCCGTCGCGCTCATGACCTGCCCGTTCTGGCAGTAGCCGCACTGCGCCACGTCATGCTTGATCCAGGCATCCAGCACCGCACGGCCGACCTTGTCGCCCGTGACGCCTTCGATGGTAGTGATGCGTACGCCCTGCGCGGCGGACACCGGGGTCACGCAACTGCGCGTGGGCTGGCCGTTCACATGCACGGTGCACGCACCGCAGGCGGCCATGCCGCAGCCGAACTTGGTGCCGGTCATGCCGAGGTTGTCGCGCAGTGCCCACAGCAGCGGCGTGGACGGATCGACGTCGACTTGCAACGGCTTGCCGTTGATATCTAGGGTGGTCATGAGGGGAAGCTCCTTGGGTCTGTTTGCCCTGGCCTGGTGCGCGCCGGGCGCGGCCGGTCCGCGGCGCCTGCCGCCGGGGCAGGCGCGTAAAGCCTTCTGAGCATAGTGCAAAACGGGGGCGCACGTGCAGTACGGCGCACCGGGCCGGCAGCCGCCGGCCTGGCGATGCGCGCGCGGCGAACTTCGCGCGGTGCCCGGCGTCTCTTTCTTATCCCCCGCCAGATCCGCCCGATCCCGATCCGTGCCCGAGCCGCCCGCCCTTCCGTCGCTTCCTGCCGCTTCCGCCGGACGGCGCGCGCGGGCGCCGCGCGCCGTCGCCGCTGCCCCCGCCAGGCTGGACAGCATCCAGGCCCTGCGCGGACTGGCCGCGGCCTATGTGCTGGTGTATCACTCGGGCCTGCGCCTGGGCGGCGAGCATGCGCCGCTGCTAGGCTGGCTGACCGAGAATGTGATCAAGCGCGGCCACGTCGGGGTGGATGTGTTCTTCGTCATCAGCGGCTTCATCATCGCCTGGGTGGCGGTGCTGGCGCGCACGCAGCCGGAACCGACGCTGTCGTTCGCGATCCGCCGCGTGTGCCGCCTGGCACCGCCGTACTGGTTCATGTCGGTATTGCACGCGCTGACGCTCAACCCGGTCAGCCCGGGCCTGTTCGCCGCCTCGCTGGCCTTCATCCCGAGCGCGCCGCAGGACGCGCCCTACTTCGGCTACCCCGCGCTCTACGTGGGCTGGTCGCTCAATTACGAGATGGCGTTCTATGCGGTGTGCGCGCTGGGCCTGATGCTGGCCGGGCGGCGCGCCTTGCTGGTGATGGCAGCCGTGTTCGCCGTCACCACGCTGGCGCTGCCGTGGTGGCGCTTCGGCGCGGTCGATCTCGATCCGGCCCATGCCTATCCGTTCGCCTCGGCATGGCTGTCGATGATCGCCAACCCGCTGGTGCTGGAGTTCGCGCTGGGCTGCGCGCTCGCGTGGCTCTACGCGCGCACGCGCCATCGCCTCACGCGCGGCGTGGCCACGGTGTTGCTGGCGCTCGGGGTGGCCGGATTCTCGGCCTCGCTGGTGCTGGTGGAGCCGGAATTCAGCCTGGGCGGGCGCGCCCTGCCGGCCGGCGCCCTCCTGTTCGGCGCGGTGGCGGCCGAGCATGCCGGCGTGCTGCGCGTGCCGCGCATGCTGGTATGGCTGGGCGAGCTGTCGTACGCGCTCTACCTGACGCACCCGACCGTGATCGAGGCCGTCAAGCGGCTGATGCCAGAGCTGGCACCCGGGCAGATGGGCTGGCAGCTTGCGCGCTTCGCCATCGACGCGGCGCTCGCGCTCGGCCTTGCCATGCTGCTGCACCGCTGGGTGGAGCAGCCAGCGATGGCGGCGGGCCGCCGCCTGGCGCGGCGCTTCGCTGGGGCGGTCGGCTAACCGCTGCAAATAGAGACGCATCGCCTGCGCTTGTTGCTTGTTGCTTGTTCATCGATGCTTGTTCCATGGTGGCCAGCGCACTGCGCGGCAGCCCTCAGAAATCTTCCACCGGTGGTTCGCTGGCGTCGGGATTGCCGGGGCGCCTGGCCGATGGCGGTTCGCCGTTCTCGTCGCGCAGGTCGCGCCCTGGCTTGTCATCCTGGTCGCGCTGCTCGTGCTCGCGGCCCGGATGCGGGTCTGGGCGGTGCGGCTTGCGGGGGTCCGGCTGGTGTTCTCTGGCCTGGGTCATGGCGTGTCTCGGTTGGCGCCCGGATGGCGAGCGCAATGGTGAGCGGGGAATGTGAGCGGGGAATGGAGAGAGCGATGGCGAGCGCAAGTCCCGGCTCCGGGCCATGCAGGATCTTGTCGGGCATCGGCGGGGAGCCACGCTTGCGCGCGCCGCGGGCGTTGCGGATGGCCGGCGGCGGCGGTCAGCACGCAGAGGGAGTCGCGGTACTTGACCGGCTGCCGGCCCGGGCCCGGCGCAAGCCCTATTGCTTCGGTGCCGGACTGGGCGAGTCGCCCTTCGGACCCGAAGGCGCATCGGCGCTTGGCGCGCGATTGGCATCCTGCTGGCGCGGCTTGTCGGCGCGGTGGGTGCTCTTGCCCTTGGACTTGGCGTCGGACTTCGACATGCCGCTGCTGTTGTCCATCTGAGCGCCGGCCATGTTGCGGTCAGACTGGTTCTGCCCTTCGGTGGGCGGCGCGCTCGGGTTGGGCTGGTTGATCGGGGCTTGCTGGGCCATTGCCGGCAGGCCAAAGGCGGCGGCGCTCAGCACGATGGCGCCTTGAATCAGGACTCGTTTCATGGTGGTCTCCTTGCGGTGGTAGCGATGGTCATGGCGATGGTCATGGCGATGGTCATGGCGATGCATCGTTCATGGACGGACTGACACCCGGCATGGCAGCCACGCAGGCCGCGCTTGCCCGCGCCAGAGCAGTCCAGCCTGGCCGGGGGAATGCCCGGCATTGCAGGCCAACGCCTTTACGATATGTGCTGGCATCCCCCACCTCAGCGGGGAATTGCCTGAAACGCCTGTAGGATTCGGACGACACGAGCCGAAGCCGGCAGCCACGCGCTGGGGCATGCCCCGCTGGCGCGCAAGCCGCCACGGAGGCCGGTTGCGGGGCGGCGAAGGGGGCCGGCGCGCCGATGGAACCCCCATGGGCGCATCGGTCGCCTACATGAAATCAGCCGGGCGCGCTAGCCCGAACAACGGCGACACAGGCATTTTTCTCGGCTCGTGCCGCCGTCGGATGACCGCTATATTGACCGATTAGGCTGGGCCGCGCGTGCAACTTGCGCGAATAGCCGCCATTGCCCCGCCATAGCCCCGCCATAGCCCCTAGATCAGACCGCAGCCGCAGACATGACGCCAGAATCGGAAGTCCGCCCATTGCCCACCTCCTGGCCGCGCTGGCAGCGCGTGGCGCTGGCCGCCCTCGGCTTCTTCCTGCTTGCCCTGGCCGGCATCGCCGTGTCGCGCTATCCCGGCAACGTATCCATGCTCTGGCTGGCGAACGCGTTCGGGCTTGGCGTGGTGCTGCACCACCACCGCCGCGACGCGCCATGGTTGCTTGCCGGCATGCTGGTGGCGGGCGTGGCGGCAAATGCGACCATGGGCGACCAGCCGGCGATCGCGCTGGCGCTCGCGCTGGGCAATGTGGCCGAGATCGTTTTCTCCGCCTGGCTGGTGCGCACCATGACCGCGGGCGCGGCGCAGAGCCGGCCGGGTCCGCTGGCGCGCTTCGCGCTGACGCTGGGCGCGGCCAGCACCCTGGGGCCGGCGGTGGGCGCTACCATCGGCGCGGCCACCATCGCCACCGCGTACAACAGCGGTTTCGCCGCCGTCTGGTGGACCTGGTGGACCGCCGACTCGATGGGCGTGGTGATGCTGCTGCCGCTGATGGTCTCGGTCACGCGCGAGCGCGTGGCGGACACCTTCGGCCGCGCCGGCCTGCGACGCTTTGCCGCATTGCTGGTGCTCAGCCTGACGGTAGGCATGCTGGCGCTGTACAAGAGCAACGAGCCGTTCGTGGTGATGGCGCTGCCGCTGGTGCTGGCCGCGCTGCTGACCAACCCGTTCGCCACCGCGCTGCTCACGCTGCTGGCGATCACCGCCACCGTCGTGCTGGGCCTGGTCGCGGCCTCGCTTGGCCGGGTCGCGGGCGAGCCATTCCTGCTGCAATCGGTGCAACTGTCGACCGCGCTGATCATGCTGTTCCCGATCAGCATCGCCTTCCTGCTGGAGCAGAACCGGCGGGACCGCAGCGAACTGCGCGGCAGCGAGCGGCGCTTTCGCCAGGCCATGGAGCATTCGGCCATCGGCATGGCGCTGGTGGGCCTGGACGGTCGCTGGCTGCAGGTCAACCGCGCCATCTGCGACCTGTTCGGCTATGAGAGCAATGAGCTGTTCGACCTGCCCTTCCCGCTGATCACGCACCCCGACGACCTCGCCCCGGACCTGCACCAGGTAGAGCGCCTGCTGGCCGGCCAGATCGAGTCATACCGCATCGAAAAGCGGTTCCGCCACAAGGACGGCAGCTACCGCTGGACGCTGCTGGCGGTATCGCTGGTACGCGACGAGCATACCGGCGCGCCGCAGCACTTCATCTCGCAGGTCGAAGACATCGACGATCGCAAGACCGCGCAGGAAAAACTCGAAGCGCTGACGCGCCGCACGCAACTGGCGGTGGAAGCCGGCCGCGTGGGCATCTGGGAGTGGAACATCGCCAGCGGCGCGATCGCCTGGGATGCGCGCATGCACGCATTGCACGGCAGCGATCCCGCCGGCGGCGCGCCCGATCTCCAGCACTGGATCGGCATGGTGCATGCCGAAGACGTCGACAAGGCGCGCAGCGAGATGCGCGAGGCGGTGCGCGGCACGCGCGCCTTCGATACCGAATACCGCATCCAGCGCACCGACGGCGAAGTGCGCCATATCCGCGCCATGGCAATGGTGCTGCGCCAGGACGACGGCACCGCGCTGTCCATGATCGGCACCAACTGGGATATCACCGAGCAGCGCCACCTGACCGAGGCGCTGTTCGAGGAAAAGGAACGCCTGCACATCACGCTGCGCTCGATCGGCGACGCGGTGATCTGCACCGATGCCGCCATGGCCGTGACGTTCATGAACCCGATCGCCGAGCAGCTCACCGGCTGGACCATGCAGGCCGCCGCCGGGCAGCCGCTCGAGTTCATTTTCCGTATCGTCGACGAGCACAGCAACCTGCCCATCCCGAGCCCGGTGGAGCAGTGCCTGCAGACCCTGCGCCCGGTCTACCTGCAGGACGGCGCCGTGCTGCAGAGCCTGACCGGCGACCGCCACGACGTGCAGGATTCCGCCGCGCCGGTGCGTACCGCCACGGGCGAGGTAATCGGCGCGGTGCTGGTGTTCCAGGACATCACCAGCGCGCGCGCGCTGCAGCGCGAGCTGGCGCACTCGGCTTCGCACGATGCGCTGACCGGCCTGCCCAATCGCATCTGGTTCGAGAAATGCCTGCGCGAGGCGTGCGAGGCCGCGCGCATGCAGCACCAGCACCACGCGCTGTGCTTCATCGACCTGGACCGCTTCAAGATCGTCAACGACACCGCGGGGCATGCCGCCGGCGACGTGCTGCTGCGCGAGCTGGGGCACGTGATCCGCCACCATGTGCGCCCCGACGACGTGCTGGCGCGCCTGGGCGGCGACGAGTTCGCGCTGCTGCTCAAGGACTGCTCGGTCGACCAGGCCGAGCGTGTCTGCCAGAAGATCATCGATGCCATCCGCGGCCAGCGCTTCCCGTGGGAAGGGCGCGTCTACGATGTCGGCGCCAGCATCGGCATCACCGCCATCGACAACGAGACCCCGCCGGTGGGCGAGCTGATGAGCCGCGCCGACGTGGCCTGCTATGCCGCCAAGGCGGCCGGGCGCAGCCGCGTCTCGGTGTACCGCCGCGACGAAAGCGATGCGCAGCGCCACCACCAGGAGCTGCAGGTGGCCGCGGGCATCCACTCGGCGCTGGATGCCAACCGCTTCCGCCTGTTCGCGCAGGAAATCCGCGCGCTGCAGCAGGACGACGAGGCCGCGGATGCCGACCGCCATATCGAGATCCTGGTGCGCATGGTGGACGAGCAAGGCAAGCTGGTGATGCCGGGCGCCTTCATCCCCGCCGCCGAGCGCTATGACCTGATGGGTCACGTGGACCGCTGGGTGATCCACCACGTGCTGCGCGAGTTCGGCGCGCGCCTGGCCGCCGTGCCGGCGCTCACGGTGGCCATCAACCTGTCGGCCAACTCGCTCGGCGAGCCCTTCCTGCTGCCCTTCCTGCATGCCGAGCTGCACGAATCGGTGCTGCCGGCCAGCCGCATCCAGCTGGAAATCACCGAGACCGCGCTGATCAACAACATGGCCGCGGCCAACCGGCTGGTGGCGGAGATGCGCAGCGCCGGCTGCACCGTGGCGCTGGACGACTTCGGCGCGGGCCTGTCGTCGTTCTCGTACCTGAAGCAGTTCCCGGTGGACTATCTCAAGATCGACGGCAGCTTTATCCGCCACCTCGCCGGCAGCGCGGTCGACCGCGAGATCGTCAGCTCGATCAACGACATCGGGCACCGGCTGGGCATGCTCACGGTAGCCGAATCCGTGGAGGACGAGCAGACCCTGCAGACCTTGCGCGCGATCGGCGTGGACTACGCCCAGGGCTACGTGATCGGGCGGCCGATGCCGCTGGAAGACTTCCTGGAGCGCTGCCGCACGCTGCCGGTCGATAACGCCTGACTGGCGGCTGACTGGCGGCTAATTCATGGCTGACCATGCTGACCATGCTGACCAGGCAGACGAAGGGCTGACCAAGGGCTGACGGCCCTCCCCTCGCCGGGCAGCATGCTGCCCGCGTCACACCCGGCCCCGCCGCCCCTGGCGGGTGCCTTCCGCACCGCCCGGCGCGTTCGGAGATCCGAACGCGCGCGCCGCCCGAACGCACGGAAACCCGAACCGTGCGCCGGGATCACTTTGATTTCCCCTTGTTTTTCAGCAACTTAGCCGCAGCCCCCAGGCCCGCCGGCCTGGCACGGCTCGTGCGATGTATGCGCCCGCCCAAGCGGCAGATACAGGTTGACGGGCGGCTGCCCCGCCGCCGGCCCGCACCGACAAAACAATGGAGGAAACAATGACAGAGCCCGCCTTGCAGACCCCGCATCGCTGACGTCCCCGGCGCAAGGCCGCGAGACGCTCCCCGCGGGACGGCGCTCCACGCCTGAAGCTGCCAGCCCCGCCCCCGCAAAAACAGCCGCCCGGCCACCCGCCGGGCGCATGGCCCGACTTCTGATGAAACTGAACCGACTGCCCACCCTGATTTTCCTTGCGATGCTGCTCGGCGTGCTGGCCGGCACGGCAGCCCACCACATGGCGCCGGACCCCGCCGCCGCCAAGTCCATCGCGGACTACCTGTCCATCCTCACCGACGTGTTCCTGCGCATGATCAAGATGATCATCGGGCCGCTGGTGTTCGCCACGCTGGTCAGCGGCATCGCTGGCATGGGCGACGGCCGCGCCGTGGGCCGCATCGGCCTGAAGGCCATGGCATGGTTCATCGCCGCGTCGATCACCTCGCTGCTGCTGGGACTGCTGATGGCCAACCTGCTGACGCCGGGCCAGGGCATGAACCTGGCGCTGCCGCCGGCCGACGCCGCCTCCAACCTGAAGACCGGGGCGCTGAACCTGCGCGACTTCATCGCGCACATGTTCCCCAAGAGCTTCGTCGAGGCCATGGCCACCAACGAGATCCTGCAGATCGTGGTGTTCTCGCTGTTCTTCGGCTTTGCCCTGGGCACCGTCAAGGACGGCGTGGGCAAACCCGTGCTGGCGGCCATCGACGGCCTCGGCCACGTCATGCTGAAGGTCACCAACTACGTGATGGCGTTCGCGCCGGTGGGCGTGTTCGGCGCCATCGCCGCGGTGATCACGGCCGAGGGCCTGGGCGTGCTGGTGGTGTACGCCAAGCTGCTGGGCAGCGTCTACCTGTCGCTGGCGCTGCTGTGGATGGCGCTGATCGCCGGGGGCTACTTCTTCCTGGGCCGCGACGTGTTCCGCCTGCTCAAGATGGTGCGCGCGCCGCTGATGATCGGCTTCGCCACCGCCAGCAGCGAATCGGCCTACCCCAAGGTGATCGAGCAGCTCGGCCGCTTCGGCGTGAAGGAGCGCATCACCGGCTTCGTGCTGCCGCTGGGCTACTCGTTCAACCTGGATGGCTCCATCATGTACACCTCGTTCGCCGCGTTGTTCGTGGCGCAGGTGTATGGCATCCACCTCTCGCTCACGCAGCAGATCACCATGCTGCTGGTGCTGCTGGTCACCAGCAAGGGCATCGCCGGCGTGCCGCGCGCCTCGCTGGTGGTGGTGGCCGCGGTACTGCCGATGTTCGGCCTGCCCGAGGCGGGCATCCTGCTGGTGCTGGGCATCGACCATGTGCTCGACATGGGCCGCACCGTCACCAATGTACTTGGCAACGCCATTGCCACCACCGTCGTCGCCAAAAGCGAAGGCGCCATCGGCGCGCCGGTGCCCGAAGAAGCGGATGACCCCGCTGCCGACGGCAACCTTGGCCTGACACCCGTTCAGGTCCTGGCCGGCAAGTAACACTGCCAGCGCGCCAAGGCCCGGCTGCCGATCAGGTAGCCGGGCCTTTTTCTTTTGCGGTGCACAATACGCGATGTGGTAAAAGACGGGGTTATTCGCGCTGCCGCCGCCGTGCCATGCCCGTGTATTTCCTTGCCACGGCGAAGCGCGCTGCAGCCATCCGCAGCCCAAAAGCCTTTCTCGCAAGCCCATGACTGGCCCGTTCCGTTCACACGCCACCCCGCCAGGCGCCCTGCCCGACGCCCCCTCTCGCCACGGCCGTACCGGCCGCCTGCGCCAGTGGGTACCCCTGTTCGCCATGCTGGCGCTGGCGGTGCTGGTCGGGCTGGCTGGCGCGCTGGGCTACCGCTACAGCTACGACGCCGCCCTGGCACGCCAGGGCGAGCGCGGCCAGGTGCAGCTGCGGCTGTACGACCAGGCGCTGTCGAGCGAGCTGGGGCGCTACGACTACGTGCCCAGCCTGCTGTCGCTGGACGACAAGATCGCCGCGCTGCTGGCCAGGCCGGACGACCCGGCGCGGGTCGAGGCGGCCAACCAGTACCTGGCGGCGCTCAACGCCCGCGCCGGCACGCGCGCGGTATACGTGCTCGATGCGCACGGCCGCGTGCGCGCCACCAGCAACTACCAGCGGCCCGACAGCTACATGGGCGAGGATCTCAGCTTCCGCACCTATTTCAACGATGCCGCCGATGGCCAGCTGGGCCGTTTCTACGGCGTCGGCACCACGCGCAGCGAGCCCGGCTACTATCTCTCCGCCCCGCTCGGCGACCGCCACAAGCCCAGCGGCGTGGCGGTGGTCAAGGTGGGCCTGGAGCCGCTGGAGAACCGCTGGCAGGGCGCCGACACGCAGATGCTGCTGACCGACGAGAACGGCGTGGTGATCCTGGCCTCGGACCCGTCGCTGAAGCTGGCCGCGCTCAGGCCGCTGGCGCCGGGGCAGCGCGAGCGGCTGCAGCACAGCCTGCAGTACAACCGCGCCCCCCTGCCGCAGCTAGAGCTGGCGCCGGTGCGCAAGCTGTCCGACAGCGACGCCCTGGTGCGCCTGCGGCGCGGTCCGCCCATGCTGGCGCAGACCGCCGAGCTGGTCGGCACCGACTGGCAGCTCACGCTGCTCACCAATACTTCGCAGGCGCGCCTGGCCGCGCTCAACAGCGCCGCGCTGGCGGGCGTGCTGACGGCCTTCGTGCTGCTGCTGGCGGCGGCCTGGAACGTGCGCCGGCGCATCGTCGGCGAGCGCCTGGCCGCGCGCGTGGCGCTGGAAGCCGCGAACGGCGAACTCGAACGCAAGGTGGCCGAGCGCACCGCCGACCTGTGGACCGCCAACCAGCAGCTGCAGGCCGAGGTCGCCGAGCGCATCCGCGCCGAAGCGACCTTGCGCCAGGCCCAGGACGGCCTGCTCCAGGCCGGCAAGCTGGCCGCCGTCGGCCAGATGTCCACCGGTATCGCGCATGAGCTGAACCAGCCGCTGGCGGCACTGCGCACGCTCTCGGGCAACACGCAGAAATTTCTCGAACGCGGCGACAACGCCACGGCGCAGGCCAACCTCGGCACCATCATCGGCCTGGTCGAGCGCATGGGCCGCATCACCGGCGCGCTCAAGTCGTTCGCGCGCAAGCCCGGCAACGGCAGCTGCACCGCGCGGCTGGACGAAGCGCTGGACAACGCGCTGTTCCTGCTCGACACGCGCCTGCAGGCGGTGCGCCCGGAACTGAGCCGCCAGCTCGAGCCCGGCCTGGTGCTGGCGTGCGACCCCAACCGCCTGGAGCAGGTGCTGGTCAACCTGCTCGGCAATGCGCTCGACGCCGTGGCCGGCATGCCCGCGCCGCGGCTGGAAGTGCGCGGCCACCTGGCGGGCGACAAGCTCCGCCTGACCATCCGCGACAACGGCGCGGGCTTGTCCGAGGAGGCGTTCGCCCGCCTGTTCGAGCCCTTCTTCACCACCAAGCCCGCCGGCCAGGGCCTGGGGCTCGGCCTGGCGCTGTCGGCCGGCATCCTGGATGAATCGGGCGGCAGCCTCGAGGCCAGCAATCACCCGGACGGCGGCGCCTGCTTCACGCTGGTGCTGCCGCTGGCGCGGCCCGGCGCGCGCCAGGAAAACCAGGCAAGCAGGGAAACCGGCCATGACAAGTAATCCGCTCACCGTACTGATCGTCGAAGACGATCCCGACGTACGCCTGGGCTGCGAGCAGGCCCTGCGGCTCGAAGGCATTGCCACGCGCGCGGTCGGCAGCGCCGAGGCAGCGCTGCGCGAAGCCGGCGAGAACTTCGCCGGCGTGGTGGTCAGCGATATCCGCCTGCCCGGCATGGACGGCATGGCGCTGCTGCGCGAACTCAAGGCACGCGACGGCGCGCTGCCGGTGATCATGGTGACCGGCCACGGCGATGTCAGCCTGGCGGTGCAGGCCATGAAGTCCGGTGCCTACGACTTCCTGGAGAAGCCCTTCTCGCCCGAGCAGCTGGTGGAGGTGGCGCGGCGCGCGCTGGAGCAGCGCCGCCTGGTGCTGGAAGTGGCCGAACTGCGCCGCAAGCTGGCCGGGCGCGACACGCTGCAGGCGCGCCTGATCGGGCAGTCGCCGGCCATCGAACGGCTGCGCAAGCTGATTGCGGACCTGGCCGACACCGCCGCCAACGTGCTCATCCACGGCGAGACCGGCACCGGCAAGGAACTGGTGGCACGCTGCCTGCACGAAGCCAGCGCGCGCCATGCACGGCATTTCGTGCCGATCAACTGCGGCGGCCTGCCCGAGCAGCTGTTCGAGAGCGAGATCTTCGGCCACGAAGCCGGCTCCTTCACCGGCGCGGCGCGGCGGCGCATCGGCAAGGTCGAGCACGCCGAGGGCGGCACGCTGTTCCTCGACGAGATCGAAAGCATGCCGATGCAGATGCAGATCAAGCTGCTGCGGGTGTTGCAGGAACGCGTGGTGGAGCGGCTCGGCTCCAATACGCCGGTACCGGTCAACACCCGCGTGGTGGCGGCCACCAAGGCGGACCTCAAGGCGCTGTCGGAGGCCGGCCAGTTCCGCGCCGACCTCTATTACCGTCTCAACGTGGTGACGCTGGAGCTGCCGCCGCTGCGCGAGCGGCGCGAAGACGTGCCGCCGCTGTTCGAGCATTTCGTGGCCCAGGCCGCCCTGCGCTTCGAGCGCGAGGCGGTAGCCGCCAGCCGGGCCGAGATGGCCGCGCTGATGGCCTACCCGTGGCCCGGCAATGTGCGCGAGCTGCGCAACCTGGCCGAGCGCCACGTGCTGGGGCTGGGCTGCAACCCGGGCCAGGGCACCGCCGAGCCGGCCGCGCTGCCACTGGCGCAGGCCGTGGAGCAGTTCGAACGGGCCATGGTGGCCGAGGCCATGCGCCGCCATGAAGGCAACCTGAGCCGCGCCGCCGAGGCACTGGGCATCGCCAAGACCACCTTGTTCGACAAGGTGAAGAAGTACAGGCTCTGAGCCACGGCGCGCCGCCCCGCGCGCCTTGCGGTCCTGGCCTCGGCCCGGCCCATCCCGTCCGGCCCCGCCCGCTCCCCGCGGGCTCCTGCGCACGCTCTGCACGGTCACGCCGCGCTATGTGAGGTGCCGCACCGAAGCGCGCCGTACGCCGCGCCACCATGGCTTCACCCCTTCCCGCGCGCCTTGCGTCCAACCGGCGCCAGGCGCGGCCGGTGCGGGACAAAGCCCGGGCCGTCGGCCGGGGCCGGCGACCGCGGTACTGGCCCGTACCGCGGTCGCCAACCATTGACAGCGTAGCAGCGCCGACACCGGACAAGCTGAGCGGGCCTCGATCACACCGAGCGGACCGACGATGATCCTACAAGGCAACGACCCGACCACGGGCGCCTCGTTCTCGCTGGGCAACCGCCTGCAGCGGCAGCTCTGGCGGTGGGTCTGGCTGTGCCTGTTCCGGCCCAGCCCGCGCCCGCTGCACGTGTGGCGCGCGGCGCTGCTGCGGCTGTTCGGCGCGCGCCTCGGGCCGCATGTCCACATCTACCCCTCGGTCAGGATCTGGGCGCCGTGGGACCTGAGCGTGGGCGGCCACGTGGGCGTGGCCGACGGGGTCACGCTGTACAACATGGCGCCGATCGAAATCGGCGACTACTGCGTGGTTTCCCAGGGCGCGCACCTGTGCACCGGCAGCCACGACTACAACAGCGCCAATTTCCAGCTGGTCGCGCATCCCATCGTGCTGGCGCCGCATGTGTGGATCTGTGCCGAAGCGTTCGTCTCGCCGGGCGTGTCCGTGGCCGAAGGCGCGGTGGTCGCGCCGCGCTCCGTGGTCACCAGGAGCCTGCGCACGCCGTGGACGGTCTATGCCGGCACGCCGGCCCGGGCCATCGGCACGAGGACGAGACATGGCAAGGCCTAGCAACTTCAGGCAGATGAGCCATCCCGTGCGCATGGGCCGGCCGGGCTCGCCGGCCGCGCCTGGCATCTCGGTGCTGATCCTCACCCGCAACGAAGAGCAGGACCTGCCGGGCTGCCTGCAGAGCGTGGCCTGGTCGGACGACATCCATGTCTACGACTCCATGAGCACCGATGCCACCGTGGAAATCGCCACGCGCTTTGGCGCCCGCGTCACGCAGCGCCCCTTCGACAACTGGGCCAGCCACCAGAACTGGGGCCTGCGCAACATCGCCTTCCGCCATCCCTGGGTGTTCTATATCGACGCCGACGAGCGCATGACACCGGCGCTGGCCGAGCACGCACTGGCCGCCGTGCGCGCCGCGCGCGACGAGGTGGCGTTCCGCGTGCAGCGGCGCGATTTCTTCCTCGGCACCTGGCTGCGCCACGTGCAGACCTCGCCCTTCTACCTGCGCCTGTTCCGGCCGGAGCGCATGCGCTACGAACGGCTGGTCAATCCCGTCTCGATCCCCGACGGCCCGGCCGGCGAGCTGTCCGGCTATCTCGACCACTTTCCCTTCAGCAAGGGCCTGAGCCACTGGATCACGCGCCACAACAGCTACAGCAGCCTGGAAGCGCAGCAGACCATCGACAACCGGCGCGGCAAGGCGGATTTCAGCCTGCGCGAGGCGCTGTTCGCGCCGGACTTCCACCAGCGGCGCGCGCATCAGAAGGAGCTGTTCTACCGCCTGCCGCTACGCCCACTGGCCAAGTTCGTGCTGCTCTACGTCGGCAAGCGCGGCTTCCTCGACGGCCGTGCCGGCCTCACCTACGCCATCCTGCAGTCGATCTACGAATACTTCATCGTGATCAAGACGCACGAACTCAAGACCCGGGGCGCCTCGGCGCCGGCCACGGCGCACGCCGGCATCGCGCGCGTGGATGGCAGCGCGGCAGCGCAGGGCGCCGTTCCATGCAGCGAGCCCGGCGGCCTGCCTGCGGAGGCCGCCAAGGCACCGGCGCCGGGCCTCGCGCAGCCGCCGGCCGCGCTTCCCGGCACGCTTCCCGGTACGATTGGCGGCACGCTTCCCGCCGTCGCGGCAGCCGGCCCCGGCGGGCACGGATAGTTGCCGGCGCCTGCGGATCTGGCCTCGCCGGCGCGGCGATCCGGTGCCAGGAACCCCGCGCGCCGCCGGCGGTCTTCAGTAGCATGCGGCATCGAAACCGCGCGAGTCGGGCATCACCCGGGCATCATCCGGGAGCCGCCTGGATGTCTGCATTGTTTGCAAGAAATCGCGGGCTTCGCGTGTCTGCCAAAACGCGGCAATATGCGTTTAAACACAGAAGTGGGAGCGTTCGAGGCGTTTTCGAAATATTTGCCGGCCCTGGCTGGTGATATATGTTCGATAGCGCATATGATTGGGAACCGGCATTCTTCCGTTGGAAGAAGAAGGCACTTGTGACATAGATCACGCCCTTGCATGGCTGCGGAGCACCTCCGCTTCCGGCGCCCAGGGTAACGGGCAAGTCATGCAAGAGGCTCAGCGGTGCCAGCAAGCCATTGAGTTGTTGCGCTTTTTTTATGCGTGGCCGGGGCCCAAACCAGCGCGGGAGGTACGCGCTGTCACTGCCAGTCTGACCGCAGTGTGATGTTTTCTTAACGGGTGAACGGATGAAACTGGATTCAGAACTGGCTGAGAAGCCTTATTACAGCACGCGTACCGCCGCCAAGTTGCTCAATGTCTCGTTGGGCACCGTACAGAAGATGGTGGAGCGCGGCGAACTCGGGGCCTGGAAGACCAACGGCGGCCACCGCCGTATTCACAAGGAGACCGTGCACCGCCTGCTGGCCACGCGAGTCGGCCAGGAACTGCCGTCGGTGCACGAGCTTGACCTGGTGGTATTCCACCCCAATCACCAGGAAGCCCAGCGCATCCACGCGCAACTGGGCAAATGGGGCCTGCCCCTCAAGAGCGTGGTGGTGGAGGACGTGGTGGATACCATCATTACGTCGGTCAGCTCGCACCCGCGGGTGGTGCTGTACTACGTGGAAGAACTCAGCGACGCCGAATCGGCGACCATCGAGAAGCTGCAGAACTTCTTCACCCGCCAGAATGTCATCTTCGCCGTGATCACCAACCGCCAGGCCTATGACGGCGTGGCCGACGCCCTGCAGCACTGGGGCATCATGGTCTTCCTGAAGACGCCGTCGCTGGAAGAGGTCAAGGGCTTCCTGCGCGCGCAGCTGATGATGACGCGCGGCGCGGCCGGCTGAACCAGCCACCTGGCCGGCCGGCGCGCGCCGGCTTACCGCACGGCGGCCGGCTTCAGGCCAGTTCCGCCACCGCGGCCGGTTCAGGCCGCGGGACCGCCGCCTCCATCATCCAGCCGTAGAGATTGCGCGGGTCCGGTGGCGTGGCCACCAGCTCCACGTGGCTGCCGCGGTGCCGCGCATGGGCCGCGGCATGGATCCAGCGCAGCGCGGCGTAGTCCTCCAGCGCGAAGCCGACCGAATCGAACACCGTCACTTCGTCCGCGCCGCCGCGTCCCGGCGCGCGGCCGCCCAGCACCTCCCACAATTCCGTGACCGGCGCATCCGCCGGCAACTGCTGGATCTCGCCCTCGATGCGGGTCTGCGGTGCGTACTCGACCACGATGCGCGCCGCGCGCAGGATATCCGCGTGCAGTTCGGTCTTGCCCGGGCAATCGCCGCCCACCGCGTTGAGATGCATGCCCGGCGCCACCATGTCGGGCGTGAGGATGGTGGCGCGCGTCTTGTCCGCGGTGACGGTGCTGACGATATCGGCGCCGCGCACCGCGTCGCGTACCGACGCCACCGGCACCACCTTCAATCCCGGCACGGCGGCCAGGTTGCGCGCCAGCCGCGCGCTCGCCGCCGGGTCGATGTCGTAGGCGCGGATCTCGCGGATGCCCAGCATGGCGTGGAAGGCCAGCGCCTGGAACTCCGCCTGCGCGCCGTTGCCGATCAGCGCCATCGTGGCGGAGCCGGGCCGCGCCATGGCCTGCGCGGCCAGCGCCGAGGTGGCGGCGGTGCGCAGCGCGGTGGCCAGCGTCAGATCGCACAGCAGCAGCGGGAAGCCGCTCGCCACCTCGGCCAGCACGCCGAAAGCCATCACCGTGGGCATGCCGACCAGCGCGTTGCGCGGATGGCCATTGACGTACTTGAACGCGTATTGCACGCCGTCGCTCACCGGCATCAACTCGATCACGCCACCGGCCGAATGCGCGGCCAGCCGCGCCGATTTGTCGAACGCATCCCAGCGCATGAAATCCTGGCGGACATGATGCGCGATCTGCGCGATGGCGCTGGCGACGCCCGTCTCGCGCACCAGCGCCGCCACGTCGGCGGCGTCGAGGAAGCGGGTCATGGCGATCTCCTTCATGGTGCTCTCCCTGTCGTGTCTTGTCTTGTTGTCTTGTTGTCGTGTCGTCCTGCCGCCCGGCTCAGGCGGCAACCGCTGCCGCGGCGGTGCGACCGGCACCCGCGGCCTGCCCCGCCGCGCTGGTGCGGTCAAGCCGCAGCGTCATGCAGTAGGCGCCGCCACCGGACAGCATGAACGGCGACAGGTCCACCTCGCGCAGCTGGTAGCCGCGCTGGCCCAGCTCGGCGCGCAGGTGCGGCGTGGTACGTGTCATCACGATCTGGTCGTGCAGGTTGACCGCGTTGACGCTGAAGTGGCGCAGGTCGTCCTCGCTCGCCTCGATGCGCAGGCTGGCCGGCACGCGCTCGCGCAGCGTGCGCAGCGCCTCCTGCGTGAACGCGGGCGGGTAGTAGAGGATCTCGCCGCCGGACAGCGGGCAGAAGCACACGTCGAGGTGATAGCTCTGCTCGGTCGCCAGTTCCAGCGCCACCACCTCGCGGCCGAAACGGCTGCCCATGACATCGGCCGCCGCGCGCGTCGAACGCGGGCCGAAGCCGGCCCAGAAATGACCGCGCACCGCATCCCAGATGCAGTCGCCGGCGCCCTCCTGGTAGCAGCCCTCGGGCAGCACGCTGACCGAATCGATCAGGCCGCGCTCGCGCAGGCCCTCGAAGATCCTGGCGAACGGGACTTCCTCGCCGGCGCGCTCCGGATAGCGAAAGCGCGCCAGCACCGCATGGCCGTCCAGCACCACGGCTGCGTTGGCGGGGAACACCATGTCGGGCAGGCCAGGCGCGCCCGGGGCGGTCTCCACCACGAAGCCGGACGCCTGCAAGGCCGCATGCAGCGCTGCGAAGGAACCCACCGCGTGCTGGTGCATGCCGCGCGGATCACGCGCCCAGAGGCCCGGATCCATCCACGGATTGATGCTGTAGGACACGTCGTAGTGGGTCGGGTCGACAAGCAGGATGGTGGGCTGGTTGGTCACGCTGGCTCCTTGGTGGTTGACGCGCGGTGGACGCGCGGTGACTGGGGATGCCTGCATTCTGGTGCAGTGCGGCGCTAACCAAAAGCCAGCAAACTGCGCAATTCCGCTGCTATGATTTGCAATATGCAAGGTCATATTGGCGAATCGCCAATCGGGGCCGCAAGTGCGCCCCAAGACCCACCAGGAACCGCCATGGACGACACCGACCGCCAGTTGCTAGCCCTGCTGCGCGACAACGCCCGCATGCCCGCCACTGCCCTGGCCAAGGCCCTGCGCGTGTCGCGCGCCACCGTCCAGAACCGCATCGACAAGCTGGAGAGGGAGGGGCTGATCGTCGGCTACACGGTCCGCCTCAAGCCGGAAGCCGAGACCCACCGCATCCGCGCCTGGACGACCATCGCCGTGGAGGGCAACAAGGCTCGCCAGGTGCTCCAGGCCCTGCGCGGCGAGCCCAATGTGCAGACGCTGCACACCACCAACGGGCGCTGGGACATCATTGCCGAACTACGCGCCGACACGCTCGAGGCGTTCGATCGTACGCTCGACCGGATCCGCCTGATCGACGGGATCGGGGCCACCGAGACCAGCATCCTGCTGTCGAGCTACAAGCTCTGAACACCGTTGCGGCGTTCAGCCCGCCGCCACGCCTCGCAGCCGTTCGCGCTGCGTCTCTTCATGCAGGACCTGCCCGCTGGGCCGCAGCAGGTCGCGCAGCGATACCACGCCGACCAGGCGCATCGATTCCAGATCCGCCACCACCGGCAGGCGCCCCACGCTCAGTTCCGCCATGCGCCCGGCCGCGACGCGCGCGGTCTGGGCAGGCAGCAGCACCTGATCCGGGCGCAGCGGCGTCATCAGCTCGCGTCCGCTCATCGATGCGCCTTCGCGCCCGCGCAAGGCATTGCGCTCCAGCATGCCGGCCACGCGCCCGCCGCACAGCACCGGATAAGCGCGATGCGGCGCGTGCTCGCCGAAATACCGCGGCCACAGGGCGCTGACGGGCTGGTCGCCATCCACGCTCACCACCGCGGTGGTCATCAGGTCCGCCACATGCTGGCGCTCAAGCGGGTCGACCCCGTATTCGCGATAGATATGCAGCCCGCGGCGGGCGATCTTCTCGGTCATGATCGACCGCTTCATGGTCAGCACGGTGAAGCCGTGCGCGACGGCGGTGGTCAGCAGCAGCGGCAGCAGCGCGTTGCTGTCATGCGTCAGCCCGAAAGCGAAGACGATGGCGGTCAGCGGCGCGCCGAGCACGCTGCCCAGCACGCCCGCCATGCACACCAGCGCCCAGAGCTCGGGCGAGCCACCGGGCAGGACTGCGCCAAGCGCCACGCCGAGCCCGGCACCGAGCATCAGCAGCGGGGCCAGCACCCCGCCCGAGGTACCGGAGCCGAGCGCGACGACCCAGATCACCGCCTTGACCGCCAGCAGGGCCAGCGCGACCTCCAGCGCCAGGCGGTTATGCAGCAGGTCGGCGATCACGTCATAGCCCACGCCGAGCGCGCGCGGTTCGAAGTAGCCACCGATGCCGACCACCAGGCCGCCGATGGCGGGCCACCACATCCAGTGCAGCTTGAGCCGCGAGAACTGGTCTTCGGTGCGGTACAGGGCCAGCGTCAGCGCCGCGCCGAGCACGCCGCACAGCAGGCCCGCGACCACGCAGGAGCCAAGGGCGGCGGTGGATACCGGCGCCGTCTGCATGGCAAACAGCGGGCCGGACTCGAATACCAGCGGGCGCAGGAAGCCAGCCATCGCGCAGGCCAGCGCCACCGGCAGCAGGCTGCGCGGGCGCAGCTCGAACAGCAGCAGCTCCACCGCCAGCAGCACCGCCGCCACCGGCGTGCCGAAGATCGCCGTCATGCCGGCGCAGGCCCCGGCCACCAGCAGCGTCTTGCGCTCGGCGGCGGTCAGGTGCAGGTATTGCGCGAGCAGCGAGGCGATCGAGCCGCCGGTCATGATGATCGGGCCTTCGGCCCCGAATGGCCCGCCGCTGCCGATCACGATGCCGGAAGACAAGGGCTTGAGCACCGCCACGCGCGGCGACATCTTGCTCTTGCCGAACAGCACCGCCTCGATGGCCTCGGGGATGCCATGGCCGCGGATCTTGTCGCTGCCGTAGCGCGCCATCAGCCCCACCAGCAGGCCTCCGGCCACCGGCACCAGGATCACCCACGCGCCCAGCGCGTGCTGCGCCGGCGAGCGCTCCGCCAGCGACAGCGTCTGGTAGAAGAAAAGGTTGGTGAAGAAGCGAATCAGGTTCAGCAGCAGCACGGCAGCCGCCGTGCTGATGGCGCCGATCACCGGCGCCAGCGCGGCAAGCAGCAGCAGGCGCCGGCTGACGGCGTAGTCGCGTTTTTCAAAGTGCATGATGAGGCTCGCGCGGGGCGTGTAAGAGGCTTATGTGGGGCACGCGGGGCTTGCAGCATCGCAAGCGCCGAGACAGCGCAATGTATCACGTCATGATATATTTGCGGACCGGTTTGCTGCAGCGCAGCCAAGGTGACGACGCGCTACGCATGATGCGTAGCCGCCAGCCGCCTGCCCGCGCCGCCCGCTTTCGTCCCGCCGCTTCCAGAACCGCAGAACCAGGCCCGTCCATGCCACCATCCCAGGCCCCCTCCCTAGCCGAACTCACGCCAGCGCGGGCGCGCGCATGGCTGCGAGCCTTCGTTCCCACGCCCATTGCCGGCAGCAAGCGCGAGCGCTTCAAGAGCTGCCTGGGCGCGCTGCTCGGCCTGCTGGTCACCGAATGGATCAGCCGCCGCTTGCTGGGCGGGGTCAACCCGTGGTTCGTGGCGCCGATGGGGGCCTCGGCGGTGCTGCTGTTCGCGGTGCCGGCCAGCCCGCTGGCGCAGCCGTGGTCCATCATCGGCGGCAACCTGGTGGCGGCCCTGATCGGCGTGGCCTGCGCGCGCTGGATTCCGGACCCTGGCCTGGCCGCCGCCGTGGCGGTGGCGCTGGCCATCGTCATGATGTTCCAGCTGCACTGCGTGCATCCGCCCAGCGGCGCGGTGGCGATCACCGCAGTGTTCGGCGGCCCGGCCGTCGCCAAGCTCGGTTTCGGCTTCGTGGCGTTCCCGGTGCTGCTCAACTCGATGCTGCTCCTGCTGATCGCGCTGCTGTTCAACAACGCGCTGCGCCGGCGCTATCCGCACCGCCCGGCCGACCACGCCAACCCGCACCGCACCGCCGATCCGCTGCCCAGCGAGCGCGTGGGCTTCAATCGCGCCGACCTCGACGAGGTGCTCAAGACGCGCGGCGAATTCCTCGACATCGAAGAAGACGACCTGGAAGAAATCCTGGTGGCGGCGCAGATGCGCGCCTATCGCCGCCGCTTCGGCGACGTGCGCTGCGAGCACATCATGTCGCGCGACGTCGTCACGGTGCAGCCTGGCCACAGCGGCGTGCAGGCCCGCGCCCTGCTCAACCGGCACGGCCTGCGCACGCTGCCGGTGGTGGACGAAGCACACCGCCTGGTCGGCATGCTCAACCTGGTCGACCTGCTCGCCGTGCGCGCCGGCGCCAGCCAGCCACGCGCGGGCAACGCGGGTGACCTGATGCACACCGGCGTGGCCACCGCCCGGCCCGAGCAGCCCATGGTGGAACTGGCGCGCGCCTTCTCCGACGGCGGCCTGCACGAGATGCCGGTGGTGGATGCGCAGCGGCGCCTGCTGGGCATCGTCACCCAGTCGGACCTGATCGCCGCGCTGCTCGAACAGGGACCGCCGGCGCAGGCCGAGGCACCGGCCCCGCGCTGAAGCGTGTAAAGCGGCCCGGCGGGCGGCGCGGAGCGCCGCGGGCGTTACCCGGCGGCCTCCCGCCCTGCCCGGGGGTGCCACGCAGCGGCGGCATCCCCGCACCGATCGGCGCAGGCCCGCGCGCGCCACGCGGAACGCGCGGGCCGCAGTGCGGCATCCGCACTGCAGCATTTTTTCCCGCGCGCGCCGGCGCACGCGTTATCGGCCGGAAGGGTCTATGTTTTCCTATATATTGTCGGCGTTCCCGTCACGCCGGCATGTCCGGACATACGCCCGATGAGCTCCAGCCAACTGATTGAAAAACTCGCCGCCGTGCTTGCGCTGGTCGTCCTGATCGGCGGCTCGCTGCTGGTGCTGGCGCCCTTCACCACCGCCCTGCTGTGGGCCGCCATCCTCGCCTTCAGCTCCTGGTACCCGTATTCGGTGCTGTCGCGCTGGCTGGGCAACCGGCGCAGCCTGGCCGCGGTGATCTGCGTGCTGCTGGCCGCCGTGATCGTGCTGGGCCCCTTCGTCTACGCGGGCGCCAGCTTCTCCGCCCATATCGACGAGTTGTCCGGCCTGGTCGACCGTTTCGTGGACAACGGCCTGCCGGCGCTGCCGGACTGGCTGACCGGCCTGCCCTACGTGGGCAACTACCTGCAGAACAGCTGGGACAAGGTGATCCACGCCGACTCCGACATGGTGGCCAACCTGCGCAAGCTGATCGCGCCGGTGGGCCACGCGGTGCTGGGCGCGGGGCTTTCGATCGGCGCCGGGCTCGGGCAGCTGGCATTGTCCATCGTGCTGGCGTTCTTTTTCTATACCGGCGGCGAATTCGCGGTGGCGTGGCTGCGCGCGGGCATGCGCCGCATCGCCGGCGAGCGCGCCGACCACCTGCTGGCGCTGGCCGGCAATACCGTCAAGGGCGTGGTCTACGGCGTGCTCGGCACCGCCTTCGTGCAGGCGGTGCTGGCCGGCATCGGCTTCTGGATCGCCGGCGTGCCCGGCGCGGCCATCCTTGGCTTCGTCACCTTCTTCCTCTCGGTGATCCCGGTGGGCCCGCCGCTGGTGTGGATCCCGGCCGCGCTGTGGCTGTACCACACCGGCTCGCTGGGCTGGGCCATCTTCATGGTGGTGTGGGGCGTGGGCGTGGTCAGCATGGCCGACAACATCATCAAGCCGCTGCTGATCAGCAAGGGCACCGACATGCCGCTGATCTGGGTCATGCTGGGCGTGTTCGGCGGCGCGCTGGCCTTCGGCTTCCTCGGCGTGTTCATCGGGCCCACGCTGCTGGCGGTGGCCTACGCGCTGCTGCGCGACTGGACCATCGGCTCGCAGCACCCGGCCGATCCGCCGCGCGTGCTCGCACAAGGCAAACCCGTCACCACGGCCGAGGACGTGGCGGGCTCCGGCAAGGCATGAGCGAAGCCGGCCGCGGCGAGACCAGTCCGGGCGCGCCCGGCACGCCAGTCGCGCCGGCGGCGCTGGCGCATCTGGTGGCCTGCGAATACTGCGACGCGGTCTACCAGCGCGAGCGCCTTGGCACCGGCGAGCGGGCGCTGTGCCTGCGCTGCGGTGGCCAGCTCTACCGCGAAAGCTCGCGCGCCTATGCGCGGCTGCTGCCGCTGGTGCTGGCCGCGCTGATCCTGTTCGCGGTGTCCAACGCCTACCCGATCGTCGAGATGGATCTCAAGGGCGTGCGCACCGAGACCACGCTGTGGGGCGCGGTGCTGGCGCTCCATGCCGACAATATGTCGCTGGTGGCGATCCTGGTGTTCGCCACCACCATCCTGTTTCCGCTGACCGAGATGCTGATGATGCTGTACCTGCTGGTGCCGATGGCGCGCCACCGCATGCCGGCCGGCTTCGAGCGCATCGTGCGCGGCATCCGCCAGACCCGTCCCTGGGGCATGATCGAGGTCTTCATGATCGGGGTGCTGGTCACGCTGGTGAAGCTTTCCACCATGGCCCAGGTGCTGCCCGGCGTGGCGCTGTGGTCGTTCGGCGCGCTGGTGGTGGTGCTGGCGGCGATGCTGTCGTTCGACCCGCGCGACTTGTGGCAGTACCTGGACGAGGAGCCGCCGCGATGAGCGCCGCGCCCGACCACACCCCGCCCGGCAGCGACCAGCACGGGGGCAAGCGCGGCAACGGCGCCCTGGCCCGCTCGCGGCGCATAGCCGCCGGCGTGGTGGCGGAACTGACCGACGACGACGAGGCAAAGCCGCTGCCGCAGGTGCCCACCGCCACCTCGATGGGGCTGGTGTCCTGCCACGCCTGCGACGCGCTCAGCCCGCGCGCGCTGGCGGGCGAGCCCTGCCCGCGCTGCGGCGCCACCCTGCACCACCGCAAGCCGCAGAGCCTCACGCGCACCTGGGCCTTCCTGCTGTCGGCCTTCATCCTCTATATCCCCGCCAACCTGCTGCCGGTGATGGTGACCCAGTCCATCCTCGGCACGCAGCGCGACACCATCTTCTCCGGCGTGGTCTACCTGTGGCTGTCGGGATCGAACCTGCTGGCCATCGTGGTGCTGATCGCCAGCATCGTGGTGCCGCTGCTGAAGATGATGATCCTCACGCTGCTGCTGCTGTCCGTGCACTTTCGCTCGCGCTGGCGCATCCGCCAGCAGACCAGGCTGTACGGCCTGGTGGAAGTCATCGGCCGCTGGTCGATGCTCGATATCTTCGTGGTAGCGCTGCTGGCCTCGCTGGTGCGCGCGGGCGCGCTCGCCACCATCATCCCCGGCGCCGGTGCCATGGCCTTCGGCTCCGTGGTGGTGCTGACCATGCTGGCCTCACTCAGTTTCGATCCCCGCCTGCTGTGGGATTCGCTGGATACAAACGATGCCCGACCTTGACAACCCCTCTGCTCCGCCGCCACCTCCGCCGCTGCCGCCCGCGCCCGAGCGCCGCAGGCGCGCACGCTGGCTGCCCTCGCTGGTATGGCTGATTCCGATCGTGGCCGCCGTGGTCGGGCTCTCGCTGCTGATCCACACGCTGGCCGAGCGCGGCCCCGGGATCACGGTCACCTTCCGCACCGCCGAAGGCCTCACGCCTGGCAAGACGCCGGTGCGCTACAAGGACGTGGACATCGGCCTGGTCAAGTCGGTGCGCCTGGCGCCTGACCGCTCGCACGTGATCGCCAAGATCGACCTGACCCAGGACGCGGCCAGCTTTTCCGCCAAGGACACACGCTTCTGGGTGGTGCGCCCGCGCTTCGCCACCAGCGGCATCTCGGGGCTGGAGACGCTGCTGTCGGGTGCCTATATCGGCGTGGACGCCGGCAAGTCCGAGGAGCGCGTGCGCGACTTCACCGGGCTCGAAGTGCCGCCCGCGGTCACCACCGATGCCTCGGGCAAGCAGTTCCTGCTGCGCGCCGCCGATCTCGGCTCGCTCGACATAGGCTCGCCGGTCTACTACCGCCGCGTGCAGGTGGGGCAGGTGGTGGCCTACCAGCTCGAGCCCAACGGGCGCGATCTCTCGCTGCGCGTGTTCATCAACAAGCCCTACGATAACCTGGTCACGGCCGATACCCGCTTCTGGCACGCCAGCGGCGTGGACATCAAGCTCGACGCCGGCGGCTTCAAGCTCAATACGCAGTCGCTGGTGACGGTATTGCTGGGCGGCGTGGCCTTCCAGGCGCCGGACGACAGCAGAGTGACCGCGGCCGCCAACGAGAACACCCAGTTCCTGCTCTCCAGCGACCAGACCGAAGCGATGAAGGAGCCCGAGGAACTGATACCATCGCTCGCCGTGCTGAACTTCGACCAGTCGGTGCGCGGGCTCTCGCCCGGCGCGCCGGTCGACTTCCGCGGCGTGGTGGTGGGCCAGGTGCGCTCGATCGGCATCGAGTACCTGAGCGACAAGAAGGCCTTCCGGCTACCGGTGGTGGTGGAACTCTATCCCTCGCGCATGGGCTTCCGCGCGCGCGACATGGAAGACGTCAATCGTGCCCGCAACATCGTCCAGACCCTGATCAAGCGCGGCATGCGCGCGCAATTGCGCACCGGCAACCTGCTGACCGGGCAGCTCTACGTGGCGCTGGACTTCTTCCCCAAGGCGCCACCGGTCAACGTGGACCTCAACGCCGCGATGCCCGAACTGGCCACCACGCCGGGCACCTTCGACGAACTCCAGGCCAAGCTGGGCGACATCGTCAACAAGATCGACAAGGTGCCGTTCGAGCAGATCGGCCAGGACGTGCGTACCTCCATGGCCTCGCTCAACACCATGCTCGCCGGCGCCGACAAGCTGGTCAGCCAGCTCAACGGCGACGTGGCCCCGCAGGTGGTGGCCGCGCTGCAGGACGCCCGCAAGACGCTCAGCGCCGCCAGCGGCACGCTGGCCTCCGACGCGCCGCTGCAGCAAGACACGCGCCGCATGATGCAGGAGCTCACGCGCACCGCGGCGTCGCTGCGCGCGCTGACCGACTACCTGGAACGCCACCCCGAAGCGCTGGTGCGCGGCAAGCCGGAGAAACAATGATGACCCGCAAGATGATGTCTGCCGTGCTGCTCGCCCTGCCGCTCGCGGCCGCGCTGCTGCCCGGCTGCGCCTCGCCCGATCCGCGCTATTACACGCTGGCGCAGGGCGCCGGCGGCGCCGACGCAGCCGCTCCCGCCGCCGCCGCACAGCCGATGTGGATCGAGGTGGCGCCGGTGCGCGTGCCGGAGCGGTTGAACCGCCCCCAACTGGTGGTACGCGACGGCCAGGACGGCGAGCTCAGGCTGCTCGACCTGTCGCGCTGGTCCGCGCCGCTGCCCGACGAACTTCGCGATGCGCTTTCGCAGCAGCTGCAGGCCCGGCTCGGCGCGGTCGACACCTACCAGCAGGGCCTGTCGGACGTGGCGCCGGTGTACCGCATCACGACCGAAGTGGTGCGCCTGGAGGCCAGCGTCGGCCAGCGCGCCAGCGCCACCATCAACTGGACCGTGCGCCGCCTGCCCGATGGCAAGATCAGCGCCGGCCGCACCCAGGCCGAACTGCCGGCGCCGGGCGCGGTGGACGGCGTGGTGGCCGCCTACCGCCAGATCGTGGCCAACACGGCCGACGACATCGCCGCCGGCATGGACGCATTGCGGCGCTGACCGCAGGGGTAGCCCCCGCCGCTGTTCAGTCTTCGGCCTGCGTACCGTTGCCGCGGCAACTGCGCCGCCGCTCGGCTTCCGCCATCGCCGCCAGGCACTGCGCCGGCCCGCCGTCCACCAGCTTCACGGAGCAGGCCAGCATCAGGTTCTTGCCCAGGCCGAAATCCTCCACCACGAAGCCGCGCGCATCGAGCATCTCGCCCGATGCGGCCTTCGCCACGCCCACCCGCTCGAGCAAGGTGCCGGCGTCGCTGCTGTAGCCCCACACCGGCTTCTGCAATGCCACCGCGAAGCCGACCTCGAACACCGTCCCCGAATCCGGCTCGCCGGGCCCGCGGAAGTCGTCGAGATTGGCCATCACCATATCGGCGCGGCGCAGCAGGTTGATATTGGCCTCGTAGATCCAGCGTGCGGTATCGGGCCCCGGCAGGCCCGCCGGGGCGGCCTTGTCGAGCGGATACAGGCCCGCAAAGCCGTGCTGGGCGCACAGCGCTTTCAGGCGTTCGCCGTAGGCGACGGCGTTGGCACGGAAGACGTCGAAACCGGCTAGGTAGATCGATTTCATCTTGGCTTTGGTGTCGGGGGTTGGGTGTCGGCTGGTGCCATGGACTAAGTGACGCTCGAGGATAGCCGATCTGACGGCGAGGGCGGGTTTTTGCGGCGGCCGCCCTATACTGAACACGCGGCCCGGCGGCACGCAGCGGGACGCTGCCACCGGGACACGGCAGCTGCCCCGGCCGATACACAACCCTCACCCGCGTCAGGAGTCACCCATGGGACGCAAATACATCGATTGCCGCGATTTCCCCAGCGAGTCCAAGTGCACGGTCGCCCTCAGCGCCGACACCGAGGACGAACTGCTCCAGGTCGCCGTGCAGCATGCGGTGCAGGTCCACCAGCACGAGGATGGACCGGAGCTGCGCCAGATGCTCAAGAGCGCCTTCAAGGACATCAACCCGCCGGCATGAGCGCGGGCCCCTCATTCGCAAGGCGTGATGCCGGCCACCCGCCGGCATTTTTTTTGCGTGGCGCCCGGCGCCGGACATTGTCGCGGGCGTCAATGGCAGCAGGGTGACGCACCGGTTACACGGCCGTGACGGCGCAGATGGCATGCATGCGCGCCCCGGTCATCGCGCGCAAGGCATGCCGAAGCTGGCGAATGTGCCATTGACGCCGCGTTATATACCGTCATATATTGCGCATTTGGCAGGCTTGCGGGCCCGTCCTGCCTGCTAAGTCCGCTACTCCAGCTACCCCAGCTACGCCAACCTGCGCACCGCCATGCCCATGCAACCGATCCCCGCTTCGCCCGCCCTGCCCCGTCGATCGCGCGGCACCCGCCGGACCGCTTCGTTCGCGGCCGGCCTGCTGCTGTCCGCCACGCTGGCGCTGTCCGCGCCGGCCGCCTTCGGCGCCGACCTGGTGGTATCGGCCGCAGCCAGCCTGACCAACGCCTTCAAGTCGCTGGCGGAGTCCTATGAGCGCGCGCATCCGCAGACCAAGGTGATCCTGAACTTCGGCGCCTCGGACGTGCTGATGCAGCAGATCGTCAACGGCGCGCCGGCCGACGTGTTCGCCTCCGCCGACCAGGATGCGATGACCAAGGCCGAGGCCGCGCGCGTGGTGAACGCCTCGACGCGCCGCGACTTCGCCGCCAACCAGCTCGCGCTGATCCTGCCGGCCGACAGCAAGCAGGAAGTGGGCAAGCTGCAGGATCTGGCCAAGCCCGAGTTCAAGCGCATTGCCTTCGGCAACCCGGCCTCGGTGCCGGTGGGCCGCTATACCAAGGGCGCGCTGGAAGCCGCGGGCGTGTGGGACGCCGTGTCGGCCAAGGGCGTGATGGCGCAGAACGTGCGCCAGAGCCTGGATTACGTGGCGCGCGGCGAAGTCGAGGCCGGCTTCGTCTTCGCCACCGACGCGGCCATCATGCCGGACAAGGTCAAGGTGGCGCTGCGCGTGCCGACCCGCCAGCCGGTCACCTACCCGATCGCCGTCACCGCCATCGCCAGGCAGCCGGCCGAGGCCTCCGCCTTCGTCAGCTATGTGCTGTCGGCCGAAGGCCAGGCCGTACTGGCCAAGTATGGCTTCCTGAAGCCCTGACCCTCACGCGCGAGCCGGGTGCGGGAACCGGGCCCGGCTCCTCCCGCCGCCGGCCCGCCTGGTCCGGCCGGCCATCCTTATGAATTCCCTGCAATCCGTCTGGGTCCCGCTGGCGCTGTCGCTCAAGGTAGCGGGCTGGGCCACCGTGCTCAACACTGTGCTCGGCGTGGCCGCGGCTTATGCCTTGTCGCGCTGGCGCTCCGGCGCGCGCGACGTGGTCGACGCCATCCTCACGCTGCCGCTGGTGCTGCCGCCCACCGTGATGGGCTATTACCTGCTGGTCATGGTGGGGCGCCGCGGCGTGCTGGGCGAATGGCTGGGCCGCGCCGGCATCGAGCTGGTCTTCACCTGGCAGGGCGCGGTGCTGGCGTCCACCATCGTCGCCTTCCCGCTGGTGCTCAAGTCCGCGCGCGCCGCCTTCGAGGGTGTGAACACCCAGTACGAGGACGCCGCGCGCGTGCTCGGCACGCCGGAGGCCGGCATCTTCTTCCGCGTCACGCTGCCGCTGGCCGCGCGCGGCATCATCGCCGGCGTGCTGCTGGCCTTCGCGCGGGCCCTGGGCGAGTTCGGCGCCACCCTGATGGTGGCCGGCAACCTGCCGGGCCGCACGCAAACCTTGTCGGTCGCCATCTACGAGGCCGTGCAGGCCGGCGACGACAATACCGCCAACCTGCTGGTGCTGGTGACCTCGGTCACCTGCGTGGTGCTGCTGGTGGCGGCAGGCCGGCTGGTGCCATCCAGCCGCAAGGCCTTAGGGTAGATCCGCCATGAGCATGCATGTGACAGTCCGCAAGGATCTCGGCTCCGACGACCGCCGCTTCTCGCTGGACATCGCCTTCGACTCCACGAGCCGCCGCATCGCGCTGTTCGGCCCCTCGGGCGCGGGCAAGAGCCTCACGCTGCGGGCCATCGCCGGCCTGCTGCGGCCCGACAGCGGCCGCATCGTGCTGAACGACCGCACCCTGTTCGACAGCCAGGCCCATGTCAACGTACGCCCGCAGGAGCGCCGCGTGGCCTACCTGTTCCAGGACTACGCGCTGTTTCCCCACCTGACGGTGGCGCAGAACATCGCCTTCGGGCTCGAGCGCGGCTGGCGCAACCCGCGCCGCAAGGCCAGCCACCCCGAAGCACGGCGCTGGATCGATGCCTTTGGCCTGGGCGCGATCACCGGCAACTATCCCGGCGAGATCTCCGGCGGCCAGAAGCAGCGCACGGCGCTGGCGCGCGCGCTGGTTGCACAGCCGGACATCGTGCTGCTCGACGAGCCGTTCTCCGCGCTGGACCCCGCGCTGCGCGTACGCATGCGCACCGAGCTGAAGGCCTTGCAGGCCGATCTCGAGGTGCCGATGCTGGTGATTTCGCATGACCCCGATGATGTGGAAGCGCTCGGGGATCATGTGCTGGAGGTGCGCGACGGGCGCATCCACGGGGGCGGGCCGGTGAAAGGCCATCCGCAGGTCTATGCGCCGGCATCGGCGCGGGTGTAGCCACCCGCGCCCCGCTCCTGCCTTACCCCGCGCGCAGCAGGTCCACGTAGGCGGTTTCCACCAGCTGCTCCTGCGCCACCCCGAGCCTGGCCAGCAAGGCGTGCGCTTCGGCCACGCCCGCCGCGGCCGGCTCGCCTTCGGCCAGCACCACTTCCAGCTCGAGGAAATCTCCCAGCCCTTCCACCCGGTCCAGGTGCACGCGCGTGCGGCCCGCCAGGTAGAGCACGCGCGTCTTGCGCACACGTCCGTCCTCGCCCCAGGCCGCCGCCAGCGCGGCACGCAATGAATCGGGTGCCGCCGTCGGCGAGATGATGTAGTGGCTCTCCCTGGGCCCGGCCTGGTCGGCGCGCGCGTAGAAGATCAGTTGCCCCTCGCCCGAGGCAAACGCGCGCAGCTTCAGCCGGCCGCTGGCGCAGCGGAAGAAGGTATCGTCCTGCTCGATCCGTTCCGGCCCGTGATCGGCCAGCGGGGCCACCAGCGGGACCAGCGCATCGATGCTGGCGATGCGGGCCTTGATTTCCACGTTTCTAGGCATGTCGTGTTTCCGTGTTTCCGTGTTTCCGTGTTTCCGTGCTGGTTGCGCGGTGTCGCGGCATCTCAGTCCAGCAGCAGCCGCGCGGCGATGACCCACATGGTGATGCCGATCACGATCTCCAGCACGCGCCACGCCGTGGGCCTGGCGAACACCGGCCGCAGCAGCGCGGCGCCGTAGCCCAGCGCGAAAAAGAATACGAACGAGGCCACCATCGCCCCGGCCGCGAAAGCGCTCGCGCGTCCGGCGAACTGGGTGGAAACCGAGCCGATCAGCATCACCGTATCGAGGTACACATGCGGGTTGAGCCAGGTCAGCGCCAGGCACACCGCCAGCGTGGCCGCCAGCGGACGCGGCTGCGCATCGCTCGGCGCGAGTACGCCCGAGGTGCGCCACGCGGCCCAGAAACTGCGCGCGCCGTACCACAGCAGGAAGGCCGCGCCGCCGTAGCGCATGGCGTCGCCAAGCCACGGGAGCTTGCGCATCAGCACGGCGAAGCCCGACACGCCCATCAGGATCAGCGCGGCGTCGGACAGCGCGCACACCAGGCAGACCCAGAACACGTGCTCGCGCCGCAGGCCCTGGCGCAGCACGAAGGCATTCTGCGAGCCGATGGCGAGGATCAGCGACAGCCCCAGGCTGAAGCCGGCAATGGCGGCGTCCATGCTCAGCGCCCTCCCGCCGGCAGGCCGGCGCGCGCCGTGCAATGGCCGTGCGGCCAGCAAAAAATGGTCAGGCGGGAGCGATGCCCGGGCGTTTTCTTCATTCGGTTCTTGTTGTTCTGCTCATTGCCGCCGCTGCAGCCGCCACCGCCGCTTCTGCCGCCGCGGCGCGGAGGCCGGATTCTAGCGCGGCCGGGCGCCGCGCCGCTCACAGGGTGCCGAGGATCACGCTCGAAGCCTTGAACACGGCCAGCGCACGGCTGCCTTGCACGAGCCCCAGCGCCGCCACGCTGTCGCTGGTGACGACGGACACCACGGTGCCGCCGCCATCGAGTTCGAGCGCCACTTCGGTGCTGACCGCGCCGGGCAGCACGCGCGCCACGCTGCCGGGCAACTGGTTGCGTGCCGACAGCCGCAGGCCCGAGTCCGGCAGGCCAAGCAGTACCGAGGACGCCTTGACCAGGGCAAAGGCCTCCACGCCCGGCGCCAGGCCCAGCGTCTGCACGCTTTCATGGGTGATCGTGGCGATGACCTGCTGGCCGCCCGCCAGCGCCAGCGCGACCTCGTCGTTGACGGCGCCGGCGCGGATCGCCGCCACCGTGCCGAACAGCTTGTTGCGCGCGCTGGTCCGGACCATGAAGCGGCGGATCAGGTCGAGGTCATCCTGCGCGGGCTCGGCAAGGTTGCCCAGGCTGGCAAGGTGGGCGATGAAGCGCTGGTGTTCCAGCTCGAGCGCGCGATAGGTACGGATCAGGCTCTGGCCGCGCGCGGTCAGCACCGTGCCGCCGCCGCCCTTGCCGCCGGTGGCGCGCACCACCAGGGGCTCGCCAGCGCTGTTGTTCATCGCGTCGATGGCGTCCCAGGCGGCCTTGTAGCTCAGGCCCACGGCCTTGGCCGCGGCGGTGATCGAGCCGTGCTCGCCGATCGCCGCCAGCAGGGCGATGCGCTCGCGGCCGCCCCAGTCCCGGCTGCCGGAGCGAAACCAGATCGCACCGTCGAGTTCTAGCATGCGTGGAGGGGCGCTGCGCCAGGGCAGCGCCGCAAAGTGGCACAGCCAGCTATGGTAATGCCAATCCGGACATGCCGGCGCGCCTAGCCCTGGTGGGCGGGGATATACCAGCGCATCATGCTGCCGGCGAAATACTGGCGGTCGAACTGGCGCAGCAGGCGCCACGCCGTAAACGGGTCGACGGCCAGGTCGACCCAGGCCCACGGGTGCTCCGGGTCACCCTCGCGCACCATTTCCACCGAGATGACAGGCGCGTAGGGCGCCAGCTTTTCGCGCAGCATCGGTTCGGTCACATCGCGGTGCAGGCCCCGGATGAGTACCTTCATGTCGTGCTCCCGATAGGAGGGGCGCGCGTACGCGTGGACGGCACCGGCCCTTGTTGTTTCAACCATTGTAGGCGGCGCGGGCCGGCAAGGCGCTACCCCATGATGTGCACGCCGCCATCCACGTAGACGGTGTTGCCGGAAATGCGGCGCGCGTACGGCGTGGCCAGGTAGGCGGTGGCGAAGCCCACGTCCATGATGTCCACCAGCTCGCCGAGCGGCGCGCGCCCGGCAGCGTCGGCCAGCAGCCGCTCGAAATCCTTCAGGCCGGAGGCGGCACGGGTCTTGAGCGGGCCGGGCGAGATCGCGTGCACGCGGATGCCGCGCGGGCCCAGCTCGTGCGCCAGGTAGCGGCAGGTGGCCTCGAGCGCAGCCTTGACCGGACCCATCAGGTCATAGTTCGGCACCACCCGGACGGCGCCCTCGTAGCTCATCGCGAACAGGCTGCCGCCGTCGCTCATCAGCGGCACCGCGCGCCGCGCCAGGCGCACGAAGGAATGGCAGGACACATCCATGGCGCGCGCGAAGCCGGACGCCGACGAATTGAGCAGGCCACCGTGCAGGTCCTCCCTCGGCGCGAACGCCACCGAGTGGACCAGCGCGTCGAGCTTGCCCCATTGCTGCGCGATGCGCTCGAACAGCGCCTGCTCCTGCGCGGGATCTTCCACGTCGAGCGGCATCAGGATGGTCGCGCCTACCGCCTCGGCCAGCGGCGCCACATGCGGGTAGGCCTTGTCGTTGAGATAGGTCAGCGCGATCTCGGCGCCAAGCTCGCGGAAGGCGCGCGCGCAGCCCCATGCGATGGATTCCGCATTGGCCACGCCGACCACCAGCACGCGAGCGCCCAGCAAGGGGGGATTCGGAACTTGCGTCATGAGAAGCCTCGTTCGTTCAGGAGTTGGATTCGGCCGCATCGGTGGCGCCGGCTGCCGGCACGGGCGCGCCGACCGGCGCCGGCCGTGCCGTGTGATCGGTACCCAGCACGCGCGCAACCTCGCGGTAGCGCGCCAGCCTCGCGCCTTCGAGCGGCGCGCGCACGGTAAGGATGCGGTGGATCGCCACCATCACGCGGTGGCGCTGCGCGCCGTCCGGCAACAGCTGTGGCAACGCGGCCACCGCGCGCGCGGGATCGAGCCCGACGATAAAACTCTGGCGCTTGACCGTGGCCTTGACGGTCGCAATGTCCGGTTGCTGCGCCAGGTGCTCCTTCGCCATCTTGCGCATCAGGTTGAAGGGACGCTCCTCGATCCCCGCGCTCTCGTCGGCGACATAGGCAAGGATTCGCATGAAGGCATCCAGCGGCGTGCCCTGGTCGATCTGCTGCCGCGCATCGTGGATGCGACGGGCGGTCAGCTCCTCGCGCAGCGCCACGCTTTGCGGCGGCGGCCCGCGCCGCTGCGCGCCGGGCGCGAAGCCCACCAGCGCAGACAGCCAGGGCGACTGGTACAGCGCCTCGAACAGCTGCTCGCAGCCAGCGTCGCGCTGGTCGCGCCAGGCATCCAGCATGCGCACGATGCCGTCCGACGCAGCGCGCTCCAGCGCCAGGAAAGGATTGTCCTGCGCCACGGGCTGGCGCGCCTCGCGCACCGCGGGCGCCAGCGCTGCAATCCACGCCATCCACGGATTCGCGTCGGACGCCAGCGAGCGCTCCAGCCGCGCGGGATGCATCTGCCGCATTGCGTAGGCGCCCGCTTCGGAGGTCACGGCCTGCAGCGCCGGCGAGACAAAGGTGTCATACAGGCGCTGATTGACCTGCGCCACGCGCCGCACCACCTCGAAGGCCTGCTCGTCTTCGCGGCCGTCGTCGAGCGCGAGGATATCGGCGATGGTCCGGCGCTCGAAGCGCACCAGGTAGCGGCCGTCGATCAGCTCCAGGTGCGAAGTATCAGGTGCGATGTCCTCGATGCGCGCCTCGTACAGGCCGGGCGGCAGCACGTCGATCAGGTCCAGCGCGGAGATCAGCTCGGTGTGCTCTCGGTTGGCCACGCTGGCCGAGACAAAGATGCCGAGGTGCCCTACTTTCTCGTGCAGGCAGTAGACGATGACCTGTTCGTTGGCGACGATCTCGTCGACGCTGGCGTAGAGATCGGGGATCCAGTCCAGCGCCTGCTGCGGCGGCGTGATGTTGTCGCCCCAGGAAGCAAAGACCACGATCGGCGAGCGCACGTTGCGCAGGTCCACCGTGACGTTGCCGTCGGCGCTGCGCACCTCGCCGGCCGTGAGATGGTTGCCGACGAACAGGTTCTGCACGATCCAGTCGATCTCGGCGCGGTTGAGCAGGAAGTGGCCGCCCCACCAGCGCTCGAACGCGAGGAAACGCTCGCGCTCGGTGTCGGCGTTCGCGTACACGTCGTAGAGCTTCTTCCACAAGGTGTTGGCGGGATTGAGCTGCTCGAAGTTCTGCACCAGCCAGGCGCCGTCGAAGCGGCCGTTGCCGAGATCGGCCGCGAGCGACGCCAGCCAAGAGCCGCCCAGCAGGCCACCGCTGTAGCGCATCGGATTGCGCCCGCGCACGCCGGCCCAGTACGACAGCGGCGAGCCAGCGAGCAGGAGCGGCCCGGGCAGATCGGGCGCGGCCGCGGCCAGCATCATCAGCGCCCAGCCACCCTGGCAATTGCCGATCACGAAGGGCTTGCCCTGCGCATGCGGGTGCCGCTCGACCACGGCCTGGAGGAACACGGCTTCGGCGCGCGCCACGCTCTCGATGGTCTGCCCCGGGCACGGCACGGGGAAGAAGGTGACGAAGTAGCAGGGATGGCCGCGCCGCAGCGCGATGCCGATCTCGCTGTCGATCTTGAAGCCGCCGATGCCGGGGCCGTGCCCGGCGCGCGGATCGATGACCACGAAGGGCCGACTGGTGTCGTCGCTGTCTTCGCAGCCCGGCGGCGGCAGCACGCGCAGCAGCGCATAGTTGGCGGGCTGCGCGAGCGTGCGGCCGTCGACCACGATCTCGTGGCTGAACGCCAGCACCGGCGGCATGCCTTCGCGCTCGTGCTCCAAGGTCTGGTTGCCGCGCTCGCGCAGGATGTCCAGCAACAGGATGCCGCGCTGCCAGGCATCGATGGCGTAGGACCACGCGGGGGGCATCGGCAGCCCGGATCCCCGGCCCCCGTATTCGCTGCCAGACTGGATGACGGGTACACGTGCGTTCACTCGGCTTCCTCCTGCATGTGGCGTTGGAGGCAGGGGCAGGCACCGGGTCGTTGCCGGATTGTTGCCCTGCAGCACAGCAAATCTACCAGCGGTCCCGACGCTTGACAAGCGCCCTCCGGCGCCGCGCGGGCGCCACTCGGCCACGGACGCGCCAAGCCATGCCGCGCTTGCGCGGTGTCATCTTGGCGCCCGCAACATGACCTATACTTGGCTTTGCTTTTTTTGCGCGACGCAGCACGCCCCCGCGCGCCGACGCTGGATCGACTCACCCGGATCGACTCACCCGGACGCACTGGAAAGCCGATGACCCAGAATCTCGACAAGTATTCCGTCCTGCTCGCGCGCTGCGCCGACCTGCCCGCCATTCCGACCGCCGTGGCGCACCCCTGCGATGCATCCTCGCTCGGCGGCGCGCTGCAGGCGGCCAGCCTCGGCCTGATCGTGCCGCTGCTGATCGGGCCCGCCGCGCGCATCCGCCAGGTCGCCGAGGCCAATGCGCTGGCGCTGGGCGACGCCGTACTGATCGACGTGCCACACAGCCACGCCGCCGCCGCGCGCGCGGTGGCGGCGATACGCGCCGGCGAGGCCGAGTTGCTGATGAAGGGCAGCCTGCACACCGACGAGCTGATGCACGAGGTCACCGCCTCCGCGACCGGCCTGCGCACCGCGCGCCGCCTCTCGCACGTGTTCGCCATGGACGTGCCCAGCTATCACAAGCCGCTGTTCATCACCGATGCCGCGGTCAACATCTTCCCCACCCTCAACGACAAGGCCGATATCTGCCGCAACGCGATCGACCTGCTGCGCGTGCTCGGCATCGCAAGCCCCAAGGTGGCCATCCTCTCGGCGGTGGAGACGGTCACCGACAAGATCCCCTCCACCATCGACGCCGCGGCGCTGTGCATGATGAGCCGGCGCGGGCAGATCGAAGGCGGCATCCTCGACGGCCCGCTGGCATTCGACAACGCCATCAGCCGCGAGGCCGCCGTCACCAAGGGCATCGTCTCCGAGGTGGCGGGCGACCCCGACATCCTGCTGGTGCCGGACCTCGAATCCGGCAATATGCTGGCCAAGCAACTCACCTTCCTGGCCGGCGCCGAAGCCGCCGGCATCGTGCTGGGCGCACGCGTGCCCATCATCCTCACCAGCCGCGCCGACAGCGTGCGCGCGCGCATCGGCAGCTGCGCCATCACCGTGCTGCTGGCGCATGCGCGGCGCACCGCCCAGGCGAGCGCCGCGGTCTGAATCGCCGCATCCGGTCGTTCCCATCGATGTTGTTGCAAGGAGGCATGCCAGCGTGAGCGCCACCCATCCCACCATTCTCGTCGTCAATGCCGGCTCGTCCAGCGTCAAGGTCTCGGTCTACACCGTACCCGAGGCCGCGCACGCCAGCCCCGACATCAACCCGGTGCTCAGCGCGCACGGCCAGATCGAGGGCATCGGCGTGGCGCCGCGCCTGACCGCGAGCATGGCCGACGGCCGCGTGGTCGCCGACGAACGCTTCCCGGTGGCACAGGTGGCCGATCACGACGCCGCCTTCCGACTGATCCGCCTGGTGCTCAGCATCGGCCTGCGCGATGCGCCGCCGGTGGCGATCGGCCATCGCGTGGTGCATGGCGGCGCCGATTTTTCCGCGGCGGTGAAGATCGACGACGAGGTGATCGCCAGGCTCGAGGCACTGGTGCCGCTGGCGCCGCTGCACCAGCCGCACAACCTCACCGCGATCCGCGCGGTGCGCACGGCGGCGCCGGCGCTGCTGCAGGTGGCCTGTTTCGATACCGCCTTCCACGCCGGGCACGACGAGATGGCGCAGCTGCTGGCGCTGCCCTACGAATACTTCGAGCGCGGCATCCGCCGCTACGGCTTCCACGGCCTGTCCTACGAGTACATCGCGCGCCGGCTGCAGCAGGTGGCGCCCGATCTCTCCGCCGGCCGCGTCATCGTGGCGCACCTCGGCAACGGCGCCAGCCTGTGCGCCATGCGCGAGGGCCGCAGCATCGAATCCACCATGGGCCTCACCGCGCTCGACGGCCTGCCGATGGGCACGCGCTGCGGCGCCATCGACGCCGGCGCCGTCCTGTGGCTGTCGCAGCAAGGCATGAGCACCAAAGACATCGAGACCATGCTGTACCAGGAATCGGGGCTCAAGGGCTTGTCCGGCGTGAGCAGCGACATGCGCGCCCTGCTGGCCAGCGACGCGCCGCGCGCGCGCCTGGCGATCGATTTCTACGCCTACCGCGCCGCGCAGGAAATCGGCAAGCTGGCCACCACGCTGGGCGGGCTCGACGCGCTGGTGTTCACGGCCGGCATCGGCGCCAATTCGCCGCCCGTGCGCGAGCGGATCTGCGCGCGCCTGGCCGACCTGTTCGGCATCAGCCTGGACGCCGCCGCCAACGGCGAGAACCGCCAGCGCATCAGCCGCAACGGCAGCCGCGTGCCAGTGCTGGTGCTGCCCACGGACGAGGAGGGCATGATCGCGCTGAATACCGCGCGCATCATGCTGGCGGAGAAAGCGGCCTAGGACGCCAGATAGGCCTGCCGCAGGCGCCGCACATCCACCGCGAGCACCTCGCCGAGGTAAGCCGCCATGCCGCCGTAGTCCCGCTCGATGGCCTGCATCGACGCCTCCAGGTAGGACGCCCGCACTTCCAGCAGCGGCCGCATCACTTCGGGATCGACGCCGCCCTGCGCGGCCCGCGCGCTCATCTGCGCGTTGAAGCCCTGGTTCCAGTGATTGGACTCCAGGTAGTTGGCCATGATGGCTTCCCGGCCGACACCCAGGCCGGCGAGCAGCAACAACGACGCGAATCCGGTGCGGTCCTTGCCTGCGGTGCAGTGGTACAGCAGGTTGCCGCCCGCTTCCGCGGTCTTGAGGAAGCCGCCGAAGGCAGCCTGGTACTTGCGCGGAAAATCGCCGTAGACCTCCAGCATGAAGGCCTCCATCTGCGCGGGGCTGCCGTCACGCATGCGCGGCATCAGCTCCGCCATCGACATGCTGCCTTCGAGCACCGGCGTGGCGACCCAGCGGAAGGCCTGGCCGAACGCACCCTCTTCGGGCGATTTCTCGCCGGAAGAGCGGAAGTCGATCACCATGTCGAGTTGCAGCGCGCGCAGGCGCGCCATGTCGGCCACGCTGGCGAAGGCCGGATTGCCGCTGCGGAACAGCTTGCCGCTGCGCACGCGGCGACCGTCCTGCGTGCCGAGGCCGCCGAGGTCGCGCAGATTGACCACGTTGTCCAGCATCAGCGCCGTGGCTTGCGCTTCGTTCTCTCCAGCATGCATTGCTTGCCTCGGTCCTTATCCTGAATATGATCCGCGCGCATCAGCGCGCGCGGTGCGCGGGCACATGCCAGCGCGTATGGCAGCCAGCAATATAACGGTGATCGAGCCTTGCCACCAGTTTCCACACACTCATGGGATCGACATCGTCGAGATCCAGGTCGACCCAGGCCCACGGATGGGCGCGATCGCCGTCGCAGATCAGCTCCACATCCCTGACGCGCACATGGGCAGCCAGGGCTTCGCGCAGCCGGCCCGCGTCAACGCCAGCACGCAGGCCCATCACTAAAATCTTCATCATGCGCTCCAATATCTTCAGATCGCCGCGTGCGGTGTGCCGCGGCATGCATTGCGGCGCGCGACGCACTGGCCCGCGGCATGTGACGCCCGCCAGCCCATTGCCGCGCAATGGTCACAAGTTGTGACACCGAAATGCACGCGGGAAATCCACGCGCGAACCGACTCTTTGACCAGCGTCATGGACGCATCGGACCGGCCTCGACAGGCGGCGCCGGGCAGCGGGATAATTCCCAAGGCCATCCTCGCGCTGCCGCTGCCGGACGACCTGGCTCACGCGGCCGACACGGCCGATGGACCGCGCGCACGGCTGCAATGCGCCGCGTGCTGGCACAATACGGCCCATGAATCGTCTCTGGTCAAACTTCATCAAGCTGGTGCTGCTGCTGGTGCTCGGCGCAGCCCTGCTGGGCACGCTGGCGGTACTGGTGGCCCAGCGCCAGCTTCCCACGCTGGATGCGCTTGCCGCGTTCCGGCAGTCGCCCGGCTACGTCCCCATCGGCCAGTTGCCGCCCGCGCTGACGCAGGCGGTGGTCGCCATCGAGGACGAGCGCTTCTACCTGCACGACGGCATCGACTATGTCGGCGTGATCCGCGCCGGCGTGGCTAACCTGTCCGACGAGCTCTCGCAAGGCGCCTCCACCATCACCATGCAGGTGGCGCGCAACTTTTTCCTGTCGCGCCAGAAGACCTATACCCGCAAGCTATACGAGGTGCTGCTGTCCTACCGCATCGAACATGCGATGCGCAAGGACGAGATCCTCGAGCTGTACATGAACAAGATCTACCTCGGCCAGGGCGCCTATGGCTTCGCCGAGGCGGCCGAGGTGTATTTCGGCAAGCCTGTGGGGCAACTGACGCTGGCCGAGTGCGCGATGCTGGCGGGGCTGCCGAAGGCGCCCTCGGCCAACAACCCGGTGGTCAACCCGCGGCGCGCGCGGCAGCGGCAGGCTTATATCCTGCTGCGGATGTTCGAACTCGGCCGCATCGATCGCGGGCAGTACGACGCGGCGCTGCTGGAGCCGTTGAGGTTGAAGTAGGACCGCCGGCGCCGCGGCCTTGGGGCATGCCGCGGCCTGCGCACCGAGGCAAGAGCCGCCTTGCGGCATGTCACATCGGCACCGGGAAACATCCCCATCGATAAGCGGATTCGTCTGACACCCAGGCAAAGAGATCTCCACCAACATGCAATGTCGCCGCATTGCACGGAGGTCTCCCATGCCACGCCAATCCGATCCGCGCTTCGCTGTCGCCGCTGGCGACGAAGCTGACTTCGCATTCACCGCGCCCGCGCCTCGCAGCCTGCCCTGCCGCATGCTGCACCGCCGGGGACACGGCCACGGCGACATCCGGCCACGGAACGAGGAGCGGGCGTGACCGCCGGCGGCCAAACGCTGGCGGGCTGGCCGCGCCAGCGAGTACGGGGCGTGCAGGAACCCGCCTGGCACGACATGCCGGACATGCCGCGCCGCTGGCTATGGCTCGACGGCGCGGAGAATGCGGACCTGGAAGCCGAAGTCCGCGCCATCACCGGACGCTTCGATCATCAATGGATATGGCGCGAGACGGAACGCGAATACCAGCCACCCGGCTATCGTCACGGGCCCCTGCTGGTACCGCTGGACAAAGCGCTACTGGAACACTTTCTGGCGCACTGGGCACCCCGCCAGGCAGGCTTGCTGCTATTCAGCCGGGACGATGACGCCGGCTTGCTCGGCCACCTGCAGCAACTGCATCAGCTGATCGCTGCCGATGGCCTGCCTCTCTTCTACAGCCTCGGCGCCCCGCGCGCGCTGGAAGAACTCTGCGAGGGCCTGCCGGCCCCGCGCCTGGCCGAGACACTGGGCCCGATCCAGACCCTCGTGTGGCGCACGCCAGAGGAACAAGGCGGCCAATGGCTGTGCGCCGACAACCCCGACGCGCACGCCCCCGCACTGTCGCCCCGCCACCACGTCGCGCTGACATCCGAAGACGAGGCCGCGCTCGGCCACGCCAGCCACGCCTGGTTCATGCGCGACAACGTGCGCCATTTCACCCGGCTCCACGCCGCCTTCGCCGATCCCGCAAACCAACAGGAATTGTGTCGCCAGCTCACGGCGTTCGCCACGGAAGCGGAAAAACTCGCGCTGACCCTGGAGCGCGACGTGCGCCACTACATGGCGCTGCGCCTGGCCTATCCGCAAGCGCCCTTCGCGACCGACGCCGAACTGCGCGCCGGCCTGACACAGCGACACATGGCAGGCCTGCAGCGCCTGCATGCCCTGGAAGACCGCCTGCGCCGGATCTCACCCATCCCGGAAAAGGGACCATCGACATGACCGCCGCCACCGCGCGATGCCCCAGGGCATTGCAGCCTCCCCACGCCAGCGCCAAGCGCGTAGGCAAGGCTATCTCGCCGCCATCGTGCGAGCACGGTATCCCGCTCTACCCGCTGCGTTACGGCGTAGCCGGCAAGGTCCTCGACCCCGCCGGGAAGGAAACCCCGTTCATCGGAGAAGGCCTCGCCACGCTCAGCCTGGCCGGCTATCCCGCGCTGGTGGGCGGCAAAGGCTACGGCCTGCGCGTCCTGCGTCCGCGCAGCTACGTCTACCTGTGCTTCTTCCGGGACGGGCGCATGTGGACCCGGCACTACCAGGTCACCGACGACATCCGTTTCGCGCACATCTGGTGGACCCAGGCCGACTACGACGGCGATGCCCCCGGCCGCGCCGCACGGCCCGACGAATCGGGCGCCGTGCGCTACCTGCTGGCGCCGCACGACGCCAGGGACGGCACGGCCTTTGTGCTGGTCAGCGACACCATCCTCACCCATGCCGCCCTGTGGCGGATCGAGAAGGACGAGGGCGGGCTGCGCTCGATGCTGGCCACCGGCATCAAGGCCGCGCAGGGCGCAGGCCAGCGGCATGCCTTCGATGCCGCCTGGCTGACCCAGGTGCACGAATTGCAACCCCGCCTGCAAGGCAAGCCCAGCGTCTTCGCCTGGAGCGAGACCCGGCCCGATGCCGGCGAATGCCAGTCCATCCTCAATGCCATGTACGTGGCACGCATGCCGCGCACGGACATCGTGCCGCTGGCGGTGGTCGTGCACGACCTCGCCGGCATGCTCAGCGAACTGAACTTCCTCGTCAACGCGCGGCTGGACGAACTCAACGCCTACTCGGCCGAAGCCGGGCGCAAGCTGCGCGTGTCCAGCCTGGTCGACCAACTGGGCGCGCAGGCCGCCCGACAGGCCGAACTGAAGGCACTGCGGGACGACCCCGTCGGCAGCGCCATGCCGCCCGGCAGCGGCGGCGGCGCGGCCAATGCCGCGCGCGATCGCGCCTACCAGGCCGGCCTGGCCGCCAGGGCCGGGCGGCTCGCGTTTGCCAGGGAAGACGAACGCCTGCGTTTCGCTAAGGACCATCCCGGGCAGCGCGACCAGTTCGTCAGGCAGGTCACGGTTGCCGCAACGGACCTGTGGTCGGTGTACCAGGCGCAGAAGGCCCGCTTCGACCTGATCGTGGCAACGCACGATGCCGGCGACGACACCGCCGCGCTGGACCTGCGCTGCCTGGTCGGGCAAATCCTGCCCGGCCTGATCCAGTGCAAGCCCGGCAATGACCATCTCGCCGCGCAAGTCACCCCGGACGGTCCCGCCGGCCTGCTCAAGTACGCCATCATGGGCCACCCCGACATGGCCAAGTACGTGGGCAAGGCGGCGGGACAGGTGCGCCGCCTCGCCATCGACCCGATGCTCAAACCGTTGCAGGAACTGCTGGGCAGGCTGCCGCCCGATGGCGCCTCCCAGCAACTCAGCCTGATGATCGGCGCGCTCGTCTCCGCCGGCAGGCTGAAATCCCCGCATGCCTACTGGACCAGTGTCTACCGCCCCATCATGGAAGTACTCGATGGCGAAGTGGCCCGGCTCCACGAGATACCGCTGGACGGCATCGGCGAATGGTTGCGCAAGCAGACCGGACAGCACGGCATCAACGGCTTCCGGCCCCAGACAGCGGCGCAGGCCGCGCATGCGCTCATCGACGTCTATGACACACAGGGCGTGGCGGCGCAACAGCACGCCATCGGAAAACTTGGCGGGCGCCTGCGCTTCTGGCACAACGCCAGGATCGGGCTGAGCGGCGTGGCGCTGTTTGCTTCCGCCTATAGCGCAGGCGCTGCATTCAAGGCCTTGGGCAAGGAAGACGGCCTCACTTTTGCCCATGCGCTCGATGCCGGCGGCAAGCTGCTGGGCATCGGCGCCGGGCAAGCCGGCCTGAGCCGCGCGTATTACGAAAAGCTGCGCGATCAGGCACGGTTGCGTGGGGATACCAGGGCGGCCGAAGCGTTGGATGCTATTGCCAGGGGATTCGAGCGGTGGGCGATCGGGATTGCGGCGGGGGCGGCGGCAGTGATGGCGATCAAGGATGGGGTCGTTGGTGCAGCTGCCACCGAGCAAGGGGATGCCGCAGCAATTAGCGCTGCCACAGGTATTTTGCAGGCGGTTATCGCCGGTGTTGGTGGCCTGCAACTACTGGGCAAGTTAGATCTGATGGTAGATACGCTTGTGTACATGCAGGCCTCTCGCTTTGCTACCGTGCGAGGCCCGGTCGCTGTTGCTCGCGCCGGAAGCGGCCCCATCGGCTGGTTCCTGCTCGCAGCGGAAGCCATCTATATGGTCGGCCGCTCCTGGCACGATCACGTGGCCGACGAAGCCAAGATCACCGCGTGGATCGCCCGCAGTACCTGGGGCAACCGCAAGAACAACGCGTATTTCAGCACCACGCCCGCTCCGCCCTTCGCCGACGACGTGGAAGAACTGCGCGAGTACTACCGCCTGTTCCTGCAACCGCATATCGAAACCGACATCGCCGTGCTCAAGGTACTTGGCGCCGCCACGCCGATAGGGCAGATCATCCACGGCCCCGGGCTGCCCGCCGATGCGCGCACCATCACCGTCGCCCTGCCGGGCTGGCGCCCGCAGATCAGCCACTACAAGGTCACGCAGCAGCACGCTGCCGACTTGCAGCACCCCGCCGGCCGCATGGTCACGCACGAAGACCCGGGACAGATCAAGCTGGTCGACGGCGTGGGCTACCTGACCATCACCTCGGACACCGTGCTAGGCAAGACGGCCGTGGAATACCGGCCGAACGGCTTTACCGATCCCGACTTCATCCTGGCGGAGAGCAACTGGCTGTGAACAACCACGAAACGCCGGAAATCACGTTTCCCCCTGCCGACCCCAAGGCGGATTTCGAGCGGCAATGCGCCCTGCTCGACGAGCGCAGCGATTTCAGCCGGCTGCCGGATATCCGCTACGCAATGTATCCCGGCGATCTCTGGTTCAGCGATGACCTGTCCGACGGCGCCCTCTTCAACGAGCGCTATCTGGAGCCCGACATGCGGGGAGAAGTCAATTTCTACATGTACCTGGCGACGGGAATATTCAACTTTGCTCTGTTCACAGTGCTGGTAATGCTTCCGCTTTCGGGGGAAATAGAGAGTGGCCTGGAGTTATTGTTCGCACTCCTGAACTGCATCCCGTTCGGCCTGTTCACGTGGGGATTTCTGTGGATGGGGAGTGGCCCTGGTACGAGAGTGAGATTCAATCGCCAAGCCCAATTGGTTCATGTTACGACTTACGACAAAGGCGTCGTGTCTCTACGATGGCGTGATGTCAGACCTTATGTTCTGTTTGGCAATGACTATCGACTTCGCCTATGTTTCCCCGTCCCCTATGGCCAACTGTCACATTGGACACCCATTACCTTCAGACGCCTATTTCTGAAATGGCCTCAGATGATCGGCGGCCATTTCGATGATTCCGATGCAGCCAGCTTCGGCAGTTGCATCGAACGCCTCGAATTCATCCGCCGCTACATGGAGCATGGCTTCGACGCGGTGCAACCGCATCCCGAGGCCGTCGCGTCGGGGCTGGCGCGCAAGCCAAGCGGCTTCCCGCCCGAGCGCAATAGGCTCCTGCCCAAATGGCTCTCCCCGAGCCGATGGGCTTACTGGTTCGCCGCCGGCCCGCTGGTGGACCGCTGGCTAGCCCGCGAGGCCCGCCAGTTCCAGTGGCCCGAGGAGGTAGAACAGCTCTGCGCACCCGGTGCAGACCTGTCCGACTACGACACCACGCCGGTCAAGTCACGCACCACGGTCTACTACCGTTATGCCGGCATGGGCAAAGGCATCGTCTTCGTCGACCGCAATGGCAAGGAGATCCGTCTCGCCGGGCGGTCATCATGATGGAGGAGTCATTGCCCGTGAGCCAGACTCAGAACACGTCTTTTCCGCCGGGCGATCCCAAAGCCGATTTCGAGCGGCGATGCGGAGTGCTTGACGAGCGCAACGATTTCAGCCGGCTGCCGGATATCCGCTACGCCATGTACCCCGGCGATCTCTGGTTCAGCGATGATCTGTCGGACAGCGAGTTGTTCAATGCGCGCTATCTGGAACCGGATATGGAAGGCGAAATCAACTTCGTCGTGTACTTGCCAATGGGCGGGTTCACCTTCGCGCTGTTTTCCGTCCTCGTGCTTGCCCCTTTGTTCGGCGAAGTCAAGAGCGCGACGGACTTGCTGCTGGGACTTCTGGCCTGCATCCCTTTCGGGCTGATCGCATGGTTCTTCCTTTGGGCTGGCGGCGTCAGCGCTAACAGCAGGCAGCGATTCAATCACCAAGCACAATTGGTCCACGTCGTAACACATGACCATCGCGTCGTGCATTTGCCTTGGCGCGAGGTAGCTCCCTTCGTCGAACTCGGCACCGACTACCGACTTCGCCTCTGCTTCCCTGTGCCCTACGACCAACTGACGCACTGGGACCCCATCACCTTCCAGCGCGCGCTACGGGATCGGCCTTACACGGTCGGTGGCGCTTTCGATGTCGTGGACTCCGCCACCTTCGGCCGTTGCCTGGAACGCCTCGAATTCATACGCCGCTACATGGAGCTTGGCTTTGACGCCGTCCAGCCGCACCCCGAAGCCATCGCCGCAGGGCAAGTGCGCAAGCCGAGTGGCTTCATGCCCGACCGTAAAGGGCCGTTGGCCAAATGGTTCTCCCCCAGCCGATGGGCTTACTGGTTCGCGGCCGGCCCGCTGGTCGACCGCTGGATCGCCCACAAGGCCCGCCAGTTCCAGTGGCCCGAGGAGGTCGAACGGCTCTGCGCACCTGGTGCAGACCTGTCCGGCTACGACACCACGCCGGTCAAGTCACGCACCACGGTCTACTACCGTTATGCCGGCATGGGCAAGGGCATCGTCTTCGTCGACTGCAAGGGCAAGGAGATCCCCATGGGCAGGCAGTCGTCGTGATGGCATGCGCCGCGCGGGCCATGCAGCTCGACCGCGCGAGTCCGTGCTTACGCTGCAGCACCCCGCCCGCCCCCTCCGAGCCGCGATGTCAGCCAAACTCCGATCCCGCCCGCCCGCGGCGCCTGCTACGCTGGAATGACTCCCGGCCCGCCAGGCAGCAGAAAATGGAATCCCTCTGGACCGACATCTACGGCACCTTCCGCGCGGAATTCGCCGACGTGCCCGACATCAAGGAAGCCACGCGGATCCTGATCCGGCTCTCGGTGGCGGTGATCCTCGGCGGCCTGATCGGCTACGAGCGGGAGACGTCCGGCAAGGCCGCAGGCCTGCGCACGCATATGCTGGTGTCGCTCGGTTCGGCGCTGTTCGTGCTGGTGCCGCTGCAGGCGGGCGTGCCACTGGCCGACATGAGCCGGGTGCTCCAGGGCCTGGCCTCGGGCATCGGCTTCCTGGGCGCGGGCGCCATCATCAAGCTCAATGACGAGGGCAGCATCAAGGGCCTGACTACGGCGGCCAGCATCTGGATGGTGGCCGCCATCGGCGTGGCGGCGGGGCTGGGGCGCGACGCCACGGCCGTATTCGCCACCTTGTTCACGCTGGCGATCCTGGAAATCCTGCAGCGCTGGAAGCGCGGCTGATCACTGGTGCTCGGCCTGCTGCTCCGACTTCCGCAGCGTCACCGCAAGCAAGGCGCGGTGGCGCGTCACGGCCTGCACGACAATGTCGTCCAGGCCGGTGGCGCCGCCGCCATCCAGCAGCTCCAGCAGCGCACGCCGCATGCGCGGCTCCCAGAAACGCTTGATATGCGAGGCGATGTCCGCGAGCGCTTCTTCCCGGTCCGGCATGGCTTCGAAGAAGCTGCCGATCTGGTTCGCCATCTTGACGAGGTTGTCCGTGTTCATGCCTGTTCCGTCCTGTCCTGCAGGCGTTGGGGATGGGTATAGACCACGTGGCGGCCGTCGCGCACGAAGCCTGCCAGGGTGACGCCGGCTTCCTGCGCCAGGCGCACCGCGAGCGCGGTGGGGCCGGACACCGCGGCGAGCAGGCCGACGCCGGCGCTGGCGGTCTTGAGCACCATTTCATAGCTGGCGCGGCTGGTCACGAGCACGGCGCCGCGCGCGATGTCCTCGCCGCCGCGCGCCAGCGCGCCGATCAGCTTGTCCAGCGCGTTGTGGCGGCCCACGTCTTCGCGCACCAGGCCGACCTGCCCGTCGGGGCGCAGCCAGGCGGCGGCGTGGGTGGAGCCGGTGTGGCGCAGCAGTTCCTGGCGCGTCTGCAGCTGCGCGAAGGCGGCATACAACGCGGCGCCGCTGAAGCTGGCGCTGCTGCTGACCGGCGCCGGCGCGCGCATGACTTCCTGCAGCGATTCGGTGCCGCACAGGCCGCAGCCGGTACGGCCGGTCATGGCGCGGCGCCGCTCCCTGAAGGCCGCGAACGCTTCGGCGGCGATGCGCAGGCGCACGGTGATGCCGTCGCAGCCCACCTCGGTGTCGATCTCGTAGATGTCGCGCGGGCTGGCCACCAGGCCTTCGCTCAGGCTGAAGCCAAGCGCGAAGTCATCCAGGTCGGCCGGGGACGCCAGCATCACCGCGTGCGAGATACCGTTGTACTCGAGCGCGACCGGCACTTCCTCGGCCAGTTCGTCGGCCTCCAGCGCAACCAGGCCCAGGCGGCTGCGCCCGACCTCGAAGGTGCTATGGGTGGGCGGCTCGGCATCGCCGGGCGCCCATCCCGCGCCGGAGCGGATCGCGGTCATGCCGGGCCAGCCTCCGCGCTGGCCGCCTGCAGCAGGCGCAACTGCTGCGCGTTGAAATCCTGGTACTGGCGCTGCCATTCGGACGGCTGCGCCACCGGCATCACCTGCACCGCCGTGACCTTGTACTCGGGGCAGTTGGTGGCCCAGTCCGAGTTGTCGGTGGTGATCACGTTGGCGCCCGACTCGGGAAAGTGGAAGGTGGTGTAGACCACGCCCGGCTGCATGCGCTCGCTGACGATGGCGCGCAGCACGGTCTCGCCAGCGCGGCTTTGCACGCCGACCCAGTCACCGTCCTTGATGCCGCGCTCCTCGGCATCGTGCGGATGGATCTCCAGGCGGTCCTCGTCGTGCCACATCACGTTCTCGGTGCGGCGCGTCTGCGCGCCCACGTTGTATTGCGAGAGGATGCGCCCGGTGGTGAGGATCAGCGGGAAGGCGCGGTTGACGCGCTCGGTGGTGGGCACGTAGCGCGTGATGATGAACTTGCCCTTGCCGCGCACGAAGCTGCCGATGTGCATGGTGGGCGTGCCGTCTGGCGCGGCCTCGTTGCACGGCCACTGGATGCTGCCGAGCTCGTCCAGGCGCGCATAGCTGACGCCATGGAAGGACGGCGTGAGCCGCGCGATCTCGTCCATGATCTGCGACGGGTGGGTGTACTCCATCGGGTAGCCCAGCGCATTGGACAGCAGCACGGTGGCTTCCCAGTCGGCGTAGCGCGCCTTGGGCGGCATCACCTTGCGCACGCGCGAGATGCGGCGCTCGGCGTTGGTGAAGGTGCCGTCCTTCTCGAGGAAGGACGAGCCCGGCAGGAACACGTGCGCGTACTTGGCGGTCTCGTTGAGGAAGATGTCCTGCACCACGATGCATTCCATCGCCGACAGCGCCGCCGCCACGTGCTGCGTGTTCGGGTCGGACTGCACGATGTCCTCGCCCTGGCAGTACAGGCCCTTGAAGCTGCCCGACAGCGCGGCCTCGAACATATTGGGGATGCGCAGGCCCGGCTCCGGATTGATCTCCACGTTCCAGGCCGCCTCGAACTGGCCGCGCGTGGTCGAGTCCGACACATGGCGGTAGCCCGGCAGCTCGTGCGGGAAGGAGCCGATGTCGCACGAGCCCTGCACGTTGTTCTGCCCGCGCAGGGGATTCACGCCCACGCCTTCGCGGCCGATGTTGCCGGTGCACATGGCCAGGTTGGCGATGCCCATCACGGTGGTGGAGCCCTGCGCATGCTCGGTCACGCCCAGGCCGTAGTAGATCGCGGCGTTGCCGCCGGTGGCGTACAGGCGCGCGGCGCCGCGCAGTTGCCCGGCCGGGATGCCGGTGACCTCCGCCATGGCTTCGGGCGAGTTCTCCGGCAGGCTGACGAAGTCGCGCCATTGCTGGAACGCTCGGTCCTCGCAACGCTCGGCGATAAAGGCGTCGTCCGCCAGCCCTTCGGTGATGATCACGTGGGCCAGCGCGGTGACCACGGCGACGTTGGTGCCCGGGCGCAGCTGCAGGTGGTAGTCGGCGCGCACGTGCGGCGAATCGACCAGGTCGATGCGGCGCGGGTCGATCACGATCAATTTCGCGCCGGCGCGCAGGCGCTTCTTCATGCGCGAGGCGAACACCGGGTGGCCGTCGGTCGGGTTGGCGCCCATCACCAGGATGACGTCGGACTTCTCGACCGAACGGAAGGTCTGCGTGCCGGCCGATTCGCCGAGCGTCTGCTTGAGGCCGTAGCCGGTGGGCGAGTGGCAGACCCGCGCGCAGGTATCGACGTTGTTGTTGCCGAAGGCGGCGCGCACCAGCTTCTGCACCAGGTAGCCTTCTTCATTGGTGCAGCGCGACGAGACGATGCCGCCGATGGAGTCGCGGCCATGCTCGGCCTGGATGCGCTTGAACTGCGAAGCGGCGTAGGCGATGGCCTCTTCCCACGAGACTTCGCGCCACGGGTCGGTGATCTTCGCGCGGATCATCGGGTTGAGGATGCGGTCCTTGTGGGTGGCGTAGCCCCAGGCGAAACGCCCCTTCACGCACGAGTGGCCTTCGTTGGCCTGGCCGTCCTTGTACGGCACCATGCGCACCACTTCATTGCCCTTCATCTCGGCCTTGAAGGCGCAGCCCACGCCGCAGTACGCGCAAGTGGTGACCACGCTGTGCTCGGGCTGGCCCATGCGGATGATGGAGGTCTCGGCCAGCGTGGCGGTGGGGCAGGCCTGCACGCAGGCCCCGCACGACACGCAGTCCGACTCCATGAAGCTGCCGCCCTGCCCCGCCGTCACGCGCGAGTCGAAGCCGCGCCCGCTGATGGTGAGCGCGAAGGTGCCCTGCGTTTCCTCGCAGGCGCGCACGCAGCGGTTGCACACGATGCACTTGGAAGGATCGTAGGTGAAATACGGGTTGGATTCGTCCTTGGCCTCGGCGCGGTGGTTGGCGCCGTCGTAGCCATAGCGCACTTCGCGCAGGCCCACTACGCCGGCCATGTCCTGCAACTCGCAGTTGCCGTTGGTGGGACAGGTCAGGCAGTCCAGCGGGTGGTCGGAGATGTACAGCTCCATCACGCCGCGGCGCAGGTCGGCCAGCTTGTCGCTCTGCGTGCGCACCTTCATGCCGGCTTCGGCCGGCGTGGTGCATGAGGCCGGATAGCCGCGCCGGCCTTCGATCTCGACCAGGCACAGGCGGCACGAGCCGAAGGACTCGAGGCTGTCGGTGGCGCACAGCTTGGGCACGTTGACGCCGGCCTGCACGGCGGCGCGCATCAGCGAGGTGCCGGCCGGCACCGTGATGTCGACCCCGTCGATCTGCAGCGTGACCTGCTCCTGCGCCTCGCTGGGGGGCGTACCAAAGTCGATTTCGTTGCGTGTGTTCAAGGCGGGCTCCCGCATTTCTTCGCTGGTATCTTGCTGGTTCAGTGGCATCAGGCAGCCTTGGCGGGCACGGCCACGCCAAAGTCTTCCGGGAAGGCGTCGAGCGCCGACAGCACGGGGTACGGCGTCATGCCGCCCATGGCGCAGAGCGAGCCGCCCAGCATGGTGTCGCACAGGTCGCGCACCAGCTTCACATGCTTGACCGGCTGGTCGCCGGCGATGATCTTGTCGATCACCTCCACGCCGCGCGTGGAGCCGATCCGGCACGGCGTGCACTTGCCGCAGGATTCGATGGCGCAGAATTCCATCGCATAGCGCGCCTGCTTCGCCATGTCCACGGTGTCGTCGAACACCACGATGCCGCCGTGCCCGAGCACCGCGCCGAAGGCGGCGAACGCCTCATAGTCCATCGGCGTGTCCAGGCGCGACACCGGCAGGTAGGCGCCGAGCGGCCCGCCCACCTGCACCGCGCGGATGGCACGGCCGCTGCGCGTGCCCTGGCCGTAGTCTTCCAGCAGCTCGCGCAGGGTCACGCCGAAGGCCTTCTCCACCAGGCCGCCCTGGCGCACGTTCCCGGCCAGCTGGAACGGCAGCGTGCCGCGCGAGCGCCCCATGCCGTAGTCGCGGTAGAACTGCGCGCCGCGCGCCAGGATCAGCGGCACGGTGGCCAGCGAGATCACGTTGTTGATGATGGTGGGCTGGCCGAACAGGCCTTCGAGCGCCGGCAGCGGCGGCTTGGCGCGCACCACGCCGCGCTTGCCCTCGAGGCTTTCCAGCAGCGCGGTTTCTTCGCCGCACACGTAGGCGCCGGCGCCCTTGCGCACTTCCAGGCAGAAGCGCCGCCCGCTGCCGCGGATATCTTCGCCGAGCCAGCGGGCCGCCTGCGCGATGTCGATGGCGGCCTCCAGCATGGCGATGGCGTGCGGATACTCCGAACGCACGTAGATATAGCCGTGCTCTGCCCCGACCGCCAGGCCGGCGATGGTCATGCCTTCGATCAGCATGAAGGGATCGCCTTCCATCACCATGCGGTCCGAGAAGGTGCCGGAATCGCCCTCGTCGGCGTTGCAGACCACATACTTGACGGGCGAGTTCGCGTTCAGCACGGTCTGCCACTTGATGCCGGTGGGGAAGGCTGCGCCGCCGCGCCCGCGCAGGCCGGAATCGGTGACCTCGCGCACGATCTGCGCGCCGTCCAGCGCCAGCGCGCGTGTCAGGCCGGCAAAGCCATCGTGTGCGAGGTAGTCGGCCAGGGAGAGCGGATCGGTGATGCCCACGCGGGCGAAAGTCAGGCGCTCCTGCTTCTTGAGGAAGGCAATCTCGTCGGTGAGCCCGAGCGCCAGCGCATGCGCGCCGCCGGCGAGCAAGCCCGCGTCGAACAGCGCCGGCACGTCTTCCGGCGTAACCGGGCCATAGGCCACGCGGCCCGCCGCGGTCTGCACCTCCACCAGCGGCTCCAGCCAGAACATGCCGCGCGAGCCGTTGCGCACCAGCGTCACGGCGGCGCCGCGCGCCGCGGCCTCGCGCGCGATGGCGTTCGCGACTTCGTCGGCGCCCATGGCGAGCGCGCTGGAATCGCAGGGGACGAATACGGTAGTGGTAGTCGTAGCGGTCGCGGTGGCGCTCATGCTGGCACCTCCGCGCTGCGCTCGCAAGCGGCGAGCAGCGCGTCGAAGCGCTGCGGCGTGACGCGCCCGGCCAGCTTGCCGTCGATCATCACGGCCGGGCCGCAGGCGCACTGCCCCAGGCAATAGACCGCCTCGAGCGTGAATTCGCCATTGGCGGTGGTCTCGTGGAACGCGCAGCCGACGGCGCGCTCGGCGTGCGCGGCCAGCGCCTCGCCGCCCACCGACTGGCACGCCTCGGCGCGGCATACGCGCACCACGTGGCGGCCGGCCTTGCGCTCGCGGAAGTCGTGATAGTAGGTGACCACGCCGTGGACTTCGGCACGCGACAGGTTCAGCGCGCGCGCGATCTCGGGCAGGACCTCGGACGGCACATAGCCAACCGCGTCCTGGATCTCGTGGAGGATGGGCAGCAAGGCGCCTGGCATGTCGCGGCGCGCCGCGATGATGCCGGCGATCTGCGCGCGAGCCGGCTCGCGCAAGGCGTCAGCGGCGGGTAGGGACATCGGATCTCCTGGTGAAGCAGCACGGGCCGGCGCGTTAGGGCCGGCGGCAGACGGTGCGGCGCATTGGCTTGCGCGTCTTGCCAGGATCTGCTGCGGGGTGCGGCGACCGTCGTGCAGCCACCGCTTTATATGCTATTTTTTTCATATCTGGAGGCCGTCCGGCGGGCTTCAGCCATGCTGCACTGCCACTTCGAGCGACATCCTCCCGCTTTCAGTGCCTCTTTGAGCGGACTATAGGCAGTTGGATGCATTCGAGCAATATGCTATTTTTCACATATGATCCGCATTTCCATAGAGCCCCACCTGCAGGTCCGCGACGACGATTCCGGCGCCGGCCCGGCGCTGGACGTTTCGCGCCTGGTGACCTTGCTTGGCCTGATCGAMAGCACCGGCAGCATCAGCCAGTCGGCGCAGGCCGCCGGCCTGTCCTACCGCTATGCCTGGGGCATCCTGCGCGACGCGGAAGCCCTGTTCGGCGGCGCGCTGATCGCCAAGAGCCGCGGCCGCGGCACTGCGCTGTCGCCGCTGGCGCAGCAACTGGTGTGGGCCAGCAAGCGCATTGCGGCGCGGCTCTCGCCCACGCTGGAAAGCCTGGCATCGGAGCTGGAGATCGAGCTCAAGAAGCTGGTGAACCGCGCCGAGCCTGCGTTGCGCCTGCACGCCAGCCATGGCTTCGCCGTAGCCGCCCTGCATGATTTCCTCGATGCGCACCAGGTGCGCCACGACCTGAAATATTGCGGCAGCCTCGAGGCGGTGGCCGCGCTCGCCCAGGGTGGCTGCGACATCGCCGGCTTCCATGTGCCGATCGGCGAGTTCGAGCAAAGAACACTGGCCCGCTTCGCCACCTGGATCCGGCCCGAGACGCATCTGCTGATCCATCTGGCGGTGCGCTCGCAGGGCATCTTCGTGCGGCCAGGCAATCCGCAGCGGATCACCAGCCTGGGCGACCTGTGCCGGCCCGACGTGCGCTTCGTGAATCGCCAGACCGGCTCGGGCACGCGGCTGCTGCTGGACCTGATCCTGGAGGCGCGCGGCATCGACAGCAGCCGCATCGAGGGCTACAGCAACGGCGAATTCACCCATGCGGCGGTGGCGGCCTATATCGGCAGCGGCATGGCGGATGCGGGTTTCGGCGTGGAGACCGCCGCGCGGCGATTCGGCCTGGATTTCGTGCCGGTGCTCAAGGAGCGCTATTTCTTCGCCATCGAGCGCGAGCGGCTGCAAAGCCCGGCGCTGGCCGGCGCCGTGGCGGCACTGCGCAGCGGCAGCTTCCGCCAGGTGGTGGATGCCCTGCCCGGCTACGACGCTACCCTCACGGGTACGGTGCTGACGCTGGAAGAGGCGTTCCCCTGAGGCGGTGCAAGGCGCTCGCCGGCGACCGCCGCCGGGCGGCTATCGGGCGACCACCGGACTGCCGCCGCGCCACCATTGGGGGCCGCTTCTGCCCTGCTAGCGCAAAGCCCCGGAAGTGTCTTCCAGGCGCTCGACACGGATGGCCGGCGCCCAGGTGCCCGGCTGGTTTGGGCGCACTACCACGCCGGTGACCGTCACCTCGCGGCTGCCCAGCGCCCGGGCCTGCTCCACGGGAAGCGCGTCCAGCACCCAGACCGCGCCGTCTGCCGTGACCAGCATCGGCTGCTGGAACAGGGCGCTTCCCTTGACCATTACCTTACCGGTGAGCGCGATCACGCCCCCGGCCGGCACCGCGTGCACGCAGGCCGCCAGTACGGCGCAGAGCGCGGCGATCAGGATCAGGATGCGGTGCATGGCGTGGTCGGTGCGGGCCTGTCAGTACACCACCACCGACAACGTCGCGCCGGCCGGAATGCGCACGGTCTCGCTGAACGTGGCGCCGGTGTTGGTGCGCACCACCGGGAAGCTGCCGTAGGGCTGCAGCGTGGGGGCTACCGAGCCTGGCAGCTTGCGCGTGGCGCGGTACTTGTCCGGATCGATCAGCGGCAAGGTGAAGCCGCCTTCGACGCGGGCCGGGTAGCCAAAGCGCGCCGGCGAGGACGCCGCCGGCATCAGCGAATTGCTGGTCACGCTCCAGCGCAGCAGTTCCTGCTCGAAGCCGGAATCCGCGCGCGCAGTCTTGATGGACTGGTCGAGCACGGTCTTCGAATCGGTGCTGCTGGTGCGCGAGAGCAGGTCCTTGTAGAAGGCCAGGCCGAGCTGCCGGTCGAGGAAGCCGCCGAAGCTGCCCGATACCGAGTAGCTCTCGCAGGTTGCGCCGAAGCCGGTGAAGCTCATCAGATTGCAATTGAAATTGCCGTTGCCGTAGCTCACGTAGTCGCGAAAGCGCACGTCGCGGATCGCGTTGAAGGTGGCGTCGACGGTATAGCTGGCGAAGTCCTCCATCATCATCGCCGACATCTCCTCCAGCCAGGTATCGAACGCGTACTGCGGGCCGGCCTTGACGCCGCGGCGATAGAAATTCTGCATGTGCATGCCTTCATGCGCCATGGTCATCTTCATCGACTTCAGGCCCTCGGCGCCGCCCAGGTAGAGCGTCTCGGAATCGAGGTAGAGCGACAGCGATTCGTTGCTGCGCGCATCTGATGTGTTCTTCAGGTTGTGCAGGCCCCAGAAGTAGCCCACCGTGCCGTACGGCGTGTTGTTGTTGTCGAAGTTGAGGATGACGATATCGACCGGCTGGCCGGTGCCGGAAATCAGGTTGCTGTAGCTGTGCGGCCCCCACATCGGACCGCCCACCGAGGTCAGCATGTCATAGATGCCGCCGGCGCCGGCGAAGCCCGACGCAAGCGAATCGACGATGGTGTTGCTGATCTTGCTGCCGGTCGGGGTCCATTCCGTGGTCTCCACCCAGAAGTTGACGATGGTGCCGTCCTGGCCGGGAACGCTGCGTTCGAGCGTGGCCGAATGCCGCGTGCCGTCCGTGTGGTACCAGCTCTTCACGTCACCGATCACGGAGGCCTGCGGCGGCGGCGGCGCCATCCCGGAGAAGCTGGCGGTGTGCTTGGTACCCGCCAGCGCGGCCCAGCCCGAACGGTTGAACTCGGATATGTCGCGCAGGGTCTGCTCGTCTTGCGACGAACCCGTGGCCTGCGCGGATTGAATCGAGAGGTTGCCCACCACCGGCTGGATCACCGACAGCGACAACGCCGGCATGGGCTGGGCCGTGGCGCCATTGGTGTAGAGCAGCGTGACAGCCTTGCCGTTCACTCCGCCGATGGCCACCGACAGGTCGGCCGCGGTGCCGGCGGTGTTGGACGCCTCCCAGATTCCCGTGCCGCTGCCCGCGTAGTTGCTGCCGTCGACCGCGCCACAGCCGCTGCACGCAGGGGCCAATGCCGGCGCCGGCACCGAGGGAACCGGGACGACGGGCGGGCTGGCCGTCGCCTGGGTAGCTGGCGCATCGCCCCCGCCACCTCCACAAGCCGCCAGCATCGCGGCGGCCAGGAGTGATGCGATCACGCTGGCGCGCGCGCGGATTCCGGTGTCCGACATTCTCTTCTTGCTCCGTTTCTGGGATGGCAGCGCAGCCTCGGCGTGCGCATTGACAACGCCAATATCGGCATCCGCCGATCGGAGCTTTAGTACCGGATGTGCCTCATGTGGCGCTGGGCGCCGGCGTGTCAGCCGCCGCCGCCACCGCGCCAGCGCCGGTACATGGCCATGAGCGGCGTGGCCGAGGAGCCGTGCAGCRCCACCGAGAGCACCACCACGCACAGCGTGGCGTCGGCCAGCAGCAGGGCATGGCGTGGATCGGCACCATGCGCGAGGGCGTATGCCAGGTAATAGACCGAGCCGATGCCCCGCACGCCGAACCATGCCACCAGGCGGCGCTGGGCGGGCTGCAGCGCCGCCCCGGCGGTGCTGAGATACACGGCCAGCGGGCGTACCAGCAGGATCAGCGCCAGCCCCAGGCCGAGGTATTCCCAGCGCAGCAGCCGCGCCGACAGCAGCGCGCCCACCAGCACCATCACGCTCAGTTCGGCAAGCCGCTCGAGATCCAGCGAGAACTCGCCGACGATATGCGCCAGGTAGGCCGCAGCCTTGTCGTGCTGCACCGCCGTGCTTTCCTGGCCGACCAGCGCGGCCGACTCCAGCACTTCGCTGGGCTCTGTGTCCACGTTCTCGGCATGCTCCACATGCCGCATCGCCAGGCCGGCGGCGAACACGGCAAGGAAGCCATAGCTGTGTGCAGCCAGCGCCGCACCGTAGGCCGTCCCGATCAGGCCGATGGTGAAGAAGCTCTCCATGCCGAGCGCGCCACCGTGACGCTTGCGCAAGGCCAGCACCGCGCGGCTGCACAGCCAGCCCATGCCCCAGCCCAGCGCCAGGCCGGCCAGCGTGGCCCACAGCAGCTCGGCCCACAACCAGTGCTGCCAGGTGCCGCCCGCCCCGCGCGCGCCCATCAGCCCGAGCGCGAGCATGACGAAGGGAAAGGCGGCGCCATCGTTCAGCCCGCCCTCCCCGCTCAGGCTGAAGCGCATGCGATCGCGGTCCTGCGGGTCAGCCACCTGCACATCGGAGGCCAGCACCGGATCGGTCGGCGCCAGGATGGCGGCCAGCAGCAGCGCCACGCCGGCCGGCAGCCCCATGAGCAGCGTGCCGATCGCATACAGCATGGCAATGGTCAGCAGCATGCCCAGCGTGGCCAGCCGCAGGGGAATGCGCCAGATCCGCTCGCGCGGATGCACGCGCAGCCGCAGCCCCACCGCGAACAGCGAGACCAGCAGCGCGATCTCGGTGATCGTTTCCAGCACCACGGCATGCCCGCGGTCGGCCAGGTCGGCCCGGATCAGGCCCATCCCCGACGGCCCGAGCGCGATACCGGACACGAGGTACAGCGCGGAAGCCGAGACCGGCAGGCGCTTCATCATCGAGCCGATCAGCCCCATGGTGATCAGCAGCGCGCCGATGACCCATGCCCAGGTGCCAAGCAAGCGGGTACCTCCGGAGGCTTCTGCGGGATCGCCAGGATTCAGGATCCGCAGGATTGGTCGGACGGATGCGCGTTGCCGGCTCGCGGGCGGGCATCCAGCGGGCATCCATATTGCGGCGCACCGCGCAGACCAATACGCAAGCGCGCCATTGCACGCGGCCATGGCCGCGCCGCAGCATGCCAGGCAATGCACGGCGCCCGCCGTCATGCAAGAATGGCCGGCGGCATTTGAAAAAATTACCGGCGCAAAGGGCAGGCCCATGTCACCAACACGTTTTCTTGCACCGATGCTCGCGCTGCCGCTGGCCGGTCTGGGCGCGTGCTCCACCGCGGATGTGCTCAATGGATTAACCCAAAGCAAGGCGTATGCCCTGAGCGCCGGCGTCCCCTTTGCCAGCGGCGCACGGGGCAAGCTCGACGTCTACGCGCCGCGCGAGCCGGCATGCGGCGGCAAGGCGCCGGTGGTGGTGTTCTTCTACGGCGGCACCTGGAGCAGTGGCGAGAAGGCCGACTATGCCTACGTCGCCGCCGCGCTGGCCGCGCGGGGCATCCTTACCGTGATTCCCGACTACCGCCTCTATCCCGAGGTCGGCTACCCCGATTTCCTGGCCGACAACGCGCGCGCGGTCGCCTGGACGCGGCGCGAGATCGCCAGCTATGGCGGCGACCCGCAGCGCCTGTTCGTGATGGGCCATAGTGCCGGCGCCTACAACGCCGCCATGCTGGCGCTCGATCCGCGCTGGCTGGAAGGCGTCGACATGAGCCCGGCACAATTGCGCGGCTGGATCGGCCTGGCCGGGCCCTACGATTTCCTGCCCATCGAGAACCCGCAGGCCAGGCCCGTGTTCCACCATCCCGACTACCCCGCCGGCTCGCAGCCGATCGACTATGCGCGGGCGGGCACGCCCGCCGCCTTCATCGGCGTGGATGAAGGCGACCGCCTGGTCAACCCGCAGCGCAACTCGGCGCAGATGGCGGCCAGGCTGGAACAGCGCGGCGTGCCCACGCAGTACCGCAGCTACGCGCGGCTCTCGCACACCTTGCTGATCGGCGCCTTCTCCGATCCCCTGCACTGGCTGTCGCCGGTGCGCGACGATGTGGCCGATTTCGTGCTGCGCCGTGCCGAATGCGGGAGCGCGCCATGAGCGTGCCGTCGCCCTGCATCAAGATCTGCAAGTTCGACGAGGCCACCGGCTACTGCAAGGGGTGCCTGCGCACGCGCAAGGAATGCAAGGCGTGGAAGGAACTGAAAAAGAAGAAGCGCAGGAAGATCATCGCCGCGAGGCCGGAGCGCGAGGTGGCGCTGCGCGATGCCAGGAAGAAGGGCTGAGGCAGGGAAAGCGCGGCGCCACGGACGTGGTGGCGCCGGTCGGCACCGCCGCGGCCGTGGCGGCGATCAGTAGATCTCCGGCACCACCATGGCCTGTGGCACCGGCTGCCGCGTGTAGTCCTCGTGCCGCTCGCGCTGCGGCAGCACCACCGGCGGCTGCACGCGCTCGACGTAGGGCATCTGCTGCAGCAGGTGATGGATGCAGTTCAGGCGCGCCTTCTTCTTGTCGACCGCCTGCACCACCCACCACGGCGCCTCGGCGATATGGGTGCGCTCCAGCATGATCTCCTTGGCGCGCGTGTAGTCCTCCCAGCGGCGGCGCGACTCGAGATCCATCGGGCTGAGCTTCCACTGCTTGAGCGGGTCATGGATGCGGCTGAGGAAGCGCAGGTTCTGTTCGTCGTCGGAGATCGAGAACCAGTACTTGATGACCTGGATGCCCGAGCGCACCAGCATGCGCTCGAACTCCGGCACGGAGCGGAAGAACTCCTCGTACTGGTCGTCGGTGCAGAAACCCATCACGCGCTCGACCCCGGCGCGGTTGTACCAGCTGCGGTCGAACAGCACGATCTCGCCGGCGGCCGGCAGGTGCGAGACATAGCGCTGGAAATACCATTGCGTGCGCTCGCGGTCGTTGGGCGCGGGCAGCGCCGCCACGCGGGCCACGCGCGGATTGAGCCGCTGCGTGATGCGCTTGATCACGCCGCCCTTGCCGGCGGCGTCGCGCCCTTCAAACAGGATCACGACCTTGTGGCCGCTCTCCACCACCCAGCTCTGCAGCTTGACCAGCTCGCCCTGCAGGCGGAACAGCTCGCGGAAATACTCGCGGCGCGCAGCGCGCTCCTCTTCGTCCAGGCCGCCGCCGCCTTCGCCGAACAGCGTGTCGACGTGGTGGTCTTCCAGCTCCAGTTCGAGTTCTTCGTCATAGTGATCGGCCACCTCGCGGTGGATACGCCGGATCAGCTCGCTCTCGTCTGGTCTCATCGCACACTCCTCTTCGCATCAGCACGCCAGCCTAGCAGCAGCATGTGACGGCGGTATGAACGGGCGCCACTGCCGTCCGGTGGCGTTCAGTAGTCTTCCTGCTTGCGGAACGCCCAGCGCCCGGCCAGCACGGTGAAGCTGGCCACCAGCACCACCAGCACCCAGAAGCCGTGCGGGTGGTCCGCCAGCGGAATGCCGCCCACGTTCATGCCGAAGAAGCCGGCCACGATATTGATGGGCAGCGCCAGCACCGTCACCAGGGTCAGTGTAAACAGCGTGCGGTTGGTCTGCTCGTTTAGCTTGGCGGCGATTTCTTCCTGCAGCAGCTTGATGCGCTCGACCAGCGCCGCCAGGTCGCTGAGCACCAGCGAGAACTCTTCGGTGGATTCGCGCAGGTCCTGGCTGTCCTCCTCGCGCAGCCAGTCCGGCGGCCGGTTCAGCAGCCGGAACAGCGCGCCGGGCTCGGGCGCCAGCAGCCGCTGCAGCCGCACCAGCCCGCGCCGCATCGAGCCCAGCTCCACACGGTTGCCCTGCAGCCGCTGCGACAGCAGGCGGTCTTCGATCAGGTCCACGTTGGCACTGGTTTCGCGCACGATGCGTACCAGCACGTCGGCCTGGTCGCGCAGCAAGTGCACCAGCAGCGACAGCGGCGAACTGAACAGCTCGCCCTGCTTGACCGAGGCGCGCAACTGGTCCACCGAGCGCAGCGGCTTGAGGCGGGCCGTCACCAGCAGGCGGCGGTCGGCGCAGGCCCACAGCGTGGAGATATCGGTGGAAGTGACGCCGAAGTTATAAATGACGTCGTTGACCACGGCCAGCAGCGCCGCGTCGAGGCGTTCGATACGCGTGGAACGGGAGCCCTCGCGCAGCGCCTCGAAAAACCCTTCAGGCAGGTCCATCTGCCCTTTGAGCCAGCGCTCGCAGGCGCTATGGGCGAGGTTGAAGTGCAGCCAGATGAATTCGTCGCCAGGCGGCGGCGCCTTGAGCCAGGCGGATGCGCTGGCCGAGTCGATGGGCTGGCCCGGCTTTCCCGGCGGGAAGCGGAAGCCGCTTACCAGGCCGACCGGATCGGAGCCGTAGCCGGCTTCGACGATAGCCGCTTGCATGTATTGCCTCTTCGATTGCGCGAAAACGGCACATTAGCATGACGGCATGACACGGGGCAGAGGTCTGCCGGGCGGCGCCGGAGACCGGCGCACGCGGCCCCGTGGGTTCAGCCGAACTTGCGCCGCGCGTCCAGCGCCAGGCCCGAGCCGATGCCGCCGAACAGGTCGCCCTCGATGCGCTGCGCGCCCGGGATCAGTTCGGAAAGCCGCTCGCGCAGCAGCGGCACGCTGCTGGAGCCGCCTGTGAACAGCACGGTATCGATGCCATCGGCCTGCACGCCGGCGTCGCGCAGCAGGGCCTGCACGGTCTGCTCGGTCTTGCCGACCAGCTTGCCGATCGACTGGTCGAAGTCGGCGCGGCTGATGGCCATGGTCTCGCCCGGCGCGATGCGGCCCAGGTCGAGCTCGGTCTGCGGCTCGGCGGACAGCGCGATCTTGGCCGCTTCCACCTGGATCGCCAGCCAGTGGCCGGCACGCTGCTTGATCAGGCTGATCAGGCGGTCGAGCTTGACCTTGTCGGCGGCGTCGCGATAGTTGTCCATCACGTGCGACCACGCCTTGCGCGTGTACACCAGGTTGATGGTGTGCCAGCTCGCCAGGTCGAAGTACTGCCCCGACGGCATCGCCTTGCCGTTGCGCAGCTCGCTGCCCAGGCCGAGGAAGGGCATCACGCTGGCCAGGCTCAGGCTCTTGTCGAAATCCGTGCCGCCGATATGCACGCCGCCGTTGGCGAGGATGTCGCCGCGCCGGTCGGTCTTGCCGGCGCGCTCGGGCGACAGGCGCACCAGCGAGAAGTCCGAGGTACCGCCGCCGATGTCCGCCACCAGCACCAGTTCCTCGCGGGAAATCGTCGCTTCGTAGTCGAAGGCCGCGGCGATCGGCTCGTACTGGAACTCGATGTCCCTGAAGCCGGCGTCGGCGGCGATTTCGCGCAGGGTCTGCTCGGCAAGCTGGTCGGCCTTCTGGTCTTCGTCGATGAAGAACACCGGGCGGCCCAGCACGACCTGCTCGAAGCGCGCGCCCGCGACGCTCTCGGCACGCTGCTTGAGTTCACCGATGAAATGCGCGAGCAGCTTGCGGAACGGCATGGCCTGGCCCATCACCTCGGTGCTGTCCTCCATCATCGAGGTGCCCAGCAGGCTCTTGAGCGAGCGCATCAGCCGCCCCTCGTAGCCGGCCAGGTAATCGCCGAGCGCGGCGCGGCCGTAGCTCACCAGCGGGTCTTCGGCATGGAAAAAGATCACCGAGGGCAGCGTCAGCTTGCCGTCTTCGAGCGGCAACAGCGTGGCCTGGCCCGGACGGACCCAGCCCACCGTGGAATTGGAGGTGCCGAAATCGAGGCCGCATGCGTTTGACGTCATGTTTCTTGTTTCTTTCCTGCTGCAAAAATGAAGCCCTGAATCATAGCGCGTTCCTGGCAAGCGAACGGTCCGGCCGGCCCCGGGGATGGTCAGGCCGGCGCGTTGAGCAGGGCGAGTATCTGCTGGTGCAGGCGCGCATCGCCGCAGGCGACCACGGTGCCGCCGTGCTGCGCATCGCCACCGCTCCAGCTGGTCATCACGCCGCCGGCACCCTGCACGATCGGGATCAGCGCCTGCACGTCGTATGGCTTCAGGCCCGCCTCGACGACCGCGTCCACGTGGCCGGCGGCAACCATGCAATAGGCGTAGCAGTCGCCCCCGTAGCGCTGCATCCGGGCGGCATCCGCGACGCGGCGAAAGGCCGCGAACTGGGCCTCGTCCTCGAACATCTCCGGCGTGGTGCACATCACCTTGGCCTGCGCGAGGTCCGCGCAAGGGCGCGTGCGCAGCGGCTGGCCATTGAGCCAGGCGCCGCGCCCGTCGCCGCTGAAGCGCTCGCGCGTGAAGGGCTGGTCCATCACGCCGAGCACCGGCCGCTGGCCGTCGTTGAGTGCGATCAGCGTACCCCACAGCGGCAGCCCGGTGATAAAAGCCCGGGTGCCGTCGATCGGATCCAGCACCCAGGTCAGCGGCGAACTGCCGGCCACGCGCTCCTCCTCCTCGCCCAGGATGCCGTGCTCGGGGTAGCGTGCCCGGATCAGGGCGCGCATGGCATGCTCGGCAGCCTTGTCGGCCTCGGTGACCGGGTCGAAACGCCGGCCGCCCTTGTCCTGCACCGCGGGCGCGCTGCGGAAGTACGGCAGGCTGGCGGCGCCGGCCGCTTGCGCGAGCTGGCCCGCGAAGTCCATGTATTCGGTCAGTTGCTCGGCGGTGAAAGGCATCTCGGGGTCCTGGTGCGGTACGGCGGGGGCTGTCCCCGGGCGGGGAATGGCGCAGCGCGTCCGGGAAGCCAGCATTGTAGCGGCACGCACCGTGCAGGCCCTGCCCCGGCCGGGCGGCGCGGAGCCTGGCGCCGATTGTCTTTGGCGCCGTGCCCGCCCGATGCTAATGTCAAGCGTGCGGGTAGCCGTTTCCTGCCTCGCCCAACAGCCCGTTCCCCTTGCGCCGCGCGCCTGCCGCGCCCCCTCCGAGCTTGCTGAGTGACCCCGGGCATACCCCTTGCCGACGCGTCCGCGCTCCGTAAAAAAATTTCGGCGCGCGTGTAAGTTCGTGGCCTGACCGTCGACAAAAGCACATAGAACGCTGCAGCGCCACGCCCTCATCCCATCCGGACCCCGGCGCGCGTTGCGCAATATCGCCCGCTCCTGGAGAACGACGGTGGAGACAAATCAGCCATCGCGGCCCGTACCCGGCCGCCGCGGACATACGTCCGCCATCATCCAGCCTGGCTGGGTGCGCCTGACCCACTGGCTCAACGCCATCGCCGTCGTCATCATGGTCCTCAGCGGCTGGCGCATCTACAACGCCTCGCCGCTGTTCGGCCTGCGCTTTCCGAATGACATCACGCTCGGCGGCTGGCTGGGCGGCGCGCTGCAGTGGCACTTCGCCGCGATGTGGCTGCTGGTGGCCAACGGGCTGTTCTACCTGTCGATGAACGTGCTGACCGGCCGCTTGCGCCGCCGCTTCCTGCCGCTGTCGCTGCGCGGCGCGCTGCGCGACATCGGTGCCGCGCTGCGCGGCCGCCTGGCGCATGCGGACCTGGCGCAATACAACGCGGCGCAGAAGGCGATGTACTGCGGCGTGGTGCTGATACTGGTGCTGACCGTGTTGTCCGGCCTCGCGGTGTGGAAATCGGTGCAATTCCCGTTGCTGCGCACGCTGATGGGCGGCTACGACGCGGCGCGCTGGGTCCATTTCGTCTGCATGAGCGCCATCGTGCTGTTTGTGGTCGTGCATGTGGCGATGGTGGCGCTGGTGCCGCGCACGCTGCTGATCATGCTGCGCGGCCGCTGAGTACCCGCTTCCCCCCACGCAAGAGAGCTCCCATGACCAAGCCCAAGACCATCGCCGTGCCGGACCGGGAACTGATCCTGCGCGATGCTGCGCGCGCACTCGACATGCCCTCGCGCCGCCTGTTCGGCAAGCGTGCCATCACGCTCGGCGGCTTGTCGCTGCTGACCGGTTGCAGCATCAGCGACGACGCCTCCGTCGAGCGCTTCCTCGCCGCGGTGTCGCGCTTCAACGACCGAGTGCAGGGCTGGCTGTTCGATCCCGACCGGCTGGCGCCGACCTACGATGAATCCCGGCTGACGCGACCGTTCCCGTTCAACGCCTTCTACGGCGAGGATGAAGTGCCGCAGGTGCAGGCCGATGGCTTTCGCCTCGAAGTGAGCGGCCTGGTCGCGCGCAAGACCCCGTGGACACTCGAGCAGCTCTACGCGCTGCCGCAGACCTCGCAGGTCACGCGGCATATTTGCGTGGAGGGCTGGAGTGCCATCGGCAAATGGGGCGGCACGCCGTTCTCGACGTTCCTGCAGCGGGTGGGCGCGGACACCAGCGCCCGCTACGTCGGCTTCCGCTGCGCCGACGACTACTACACCAGCATCGACATGCCGACCGCGCTGCATCCGCAGACCTTGCTGACCTTTACCTACGACGGGGAAAGACTGCCTCCCAAATACGGCTTTCCCATGAAGCTGCGCATGCCGACCAAGCTTGGCTACAAGAACCCCAAGCACATCATGGCGCTGTACGTCACCAACACGTATCCCGGCGGTTACTGGGAAGACCAGGGATACAACTGGTTCGGCGGATCCTGACCCGCATGGATCCGCGCGAAGAATCGGCCGGCATGGTGCCGGCCTGCACACTGACCACCCCAAGGAGTATTCCATGAACAAACTGTTCGCAGCCCTGCTCTCGGCCACCATGCTGCTCGGCGGCCACGCTTTCGCGCAGGACGCCATGAAGAAGGATGCCGCTCCCATGAGCAAGGACAGCAGCATGGCCAAGGACACCATGGGCAAGGACGCCATGGGCAAGGATGCAATGAGCAAGGATGCGATGAGCAAGGACAAGATGAAGAAGGGGCACGACGCCATGGGCAAGGACACGATGGGGAAGGACGCCATGGGCAAGGATGCGATGAGCAAGGACGCCACGAAGCAGTAGGGACATCGCCATCGCGCTCCCGCCTGCCGCGCAAGCGGCAGCCGTGCCGAAACGCCCCGCCCGAGCGCGGGGCGGCTGCTTTGTGCCTCAGGCATCTCCGGCGTCACGCTCCGCCCATCGGTACATACCCGCAGCGTGCCGCACTGAAAGGCGGATGAAAGCACCCGCGCCTACCGTGAATGGATAAGCCATCGGGGCCGCAGCCTGCGCGCGCCTGCTGTCGAGGATATCTCGTGGCACAACGATGCAGGCGGGGAGGCGGCGTCATGGATTTGATCGAGCATCTGGGCCTTGGGTTCTCCACGGCCCTGACCCTGCAGAACATAGGCTACTGCTTCCTCGGCTGCGTGCTGGGCACGCTGATCGGCGTGCTGCCGGGCATCGGCCCGCTGGCCACCATCGCCATGCTGCTGCCGGTGACCTACACGCTGCCCCCGGTGGCCGCGCTGATCATGCTGGCCGGCATCTACTACGGCGCGCAGTACGGTGGCTCGACCACCGCCATCCTGGTCAACCTGCCTGGTGAATCGTCGTCGGTGGTGACCACCATCGATGGCTACCAGATGGCCAGGCGAGGGCGAGCGGGGGTGGCGCTGGCCACCGCCGGCCTGGGCTCGTTCTTCGCCGGCTGCGTGGCGACCCTGATCCTGGCTGCGTTCGCCACGCCGCTGTCGGAACTGGCATTCAAGTTCGGCCCGGCCGAGTACTTCTCGCTGATGGTGCTGGGCCTGATCGGCGCCGTAGTGCTGGCGTCGGGCTCACTGGCGAAAGCCGTGGCGATGATCGTGCTGGGCCTGCTGCTGGGCCTGGTCGGCACCGACGTGAACTCGGGCGCCGCGCGCTTCTCCTTCGATGTGCCTGAACTCACCGATGGCGTCGACTTCGTCGCGCTGGCCATGGGCATGTTCGGCTTCGCGGAAATCATCGCGAACCTGGAGCAGAAGGAAAACCGCGAGACCTTCACCGACCATGTCACCAACCTGTGGCCGAGCAAGGCCGATTTCAAGCGCATGATCCCTGCCGTGCTGCGTGGCACGCTGCTGGGCTCAGCACTGGGCATCCTGCCGGGCGGCGGCGCGGCGCTGGCCTCGTTCGCGGCCTACTCGCTGGAAAAGAAGACCTCGAAGTACTCGCATGAGTTCGGCAAGGGCGCCATCGAAGGCGTGGCGGGTCCGGAATCGGCCAACAACGCCGCGGCGCAGACCTCCTTCATCCCGCTGCTGACGCTGGGCATTCCGCCCAACGCGGTGATGGCGCTGATGGTGGGCGCGATGACCATCCACAATATCCAGCCGGGCCCGCAGGTCATGACCAGCAACCCCGCGCTGTTCTGGGGGCTGATCGCCTCGATGTGGATCGGCAACCTGATGCTGATCATCCTGAACCTGCCGCTGATCGGCATCTGGGTCAAGCTGCTGCAGGTGCCCTACCGCTACCTGTTCCCGGCCATCCTGACGTTCTGCTGCATCGGCGTGTACTCGGTCAACAACCAGACCTTCGACGTCTTCACGGCGGCCGCCTTCGGCGTGGTCGGCTATCTCTTCATCAAGCTCAAGTGCGAACCGGCGCCGCTGCTGCTGGGCTTCGTGCTGGGACCGATGATGGAGGAGAATTTCCGCCGCGCGCTGCTGCTCTCGCGTGGAGCGTTCACGGTGTTCGTGACGCGGCCGCTGTCGCTGGGCCTGCTGATCGCCGCCGCCGTGCTGGTGGCCATCGTGGCGCTGCCTTCGATCAAGGCCAAGCGCGAAGAGGCCTTCCAGGAAGAGTGAGGCGCGCCTTGATGCGCGCCCGCGCGCACGCTCTGCTAGCCCGCGCTGCGCGCTTCGGCTCGGTCGTGCCCGGTCCACGTCAGGCGCCAGCCGGACGTGGCGGTCTTCGCCACCAGCCCCGCATCCTGCAGCAGCAGCAGATGGTGGCTGAGCTTGGCCGCCTCGACATTGCCGAGTGCCTTGGCAAGCTGGAGGTCGCTCATCATTGCCTGGCTATCGGAACGCAATGCCGTCAGCACCCGGTCCGCGAAAGACATGTCTCGCCGCATCTCGTCCCCCCGCAGTATCGCAGCGCAGCGCCGGTGCGCCGGCACTTTCCCCCTGCTGCCAGCATAGGCGCTAACGCGCACCCATAGTGATATTTCGCGCGGCGCGCCATGGGTGTGCCGTCGCGCAAAACAAATCGCACATTCGAGAACAAACGGCGTATGCTGCCCAGGAAAACGCCGGCACGGGAGACGACGATGTCCAGACAGATCAAGCACAAGGCGGAACTGCGCGCGATGATTCGCGCGGAGCAACTGAAGTACCCGGAATGCGCCGGCACCTGTTTCGGCGACGTGGCATGGCACGCTCCCGACACGAACGGCTGCAACTGGACCGTGTCCACCATGGAAGGCGCGAACAGCAAGGCCTGCCTGGAGAAGATCCAGGCCTTCACGAATTCCCTGCAGCAGAACTACAACGTGCCGGACGAAGGCAAGTAGCGCGGCAATGCACCGCGGGGCGACCGCCCCGCGGCCAGTCCGTACCAGCTATCCGGGGAAGCGCATGCGCGGCACGCCGGCGGCGACACGGGAGCCTACCGGGCGCAACTCGCCTTCCCATGGCTGCGCCTGCAGGTCCAGCACGTAGTCGCCTTCGCCGGCCTTGTCGTAGAGGTTGTCGCGGATTACCTGCCCGATCGCCAGGCGGCAGAGGGCTTCGGAGTTGTCGGCAACAGTGCCGGCCAGCGCGGTCTCCTCGCTGGCCTGTACGCCGAACGAGCGCCTGCCCTCGCCGACGAAACTGGTGAAGCGCACGCCGTTCGGACGGCTGGCGTCGACGAAGCTCACGGCAACGTGGTAGGCGATTCCCTTGCCCTGGCCAGGCAGAGTGCACAGGAAGTTGGACGGTAAGGCAACCTTGTTCATGGTGTATGCGCTTGCGAGGCCGCGGCACACGCGGCCGGATTGACAGGCAGACAGACCAGCGGCACGAACCACATCACCTACCGGTCCACCATGTTACCGGGGATGGCTGCGGCCCATGCGGCAGCCCTGGCCAGGTGTCAGAGCGATACCACGGATTGCCCGGGAACCGCGCCGTTGATGATGTCTTCGGCGTAGCGCAGTACCCCGCGCCGCGCCGCGCCCACGTTGTCCCACTGCGTGCTGTCGAGGCGGAACGTGAGCGCATGCCCGCCGCTGGGCTCGCCGCCCTCGCGGCAGATCACCACGGCGGCGTCAAAAGTCCGGTCTGGCCTGCGTTCTGGCCAGTTGCGCACCACCGCATGCTTATATACGAGCGGGTACAGGTCGTATCCCTTATAGCTGGCAATCGGGTTGGTATCCATGATCCGCTCCGCATTTTGATGTTTCTCACTGTACTCCTATCACCCGGGCCGCTCGCCATTTATTTGCTGCCGCGCGAGCGGCCTGCAGACGTAAAAAAACCCCGCAATGCGGGGTTTTTTCACGAAGCGACTCGGGCGATCAGATCGGCTCGATCTTGGTCGCTGCCGGGCCCTTTTGGCCAACGCCGGCTACGTAACGGACCTTCTGGCCTTCTTGCAGGGACTTGAAGCCGCTGCCTTGAATTTCCGAGAAGTGAGCGAACAGGTCGTTGCCGCCTGCGTCCGGGGTGATGAAGCCGAAGCCCTTGGAATCATTGAACCACTTGACGGTACCGGTTTCCATGCTGGATATCCTTTAAACCTTAAAAGTTCTGAATGAGCCTGATGCTCACCAGGCACGACGATCAAGGAAGGAACATGGAGCAATTGAATCGCCGCTTGGAGGGGACGATCCATAACATCGGAGTAACCGCTTGAAAGACCTGCATCAGCGTTTATACAGGGACGCACCCACGATGTCAACGATGCGATAGAAAAAGTATGCCGGGGACCGCGCTCTGGTCACCCCGGCCGCGGTCCGGATGCGCTCAGTCGTCGTAGCCGTCCAGCCCGACGCGGTATAGGGTGGCCCCGACTTTCTCGAGCAATGCGCGCGCGGCATCGGAAAACGGTTCGCTGGCCAGCAGCGCGGCCAGCCCTGCCACGGCGTCGTCGACCGACAACTCGACCGTTTCATCAGTGGCAATGCGTTCGAAAGTGCTGATTACTACGGTCGGGTCCATCCGGATTCTCCTGCAAGAAATGCGTTTCGCCGCCCCGGCGGCATGCCGGGGCCAGCAATCAGCGCGAATGGTAGCACCACCACGGCGCGCCCCGGCAGGCACGCAAGCGGATTGCGCGCGGCTGCCTGCCCCGCCCCACATGCTCCCCGCGGCAGCGGGCCTCACCGGGCCTCACCGGGTCTCGCCACGCTCCTGCTTCGGCGGCAGCGCGCGCAGGCGCCGGTTGACCTCCAGCAACGTGTCGCAATCGTCACCGCCGTCTGCGGCGCGCTTGCGGATATAGGCGGTGATGCCCAGCAGCGGACGCTTGCGCTCGCCGCAGGCGGCCCTGGCGTGCGCACAAGCCACTTCGGTTTCCTTGTCGAGACTGTCTCGCACGATGCTCAGCAGGTCGCCGCAGTTCGCCGGCTGGACCGGCTGGACCGGCTGGACCGGCTGGACCGGCTGAGCCGGCAGGGCCGCGGGAGGCGCCGGGGCTGCGCCAGGCTGGCTTGCGTCTTCGGCGTCCGCCGCACGCACGCCGGTGGCAAGTACGGCAACCGCCACGCACAGCAGGTGACCGACATATCGGCCCCGCCTCGACAAGGCATCTGGCGCGAATCGTTTGAAATTTCTACAAAACTTATCCGGCATGGGGCTGGAAAAAAATACAAGGAAAACGAGACCGGCGTGCGGTGCCAGCGCCGCGGCGGGACGCCGGCGTGCCATACACGGCGGCCGGCGGCGGCGTACGATGCCAATGCAGGAATCGTTCCCTGCGCCTGTCGTTCCCTCCGCCTCGCCCGCCGGCGGCGGGCACGCTTCCTGCCGGCGCATACCGATAGCCGCTCCTATCCCTGGTCCGTCCTCCTTTTGCAGCGGGGTGCGCAAGATGCCGAGCCAACTGGACAAGTACCGCCAGAAGCGCGATTTCACCGTCACCAGCGAGCCCAGGGGGCGCGCCTCGCGCAAGCACGCCGCCGGGCTGTCCTTCGTGATCCAGAAGCACGCCGCCAGGCGCCTGCACTACGACTTGCGCCTGGAACTGGACGGCACCCTCAAGAGCTGGGCGGTGCCGAAGGGGCCGAGCCTCGATCCCGCCGACAAGCGCATGGCGGTACAGGTGGAGGACCACCCGCTCGACTACGGTTCGTTCGAGGGCGTCATCGCGCCGGGGCAATATGGCGCAGGTACCGTCATCGTGTGGGACCGCGGCACCTGGGAGCCGGTTGGCGATCCGCTGGCGGGATATCGCGATGGCAAGCTCAAGTTCGCGCTGCAGGGCGAGAAGCTGCACGGGCACTGGACCCTGGTACGCATGCACGGCCGGGACCAGGACACCGCCAGGCCGGCCTGGCTGCTTATTAAGGAGCGCGACGAAGAAGCACGCGCGGCGTCGGCCTTCGACGTCGTGGCGGCGATGCCCGACAGCGTCTTGTCCGGCAAGAAGGCGGCGGCGAAGCCCGCGGCAAGAGCCGCGGCGAAAGGCACGCGGAAAACCGCTCAGGCGCCCGCCGCCGACGATATGCCTGCCGGCGCGAAGGCCGCCGGCCTGCCGCTCATGCTGGCGCCGCAGCTTGCCTCGCTGGTCGAACAGGCGCCGCCGGCGCACCAGGACTGGCTGTACGAGGTCAAGTTCGACGGCTACCGCCTGCTTGCGCGCGTCGACGGCAAGGACGTGCGCCTGTTCACGCGCAATGGCAACGACTGGACCTCGCGCCTGCGCAGCCTGGCCCGCGCCGTGGCCGCGCTCGGCCTGCACTCGGGCTGGCTCGACGGCGAGATCGTGATCGCCGACAAGCAAGGCAGGACGGATTTCCAGGCCTTGCAGAACGCCTTCGAAAGCGCGCAGGTGGAAGATGTCCAGTACTACGTCTTCGACCTGCCGTACTGCAACGGCTTCGACCTGCGCAAGGTGCCGCTGGCCGCTCGCCGCGACATGCTGCGGCACGCGCTCGCGGCAGGCACGTCGAGCCGCCTGCGCTTCAGCGAAAGCTTCGACGCCGGGCCCGCCGAGCTGCTGCGTGCGGTCTGCAAGCTCCGCTTCGAGGGCGTGATCGGCAAGCGCGCAGACGCGCCCTACGTATCCGCGCGCTCGCCCACGTGGATCAAGCTCAAATGCACCCGCCGCCAGGAGTTCGTGGTGGTCGGCTATACCGACCCTGCCGGCTCGCGCCAGGGTATCGGCGCCCTGCTGCTTGGCGTGCATGACGAGCGCGGCCGCCTGCGCTACGCCGGCAAGGTCGGCACCGGCTTCGACACACAGACGCTGGCTTCGCTGCAGCGCAAGCTCGAACCACTGCGCCAGGATGCCTCGCCGATGGACAGCATGCAGGACACGCCGCCGGGCAGGATGCAGGCGCACTGGGTCAAGCCCAGGCTGGTGGCCGAGATCGCGTTCGGCAACTGGACCCGGGAGGGGCGCGTGCGGCATGCGGTTTTCCACGGCCTGCGCTCCGACAAGCCGGCCTCGGCCATCTCGGTGGAACGTGCAACGGACACCAGAGAGGACCACGCGATGGCTGCCACGCCGGCGCGCAAGCCCGGAACGACGCGCAGCAGCAAGGACGCCGGCAAGGCCAGGAACATGGAGATGGAGACAGATTCGAAGACGGACTCGGAGACGGACTCGGAGACGCACGCCGGGAGGACCCCGAAGAAAAGCGCGACGAAGGCTGCAGCCAGGACCGCCAGCGCTGCCACCGCAGGCGCCGGTGCCGGCGTGCGGGTGAGCCATGCCGATCGCGTCATCGACCCCGCCACCGGCCTGACCAAGGGCCACCTCGTGGCGTACTACGAAGCCATCGCGCCGCTTCTGCTGCCGCACCTGCGCGGCCGGCCGGTGGCGCTGGTGCGCGGGCCCGCGGGCATCGGCGGCGAGCTCTTTTTCCAGAAGCACGGCGACAGCTTGCGCATGCCGGGCATCAACACGCTCGATCCCGCGCTCTGGCCCACCCACCCGCCGCTGCTCGAGATCGCGTCAGAAGCCGGCATCGTGGCCGCGGCGCAGTTCAACGTGATCGAGCTCCATACGTGGAACGCGAACAAGCGCGCGATCGGCAAGCCGGACCGCGTGATCTTCGACCTGGACCCCGGCGAAGGCGTGCCGTTCGGCCATGTACGCGAGGGCGCCGCCATGATGAAAGCGGTGCTCGACGAACTGGGCCTGTCCGCGTTTCTCAAGACCAGCGGCGGCAAGGGCCTGCACGTGGTGCTGCCGATCGCCGCGCGGCTCGACTGGGAGACCGTGAAGGACTTCTCGCATCAGCTCGTGCTGCACATGACGGCGACCGTGCCGCAGCGCTTCGTCGCCAGGAGCGGGCCGCGCAACCGCGTCGGCAAGATCTTCATCGATTACCTGCGCAACGGCTTCGGCGCCACCACGGTCGCAGCCTACTCGGCGCGGGCGCGGCCGGGACTCGGCGTTTCGGTTCCGTTGGCGTGGGACGAGCTCGACGAAATCACCTCGGGCGCGCAATGGAATATCGCCAGTCTCCACGAGCGGATCGGCGCGCAGCGCGCCGACCCGTGGGCCGCCTATGCCAGATCACGGCAGACGCTGACCAGGGCCATCAGGCTGCTGGCGGCGTGAGCGGCCCGCGCGCTCACTGTCAGGCAGCAGCATCGCGCAGCGCGGCAAGGCACCGAGGCACCAAAGACGGCGATCAGCGGCTCGCCGGCAGCGCCGCCAGCCCGTCTAGCAGCGCCTTGTGGAAGGCTTGCGGGTCCTGCATCTGCGGCGCATGCCCCAGCTCGGGGAACTCCACCAGCCTGGCGTTGGGCAGYGTGGCGGCAGTCAGCTTGCCCAGCTCGGCATAGTTGCCCACCTTGGCGCGGACCTCGGGCGCCGCCGCATCCTTGGCGATCGCAGTGGTGTCCTTGTCGCCGATCAGCAGCAGGGTCGGCGTCTTCAGCGCGCCCAGCTCATAGACCACCGGCTGCGTGAAGATCATGTCGTAGATCAGCGCGGAATTCCATGCCACCTGCTGCTTGCCCGGGCCGCGGTTCATGCCGGCCAGCATCTGCACCCAGGGCTCGTAGTCCTGGCGCCAGGTGCCCACGTAGTAGGTCGCCTGCTCATAGCTGCGGATCTTGTCGGCATTGGTGGCCAGTTCGCGCGCATACCACTGGTCGACCGACAGCGAAGGCACGCCCTTGGCCTTCCAGTCTTCCAGGCCGATCGGATTGACCAGCGCGAGTTGCGTGGTCTGCTGCGGATACATCAGCGCGTAGCGCATCGCCAGCATGCCGCCGGTGGAATGGCCGATCACCACCGCCTGGTCGACCCCGATCGACTCGAGCAAGGCGTGCGTGTTGCGCGCCAGTTGCTGGAACGTGTACTGGTAGCGCGCCGGCTTGCTGGACTTGCAGAAGCCGATCTGGTCCGGCGCCACCACGCGGTATCCCGCCGCGCTCAGCGCCTTGATGCTGCCCTCCCAGGTCGCGGCGCAGAAGTTCTTGCCGTGCAGCAGCACCGCGGTGCGTCCGTTGGGCCGGGCCGGCTTGATGTCCATGTAGGCCATGTGCATGGCCTCCCCCTGCGAGGTGAAGCTGAACTGCTGGACCGGGGCGGGATAGTCGAAGCCCTGCAGCTCGGGGCCGTAGGCCGGGCCGTCGTCGGCGGCCAGCACGGCCGCCGGAGCGGCAACGCACGCAGCGGCGAGCAGGGTAAGGCGGAAGTGGCGGTGCAAACGCATGACAGGGGATCCCGACGAAAGAAGATGAATCGAACAAGCGCGGACGCCCACGCGGGCGGGCCAGTTCCGGACCCGGGCATCGTAGCGGAAAGCCGCGGCATCTGCCGCGCGCCGCTCAGCCCTTCGTCGCGCCCGGGCCGAAGATATGGACGAGGTTGCCCTCGGGATCGCGCAGCATGGTCGAGCGCAACTGCGCCGAGATCTGCTGGTCCGCCCAGACGAACTCCACGTCGTAGAACTTGAGCATGATGTTTTCCTGGAGGATGGGCGAGACGATCCACGGCCAAGGCGGAATTGCCTGGCCGGCTCGCGTCCGGGCCGGGCGGACGCGGGTTTTCCTGCGGTCAGGCGCGTGCTGGCGGCGAAGTGAAGTCCAGCACCGGGCCGGCGGGCACCACGCCGCTCGGATTGATCGAGAGATGACTCTCGTAGTAGTGCCGCTTGATGTGCTCGATATTCACGGTCGGCGCGACGCCGGGCAGCTGGTAGATATCGCGCGTGTAGGCCGACAGGTTCGGGTAGTCCGCGATACGGCGCAGGTTGCACTTGAAGTGCCCCACATAGACCGCGTCGAAGCGCACCAGCGTGGTGAACAGGCGGATGTCGGCCTCGGTGAGCTGGTCGCCCATGAGGAAGCGGCGGTCCGCGAGGCGGGCTTCGAGCCAGTCGAGCGTGTCGAACAACGGCGCCACGGCCTCTTCGTATGCTTGCTGCGTGGTGGCGAAGCCGGACTTGTAGACGCCGTTGTTGACGGTGTCGTAGACCCGGGCGTTGACTTCGTCGATGCCGGCGCGCAGCGCCGCCGGGTAGTAGTCGCCGGCACGTGCGCCGATGCCGTCGAACGCCGTGTTGAACATGCGGATGATCTCGGAGGACTCATTGCTGACAATGGTTCCCTGCCGCTTGTCCCACAGCACCGGCACGGTGACGCGGCCCGTGTGGCCCGGGTCGGCGGCGGTATAGACCTCATGCAGCAGGCGCGCGTCGTTGACGCTGTCCGGCACCACGCCCGGGCCCGGCGCGAAGGTCCAGCCCTCGTTGCGCATCAGCCAGTGCACCGTGGAGACGCTGACCATGTCTTCCAGCCCCTTGAGCGCACGCAGGATCAGCGTGCGGTGCGCCCACGGGCAGGCCAGGCTCACGTACAGATGATAGCGGCCGGCTTCCGCCTTGAAGCCGCCGCGGCCGCTGGGGCCCGCGGCGCCGTCGGCCGTCACCCAGTTGCGGAAGGCGGCGTCCTTGCGGACGAAGCGGCCGCCCGTGGATTTGGTGTCGTACCAGCGGTCTTCCCACTTGCCGTTGACGAGCAGTCCCATGTCTTACTCCTTCGGTGCGGCGCCGCGCACAGGCATCGCCGCGTTGTTGCCTTGTTGCATTATTGCGCTGACGAGGCTTGATTCCCTGCCTGTGCGTTGATGAAGTCGACGATGGCCGGAATGGTCTGGCCGGGCGCCTCTTCCATCAGCCAGTGGCCAGAGCCCTTGACGATCACGCCCTGCACATTGGTGGCCACCAGCCGCGCCTGGTCGATCAGGAAATTGCCCGAGGCCTTCTCGCCGGCCAGCACCAGCATGGGCATTGGCAGCGGTCGCCGGGCGAGTTCGGCGAAGTCCTTCGCATCCTGCGGGAAGGCACGGAAGAACTCGAAGCCGGCGCGCATCCGGCCAGGACGCGCGAAGGCGGCGGCATAGCGCTGGCGGTCGGCTTCCGACATCGCACGCGCCGGATCGGCCGCGAAATCGTTCCAGAAATGTTCGAAGTAGATACGCTCGCGGCCTTGCACCAGCTTCTCGGGCGTGTCGCCGTAGAAGTTGAAGTGCCATTTGTCGCGCAGCAGCCAGACCTTCTGCCAGTCGCCCACGCCGGGCAGGAAGGCATCCATCAGCGTCACGCTCTCGACTTCGCCGGGGTATTGCGCAGCATAGGCGTAGGCCACCATCAGGCCGATATCGTGGCCGATGACATTGACCTTGCGGTAGCCGAGCGCCTGCACCAGGGCATGGATATCCTGCGCCAGCGCCTTCTTCTCATAGCCCGCCGGCGTGATGCCGGACGCGCCCGCGCCGCGCAGGTCGGGCGCGATGACGACGCGCTTGCCGGCCAGCCGCGACATCAGCGGCAGCCACATATGACTGGTCTCCGCGTAGCCGTGCAGCAGTATCACCGGCGTGCCGTCGCCGCTGCCGGCCTGCATGTAGTGCAGCGAAACGCCGTTGGCGGTGACGTCATGCTGCCGGATGGCGGCGGAGGCGGCGGAGGTGTCGCCGGCGCCCTGGGCGGCGTGCGCCTGGGTGGCGAGCGGCGCCAGCGTGGCGAGGGCAAACGCGGCGGCGCCGGCATATCGCGCCAGGCGGTGGAACAGGGCCATGATTTTTCTCCGCGGTACGGTGCCTTGGCCGGAACTCGTTTCCTGGCCGACGGCGCACTAGACAAAGGGTTTCAGGGAAAGACAGTGCATCAATGTGAGGGGAATATTGCACCCCCGCCGCGCTTTTGCCGTACGATTTCCCCGATGAACTCGTTCGACGGAGTTGAACATGTTGTCGGAAGATGAACTGGCCCTGCTCGAGGCCATCCGCGCCAGCGGCAGCCTCTCGCGCGCGGCCGCGCGCCTGGGCAAGGCACCCTCCACGGTCTCGCATGCCGCGCGGCAGCTGGAGGGCCGCTTCGACGCGCTGCTGTTCGACCGCCGGCGCTACCGCCTGCAGCTGACCCCCGCTGGACATTTGCTGGCCGACGAGGCGGCGCGGCTGATGCAGGATGTGTCGCGCATGACGCAGCGCGTGCGGCAGGTCGCCAGCGGCTGGGAAGACCGCCTGTGGATCGTCACCGACGAGGTCATGGAGTTCGAATCGCTGATGCCGGTGATCCGCGGCTTCGACGCCCTCAAGTCGGGCGTGGCGATCCGCCTGACGCACGAAGTGCTGAGCGGCACCTGGGAAGCCCTGCGCGATGGCCGCGCCGATGTGATCGTGGGCGCAACCAACGAGCCGCCCGCCATTCCCGGCCTGCGCTGGTTCGAGCTGGGCGTGGTGGAATGGGTGTTCGCCGTCGCGCCGCGCCACCCGCTGGCCAGCGTGGCAGGCCCGCTCACGCGCGATCTGGTTTCCGCGCACCGCGCGGTGGTGGTGGCGGATTCATCGCGCGCCTCGGCCGGGCGCGCCTACGGGCTGGTTGGCGGACAGGCTTCGCTGGCCGTGCCGAGCATGCGCGCCAAGATCCTGGCGCAGCGCGAGGGGCTTGGCGTGGGCTGGCTGCCGCGCCACCGGGTGGCGTCGCTGCTCAAGCGCGGTGAACTGGTCGAGAAGCGCACCGCCGATCCGCGCGAGCCGAATACGCTCTATGTGGCCTGGCGCGGCGACCACGAAGGCCGCGCGCTGCAATGGTGGCTCGACCAGTTCCGCCAGCCGCGGCTGGCCAGGCGCCTGGTGCAAGGCATCGACATGTTCGCCTGATGGCCGCGCGGCTGCCGTCGCCTGCTTGAAACTGGCCTGGACAGCGCTTAAATTGGGAGGCGGGCGTGCCACCCGCGCCCCCGGGAGGCTTACCGATGGAGACCGATGTGCTATTGAATGCGGAAGGTTCCGTACTGGTCCTGGTGGACCTGCAGGCGCGGCTGATGCCGGCGATCCACCAGGCCGAGCGCGTGGTCAGGGAAAGCGTGCGGCTCGCCAGCATCGCGCGCATCCTTGGCGTGCCCGTGATCGGCACCGAGCAAAGTCCGGCGAGCCTCGGCGAGAATCTCCCCGAGATCCGGCAGCTATGCGACCGGACCATCGCCAAGGACCATTTCGATGCCTGCGAAGGCGGCCTGGTCGAGGCCCTGCCCGCCGGGCGCAAGACGCTGGTAGTGGCAGGCTGCGAAGCCCATGTGTGCGTGCTGCAGACTGCCATGGGCCTGCTGCGGCACGGCTACGACGTCAACCTTGTGATCGACGCAAGCGGCTCGCGCCAGCAAGCCAGCCACCGTGCCGCCGTCGAACGCCTGCGCGAGGCAGGCGCGAGTGCCGTGACGGTGGAGATGGTGGGCTTCGAATGGTTGCGCACCAGCCGGCATCCGCGCTTCCGCGACGTGCTGGCGCTGATCAAGTAGGGCCCGATCGTCACCCGGGCGGCCCGGCTGGCTGCACAACCCTGGCGGCCCCGCCGGCACCGCTGAGCGGCCGCGGTCGCGGGTGTGCGGCCGCGCCGGCTCAAGGCGATATTCTTCTGTCCCATGCCCCTGGTCTTCCCTTACCAGGGCGACCCCGCCCCGCGCGCCTTCAGCAGTTTTCCCTCGAAGTGGGCGACCAGGAAATCCAGGAACGCCCGCACCTTGGCGGACAGGTTCAGCCGCTCGGGAAAGACCGCGAAGATATCCGCCGGCGGCAGTGCGTAGTCTTCGAGCAGCAAGACCAGGCGTCCGCTGCGCAGGTATTTGGCAAGGTCCCATTCGGCGCGCTGCAGGATGCCCTGGCCGTCCAGGCCCCAGGTGAGCGTCACTTCGCCGTCATTGCTGCTCAGCGCGCCTCGCACCTTGACGCTTTCGGTCTTCTTGCCCCTGGTGAAGCGCCAGATGCCATAGGCCGATTCGTTCTGCCGCAGCACGATGCACTGGTGCTGCGACAGATCCTGCGGCGTGGCAGGAATGCCGTGCGCCTTCAGGTACGAGGGCGCGGCACAGACGAGCCGGCGGTTGTCGGCAATCTTGCGCGCCATCAGGCGGGTATCCGGGATCTCGCCGAAGCGGATCCCCACGTCGAAACCTTCGTCCCCCAGGTTCATGGGCCTGTCCGTGAGATGAAGCTGGACTTCCATCTGCCGGTGCTGCTTGACGAAGGCCGAGATGGCGGGAGCGATATAGGTCCGTCCGAAGCCCAGCGGTGCATTGACGCGCAATGTCCCGCGCGGCGATACATGGCTGCTGGAGATCAGCTGGTCGAGGTCTTCGATCTCGGCCAGCAGCCGGCGCGCGTGCTCGAGATAAACCTCGCCTTCCGCCGTCAGGCCGATGCGCCTCGTCGTGCGGTTCAAGAGGCGCACGCCAAGCCGGCTCTCCAGCTGGGCCAGCCGTTTGCTGACCGCCGCCGGCGTGACATCCTGCTCGCGAGCCGCCGCCGAGAGGCTCCCGGCCTTGACCAGGCCGGCGAAGAAGGCAAGTTCGGAAGGCTGGCCCATTTTCAACCTCAAGTTAATATTAGTTTGAATTCCAGTTCATTTTACTCCTCCAGTTTTCACCGATAGTTAGGTCACGCAAGGCAACGACACCATGCCGGTTGAAAGGCCTTCGCAGTGTGAAACCAACGAGAGGAGCATCGCCATGCGCGAATACAAGATTGCAGCCATCCCCGGTGATGGCATCGGCCCGGAAGTCATCTCTGCCGGCCTGCAGGTGCTGGATGCCCTGGCGGCCCAGGACGGCGGCTTCAAGCTGAGCGTAGAGCATTTCCCCTGGAGCTCGGACTACTACCTGGAGCAGGGCCACTACATCCCCGAGGGCGGGCTGGAGCGCCTGAAACAGTTCGACGCGATTTTCTTCGGCGCCGTCGGTGCGCTCAACGTGCCCGACCACGTATCGCTGTGGGGCCTGCGGCTACCGATCGCGCAGGGCTTCGACCAGTACGCCAACGTGCGCCCGGCGCGCGTGCTGCCGGGCGTCAAGAGCCCGCTGGCCAACGGCAAGGACATTGACTGGGTCATCATCCGCGAGAACTCGGAGGGCGAGTACGCGGGCAACGGCGGCCGTACCCACCGCGGCCTGCCGATCGAAACCGGCACGGAAACGGCCGTGTTCACCCGCGCCGGCGTCGAGCGCATCCACCGCTTTGCCTTCGAGCTGGCGCGCAAGCGTCCTCGCAAGCACCTGACCCTGGTGACCAAGTCGAACGCGCAGCGCTTCGGCATGGTGATGTGGGACGAGATCTTCTACGAAGTCGCCAAGGACTATCCGGACGTCAAGACCGACCGCGAACTGGTCGACGCCGTCACCACGCGCATGGTGCTCAAGCCCCATACGCTCGACGTGGTGGTTGCCACCAACCTGCACGCCGACATTCTCTCCGACCTGGCCGCCGCCTTGTCCGGCAGCCTGGGTATCGCCCCGACCGCCAACCTGAATCCGGAGCGCGTGTTCCCGTCGATGTTCGAACCCATCCACGGTTCGGCCTTCGACATCACCGGCAAGGGGGTGGCCAATCCCATCGCCACCTTCTGGACCGCCGCCATGATGCTGGAGCACCTCGGCGAGAAGGCCGCGGCCGACCGGCTGATGGCCGCCATCGAGCAGATCACGGCGGATGGCGTGTTCACGCCCGACCTGGGCGGCAATGCCACCACTGCGTCGGTCACCGATGCGGTCTGCAAGGTGCTGGCAAGCCAGGTCAGGCAAGCAGCCTGAGCCATACGGCAGGACGAAGGCAAGGCGCGGTTCGCCGCGCAGCCCCCGAGGCAGGCGGGACAGCACCGGTACAGGTGCCCCGCACCGGGCCGGCCCGCGATGGGCCGGCAAAGATACCAAGACAGGAGACAAGCATGCAATCCGCCATCCGGACTGCGGTGACCGCGTTCGCACTCGCGCTCGCCGCCGGCACCGCGCTCGCGCAGACCTATCCCACCAAGCCGATCCGCCTCGTGGTGCCGTTCCCGCCGGGCGGCACCACCGACGTGCTTGCCCGCGCCGTGGGCCAGCGGCTTACCCAGGCACTCGGCCAGCCCGTGGTCATCGAGAACCGCCCGGGCGCCGGCGCCACCATCGGCGCGGACGCCGTCGCCAAGTCGCCGGCGGATGGCTACACGCTGCTGATGGGCGCGGTACACCACACCATCGCGCCCAACGTCTACAAAAAGCTCTCCTACGATTTCCAGAAAGACCTGACCCCGATCTCGGTGGTGGCCATCGTGCCCAACGTGCTGGTGGTCAGCCCGGGGTTTCCCGCCAGGAACGTGCAGGAACTGGTGGCCTATGCCAAGGCAAACCCGGGCAAGCTCACCTATGCCTCGAATGGCAACGGCACGGCCCACCACCTGATCGGCGAGCAATTCAAGGCGCAGACCGGCACCAGCATCGTCCACGTTCCGTACAAGGGCAGCGCGCCGGCCATCACCGACCTGATGGGCGGGCAGGTTTCGATGATGTTCGACACGATGTCTTCGGCCTTGCCCTACATCAAGGCGGGCAAGCTCAAGCCGCTGGCCGTTGCCACGGCCAGGCGCTCATCGGCGCTGCCGGATGTGCCCACGCTGGCCGAAGCCGGCCTGCCCGGCTTCGACATCGCCTCCTGGTTCGGCATCCTGGCGCCCGCCGGCACGCCGCCCGAGATCGTCAACCGCCTCAGCGCGGAGATCATCAAGGCGCTGGCCCGTCCCGATGTCAGGCAGCAGCTCGCAGCCATCGGCGCCGAGCCGGTGGGCAACACCCCGCCCCAGATGACGGCGCAGATCAGGGAAGAAGTCACCCGCTTCGGCAAGCTCGTCAAGGACGCGCAGGTAAGCATGGATTGAGCGGCAATCACGGCCACCGCCGAGACGGTGGCCGCATCCGGTTGACAAAGGCAAAACTGGCGTCTGCAGCAAGTGCGTCGCCGCAGGAGACATCATGAAAAGGCGACTCATTGGCTCACTGTATGTCCAGGTGCTGATCGCGGTGGCGACAGGCATCCTGCTCGGCGTCTTCCTGCCGCAGGTCGGCAGCGAGCTCAAGCCGCTCGGCGACATCTTCATCCGTCTGATCAAGATGGTGTTCGCGCCGATCATCTTTGCCACCGTCGTGCTTGGCATCGCCAAGATGGAAAGCATGAAGGACCTCGGCCGCGTGGGCTGGCGTGCCATGCTGTACTTCGAGGTGCTGTCCACGTTTGCGCTGCTGCTCGGCGTCATTGTCGTCAACGTGGTGCAGCCGGGGCACGGCATGAATGTCGATCCCGCGACGCTCGATACCAAGAGCATTGCCGCCTATACCGCGCAGGTGAAGCACGAAGGCGTGATGGACTTCCTGCTCAACCTGGTGCCCCTGAGCATCGCCGACGCGCTGGCCAAGAACGACATTCTGCAGATCCTGGTGTTCTCGGTCTTCATGGGCGTGGCACTGGCGCACCTGGGCGAGCGCGGCAAGCCGTTCGTGGCAGCGCTGGATTCGTTCGCCAATGCCATGTTCGCAGTGGTTGGCATGATCATGCGCTTCGCGCCGGTTGCCGCGTTCGGCGCCATGTCGTTCACGGTGGGCAAATACGGCTTCGGCTCCATCGCGTCGCTCGGCAAGCTGGTGGCCACCATGTATGGCACCTGCGCGCTGTTCGTGCTGGTGGTGCTGGGCACCATCTGCCGCGCCTGCGGCTTCAGCCTGCTCAAGTTCCTGAAGTACATCAAGGACGAGATCCTCACCGTGCTGGGCACCAGTTCGTCGGAGTCGGTGATTCCCCAGTTGATGCGCAAGCTCGAGAACGCAGGCGTCTCGAAGCCGGTCGTCGGCCTGGTGGTGCCTGCCGGCCTTACCTTCAATCCCGACGGCCAATGCATCTACTACACCATGGCTGCCATCTTCATCGCCCAGGCAACCAATACACCGCTGACCCTGACAGACCAGTTCGTGGTGCTGGGCGTGCTGCTGCTGACCTCGAAGGGCTCTGCCGGCATCACCGGCTCGGGCTTCATCACCCTGGCGGCAACGCTCGCTTCGCTGGGCAAGATCCCGGTGGCCGGCATGGTGCTGCTGCTTGGCGTGGACCGCTTCATGTCCGAGGCACGGGCCATCACCAACACCATCGGCAACGCCGTCGCCACCATGGCAATCGCCAAGTGGGTGGGGGCGCTCGACGAGGATCGCGTCAGGCGCGTGCTCGACGGCGAGGTCGACCCCGAGAACCTCGAACAGCTCTATGAGGACGAGGTCGCGCAAGTGCTGCCCGAGCGGCCCTTGCAGCCGGGCTTTGCCGCCGGCGCACGCAAGAGCGCCTAGTCTTCGCCCTCTGCGCAACGGCAGCACAACGGCAGCACAACGGCAGCGCAAGAGCAGCACAACTACATGAGAAACAGGTAGCTCATCGTGACCTCTCCCACCATCGAAAATCCCCGCGCATTTCTCGAGTCGCTGTTTCGGGCAGCCGTGTCCGCGGCGGATCCGCGCGACTGCCTGGCGCGCGCGCTGCCCGAGCCACCGGCCGGCCGCACCCTGGTGGTCGGTGCCGGCAAGGCTGCCGCGAGCATGGCGCATGCGCTGGAGCAGGCCTGGCCGGGCCCGCTGAGCGGGCTGGTCGTGACACGCTACGGCCATGCCGTGCCCACCTCGCGCATCGAGGTCGTGGAGGCGGCGCATCCCGTGCCCGATGCCGCCGGCGAGCGCGCGGCGGCACGCATGCTGGAACTGGTCGCGGGACTGTGCGCCGACGACCTGGTCATCTGCCTGATCTCGGGCGGCGGCTCATCGCTGCTCAGCCTGCCGCCGCCCGGCATGAGCCTGGCGGACAAGCGCGCGGTCAGCCAGGCGCTGCTGGCCAGCGGCGCCACCATCTCCGAGATGAATTGCGTGCGCCGGCACCTCTCCGCCATCAAGGGCGGCCGGCTGGCGGCGGCGTGCCATCCGGCGCGCGTGGTCACGTTGCTGATCTCGGACGTGCCTGGCGACGATCCCGTGAATATCGCCTCCGGCCCCACCGTTGGCGACGCCACCACCTGCCAGGATGCGCTGGAGATCGTGCAGCGCTACCGCATTGCGTTGCCGGCGGGTGCGCAACGGCTGCTGGTGTCCGGTGCCGGAGAATCCATCAAGCCGGGCGATGCGCGCCTGGCACGCAGCGCGGTGCGCACCATCGCCACGCCCGCGAGATCCCTGGCGGCCGCCGCGCGGGCCGCGCAGGCAGCCGGCATCCAGCCCTATGTGCTGGGCGACCGCATCGAAGGCGAGGCGGCCGATGTCGGCAAGGTGATGGCCGGCATCGCCTTCCAGGCCGCGCACGGCACGCCCCCGTTCGAGCTTCCCTGCGTGCTGCTGTCTGGCGGCGAGACCACCGTCACGGTCAAGGGCAGTGGCCGCGGCGGGCGCAATGTGGAGTTCCTGCTGTCCCTGGCGATTGCGCTCGACGGTCACGCCGGCGTGCATGCGCTGGCCGCCGATACCGACGGCGTGGATGGCATCGAGGAAATCGCCGGGGCCTACGCCGATCCCACCACGCTCGCGCGGGCCTGGGCCAGCGGCATGGCGCCGCGCGCCTATCTTGCCAACAACGACGGACACACCCTCTTCGGGTCCCTGGGCGACGCCATCGTCACGGGCCCCACGCTTACCAACGTCAACGACTTCCGTGCCCTGCTGATCTGCGCAGCGGCCGGGAAAGGATGCTAGATCATGCGCCGTACCCGCAATGCCAAGATTGTCGCCACCATCGGCCCCGCGAGCAGCGATGCCGCCACGCTGCGCCGCCTGTTCCAGGCCGGTGCCGATGTGTTCCGGCTGAACTTCAGCCACGGCACGCACGCCGACCACAAGGCGAGGCTCGCGCTGATCCGCGACCTTGAGACGGAGCTGGGCCGGCCGATCGGCGTGCTGCTCGACCTGCAGGGCCCGAAGCTGCGCGTGGGGCAATTCGGCGATGGCCCGGTGACGCTGGTGGCGGGTCAGTCGTTCCGGCTCGACATGGACCGGGACCGTCCCGGCGACGCCACCCGCGTGGCCCTGCCGCATCCCGAGATCTTCGCCGCGCTGCAGGCCGACACCGACCTCCTGCTCGACGACGGCAAGCTGCGCCTGCGCGTCAAGGCCTTTGGCCCCGATTTCGCGCAGACCGAGGTGATCGACGGCGGCCTGCTATCCGATCGCAAGGGCGTCAACGTGCCCGGCGTGGTGCTGCCGCTGTCGGCGCTGACGGCCAAGGACAGGGAAGACCTGGACTACGGGCTGTCGCTGGGCGTGGACTGGATCGCCTTGTCCTTCGTCCAGCGCGCGGAGGATATCCGCGAGATCAAGCAGATCGTCGGGGGACGCGCCGGCATCGTCGCCAAGCTGGAGAAGCCCGCTGCCATCGCCGAGCTGCAGGCGATCGTGGCCGAGACCGATGCGGTGATGGTGGCGCGCGGCGATCTCGGCGTGGAACTGCCCGCCGAGCAGGTGCCGGCGATCCAGAAGCGCATCGTGCAGGCTTGCCGCCGCGCCGGCAAGCCCGTCATCGTGGCCACGCAGATGCTGGAGTCGATGGTGAGCTCGCCGGTGCCCACCCGCGCCGAGGCCTCCGATGTGGCAACCGCCATCTACGACGGCGCCGACGCGGTGATGCTGTCCGCCGAATCGGCCTCAGGCAGGTATCCGGTGGAAGCCGTGCAGATGATGAACAGCATCATCGTGCAGACCGAGGCCGACCCCTACTACCGGGAGTTCATGGAGGCCTCGCAGACGCCGCCGACGCCGGATATCGCCAATGCCATCGGCAGCGCCATGCGGCGCGTGGCGGGGCTCCTGCACGTGGCCACCACCGTGGCGTACACCAGTTCGGGATACTCCGCGATGCGCATGTCGCGCGAGCGGCCCGAAGCGCCCATCATCGGCATGACGCCGAGCCTGCATGCCGCGCGCGCCATGGCGCTGGTGTGGGGCGTGCATGCGGTGGTGATCCACGAGGTGGAGAGCGTCACGGAGATGACCACCTATGCGTGCGACACCGCGGAGCAGGAGGGCTTTGCAAAGCCCGGTCAGGTGATCGTGATCTCGGCCGGCATGCCGTTCGGCACGCCCGGCACCACCAACCTGCTGCGCATCGCCACGGTCGGCCAGCCCGCCGCCTGACTGGCACCGTCAACGACTTCACTGAAACAAGGGCGACACCATGACTGCTATTCGTTCGATCCGCGGCTTCGAGGTTCTCGACTCCCGCGGCAACCCCACCGTGGCCGCAGAGGTCACGCTGTCCGACGGCGCTTGCGGCTACGCCGCCTCCCCTTCCGGCGCATCCACCGGCAGCCGCGAAGCGCTGGAGCTGCGCGACAATGACCCGGCCCGCTACGGCGGCAAGGGCGTGCTGCGCGCCGTGGCGCACGTCAACCACGAACTGAGCGCCATGCTGGTCGGGTGCGACGCCGCCGACCAGTCCGCGGTGGACGGCCTGCTGCTGCAGGCCGACGACACGCCGGCCAAATCGCGGCTGGGCGCCAACGCGCTGCTCGCCGTGTCGCTGGCCACCGCGCGCGCCGCGGCGGCGTCCGAGGGCGTGCCGCAGTACCGGCGCTTCGGCAACCCGGCACGCTTTGTCCTGCCGGTGCCGATGATGAACGTCATCAACGGCGGCGCCCATGCCGACAACAACGTCGACATCCAGGAGTTCATGATCCTGCCGGTAGGTGCCGTCTCGTTCGCACAGGCCGTGCAGTGGGGGGCCGAAGTATTCCACGCGCTCAAAAGCGTGCTGCGCAAGCGCGGGCTTGCCACGGCAGTGGGCGACGAAGGCGGATTCGCGCCGGACCTGCCATCGAACGAAGCCGCGCTCGAGGCCATCCTCGCCGCCATCGATCTCGCCGGCTATCGCGCGGGAACGGATATCGTGCTCGGCCTGGATGTGGCCAGTTCGGAGCTGTACGAGAATGGCGTCTACAGCCTGGCATCCGAAGGCAAGCATTTCGACGCGGCGGGCTTTTGCGACTACCTGGGCTCGCTGGCGAAGGCCTATCCCATCGTCACCATCGAAGACGGTATGGCCGAGGACGATTGGGCCGGCTGGAAGCTGCTGACGCAGGCGCTGGGCCAGCGCCTGCAACTGGTGGGCGACGACCTGTTCGTCACCAGCACCGCTACCCTGGAGCGCGGGATCCGCGAGGGCATTGCCAACTCCATCCTGATCAAGCCCAATCAGATTGGCACGCTGACCGAAACGCTCGCGGCGATCTCGATGGCGACGGCAGCCGGATACACGGCGGTGGTATCCCACCGCTCGGGGGAAACGGAAGACACCACCATTGCCGACATTGCCGTGGGAACGTCGGCAACGCAGATCAAGACCGGCTCGCTCTGCCGGTCGGACCGGGTGGCGAAGTACAACCGGATTCTGCGCATCGAGGCGGAGCTCGGCGAGCTGGCGAGCTACGCGGGACGGAACGCATTCAGCACAGTCAGCGCGGCCTGCGCGAGCGCTGCCGCCGCCAGGCCGCAGCAGCGGGCCGCCGGGAGGCCGTAGCCGGCCATCGTCGACGGCGGGCAAAAAGAAGGCCCTCGCAATGGAGGGCCCTCTTCCTTGTACTACCTGCGCCAGGCTTCAGACTGCGGCGCGCCGTCTAGTCCGGCTTCTGGCAAACGGTCTCGCCGCTTGCCGGATTGCCTTGTCGCACCGCAGTCACGCGCAAACGCGCGCTCAGCCAGCGAAATTCTGGCCGGCGAAGTCCCAGTTCACGACGTTCCAGAATGCCTCGACGTACTTCGGACGGGCATTGCGGTAGTCGATGTAGTAAGCGTGTTCCCACACGTCGCAGGTCAGCAGCGGCTTGGCGTCGGTGGTCAGCGGCGTGGCAGCGTTGGAGGTCGAGACCAGGTCCAGCGAACCGTCGGCCTTCTTCACCAGCCAGGCCCAGCCCGAACCGAAGGTGCCGACTGCGGTCTTGGTGAACTCTTCCTTGAACTTGTCGAACGAGCCGAACTTGGCGTTGATGGCATCGGCCAGTGCGCCGGTCGGCTGGCCGCCGCCGTTGGGCTTGAGCGAGTCCCAGTAGAAGGTGTGGTTCCACACCTGCGCGGCGTTGTTGAAGATGCCGCCGGAGGACTTCTTGACGATTTCCTCGAGGGACGAGTTCTCGAACTCGGTGCCCTTGATCAGGTTGTTCAGGTTGGTGACGTAGGTCTGGTGGTGCTTGTCATGGTGGAACTCCAGGGTCTCCTTGGAGATGTGCGGAGCGAGCGCATCATGCGCGTAGGGCAGCGGGGGGAGAGTATGTTCCATTGTTCTGTCTCTGTGGGGTTGAAGATCAGTAATTCTCAGGAATTGTCGATTGTAGGGGACTTGCCAGACCCGCGCAAACGCGGAAAACAAAGCCCCCTCGATCATATTAGGTTCATCGATATGCGCTTGCTGTCGGTGCCTCGCCGACGCCCGCGGCGCGCCTACAGATCTGCCAGCCGCGGCTGCACGCTGGCGATGGCGGCGTCGGCCACGCCCTCGGCCAGGTGGACTTCGATGGTGCTGCCGGCGCGCAGCTCGGACGGTGAGCGCAGCGCGCGCCCGCGCTGGTCGATGAGCACGGCGTAGCCGCGTTCCAGCGTGCGTTGCGGCGCCAGCAGCTCCAGCGCGCCGGCGGCGCGCTGCCAGCGTTGGCCGGCGCGCTCGTGCTGGCGCTGGGTGGCGTCGCGCATGCGCAGCGCGGCACGGCGCAGCTCCGCCTGGGCCAGCGCCAGATCGGGGCGACCGGCGGCCCAGCGCATGGCCAGCACCTGCTGCCGGTGACGCTGGGCAGCCACGGTATCGCGCAGCGCACTGCGCAGGTGCCGCATGAGGTTGTCGACCTGCGAGCGGCGCTCCTGCAGTTGCGCCTGGGGGCTGCGCAGGCGGCGCGCCAGCCAGTCCAGGTTCTGGGCGCGGCGGTCGAGCTGGCGCTGCATGCACTGGGCCAGTGCGTGGCGTGCGCGCATGGCCTGCATCAGCATGTGGGCCCGGTCCGGGCTGACCAGCTCGGCGGCACCGGTGGGGGTGGGGGCGCGCACATCGGCCACGAAATCGGCAATGGTGAAATCGGTCTCATGGCCGACACCCGACACCAGCGGCACGGCGCAGCGCGCGATGGCCTGCGCCACGCTTTCCTCGTTGAACGACCACAGGTCTTCGATGCTGCCGCCGCCACGGCACAGGATCAGCACATCGCACTCATTGCGCGCGCTGGCCAGATCGATCATCGAGGCGATCTTGTCGGCGGCGCCCGCGCCTTGCACCGGCACCGGATAGACCACCACCGGCACGTGCGGCGCGCGCCGGCGCAACGTGCTGAGCACGTCGCGCAGTGCCGCCGCCTGCAGCGAAGTGACCACGCCGATGGTGCGCGGGTGGGCGGGCACGGCACGCTTGCGTTCCGGCGCGAACAGCCCGGCCTGCGAGAGCTTTTCCTTCAGGCGCAGGAACGCTTCGTACAGATTGCCGATGCCGGCGCGGCGCATGGCCTCCACGCCGAGCTGGAGTTCGCCGCGTGCCTCGTACATCGACACCAGCGCGCGCACTTCCACCGCCTCGCCTTCGCGCGGCGCAAAGTCCACATGCTGATTGCGCCCCCGGAACATCACGCAGCGGATCTGGGCGCGCGCGTCCTTGAGCGAAAAGTACCAGTGCCCGCTCGCAGCACGCGTGAAATTGGAGATTTCGCCCCTTACCCAGGTCAGCGGAAAGTTGCGCTCGAGCACCTGCGCGATGGCATGGTTGAGCTCGCCGACGGGAATGGCTTCGCGCCCGCCACCGGGTGCCATGGGCTGTGATTCACGCGAAAAGTTCAGCGGTTCGGGCATGCGGCGCGGCCGCGCAAGCGGCGTGGAATTGACATGTCCACAGCATAACCGGTCTGTCAAGCCTCTTGGTGCAAGGAGGCCCTGCGACCCGCAAAGCCGCATGACTTGACACAAGCCTTTGATTCTTATGTGGTTTCTTCCGTCTTATTTTTTAGGCAATGTAAGCAAACCCCTTATGCGTCAACGACTTACCGGCTGCACCCCCGGCTTGTTCACAAAGTTATCCACAGGAACTCTGGACAACCTGAATGTGTGGCTCCTGCCTGTGGATTACTTTGCCGCCGGGGGCCACGCGCCTGTGGGCAATCCGGAAAAGCAGTCGCGTCGCCGTGGAAAAGGCTCCCGGCATCACAAACGTCGCCCGACACGAATCTGTCACGAAACCGCAGGCTTTTCGCCCCCTGCCCAATTTTTAATCAGGAAAGTTAGTTTTATTTGTAATCAATGACTTATCCTGTTTTCCAGCCAGTTTTCCACAACCCGTCCACAAGCCTGTCCCGGCCGAATGTGGAAAATGAGAGACATGGGTGATTTTTTTGCGATTCGTGCCCGCGACGACCCTTATCCGCCCTGTCTGGCCCCCACTGCACATTATTTGAGCAGCACATAAAATAGGTTTTCCATTCAATGACTTAGGGTCGTTTCCAGGCAGCTGTCCACAACCGGTCCACAATCCTGTCCTGCTTTTATGTGGACATCCGTAAACCCCACCGCCGCCGGTTTCCATCTCGTGGAAGGAGGTCCGCATCACAACCTGGCTGCCTGTTTTTTAGGCTGCCAGGGATTTTTCCTTTTGAATCAATAACCTGACAGGCTTGTCAGGCAGCTGTCCACAATCCATCCACAGCACTGTCCCGCCTGGATGTGGACATCCCGCCGGGCGACGCCAGGCTGCGGCGATGCGCCGCCGATACACCACGGTCCAGCGTCTTGCCGCGCCACGCCGCCGCGGGTTAGAGTGGCGCCTGATTTTTTCCAACAGAGCCAGCGCGCGTACGGCTGCAGCGGCTGGCCTGCAAACAAGCCGTCGAATTTCGGGGTTCCACGTGTTTTCCATCATTCAAGCGGCCGGCTGGCCGATCTGGCCCTTGTTGATCGCCTCGGTCATCGCCCTGGCGCTGGTCGTCGAACGGTTCCTCAGCCTCAAGCGCAGCAAGGTGCTGCCGCCCAGGCTGTATGAGGAGGCGCTGACGGTGGCGCACCAGCGCCGCGCCACGCCCGAGGTGGTAAGCACGCTCGAACAGAATTCGCCACTGGGCCGCGTGCTGGCGGCGGGCCTGCGCCACGTCGTGCTGCAGCCCCATACCTCGCGCGACGCTGCCAAGGAAGTGGTGGAAGAAGCCGGCCGCGCGGTAGCGCACGAGCTGGAGCGCTACCTGAATGCGCTCGGCACCATCGCCTCGGTGGCGCCGCTGATGGGCCTGCTGGGCACCGTGATCGGCATGATCGAGATCTTTGGCAGCCAGGGCGGCTCCGGCGCCAGCCCAGAACAGCTCGCGCACGGCATCTCGGTGGCGCTCTACAACACCGCCTTCGGCCTGATCATCGCGATTCCCGCGCTGATCTTCTGGCGCTATTTCCGCCGCCGCGTGGACGACTACGTGGCCGAGCTGGAATTCCGCGCCACGGCGTTCCTGGATGCCATCCTGCCGCAGCGCCGGGCCTAATGCGCTACTGACCGCCATGCACTTCCGTTCCCGCCAGAGGCGCGAAGAACCCGAGATCAACCTGATCCCGCTGATCGACGTCCTGCTCGTGATCCTGATCTTCCTGATGATCACGACCACCTATTCGCGCTACACCGAACTCCAGGTCCAGTTGCCCACCGCGGATGCCGAGAAGGCCCAGCAGCGCCCGGGCGAGATCGTGGTGACGGTATCGGCCAAGGGCGTCTACGCCATCAACAAGCAGGTCATGGACCAGCAGGACGTGACCAGCCTCGCCGCGCGCCTGCGCGAGGTGGCAGGTACCGGCAGCGGCCAGCCGCCCGTGCTGATCGTCAATGYCGACGCGCAGGCCAGCCACCAGTCGGTGATCAATGTCATGGAAGCCGCGCGCCTGGCCGGCCTGTCGCGCCTGACCTTCGCCACGCAGAGTTCGCAGGCGCGCTGAGCCGGCGCCGGGCCGGCGCTGCGCGAAGGCCGGCAAACCCCGGCCTTGCCGTGGGCGCCTCAAGGTGCCCATAATGGTTGGATAAGCCGGGCGCGACACGCTGCGCGCCGCGGCCCGCCCGGAGTGCCGCGTTATGCCGCGCTCTCTTTCGCGCCCCCCCTTTCACCGTTACCGCCCGTCCTTTCCCGACGCCACATGCCCGCTCCCCGCCACGCCCTAGCCGACTTCGTGACCGCCCAGTGGCAGCGCCGTGGCTGGTTCGCCTGGCTGATGCTGCCCCTGTCGTGGGTGTTCGGCCTGGTCAGCGGCTGGCGCCGCCTGGCCTACCGGCGCGGCTGGTACCGCTCCACGCGACTGCCCATGCCGGTGGTGGTGGTCGGCAATGTCACGGTGGGCGGCACCGGCAAGACCCCCGCCGTGATCGCCCTGGCCCATGCGCTGGCTGAGGCCGGCCTGCGCCCGGGCGTGGTCTCGCGCGGCTACGGCGTCAAGCTCAGGCATCCGCGCCGGGTCAAGCCGACCTCGCAGGCCAAGGACGTCGGCGACGAGCCGCTGCTGATCGCGCGCGCCGCCGATGTGCCGGTATGGGTCTTCCCGGACCGCGCGCTATGCGCCCAGACCATGCTGGTGTCCCATCCCGGCGTCAATGTGCTGCTGCTCGACGACGGCCTGCAGCACTACCGGCTGCAGCGCGACTTCGAGATCGTGATGTTCGACGCGCGCATGGGCGGCAACGGCTTCCTGTTGCCGGCGGGCCCGCTGCGCGAGCCGCTGTCGCGCCGTCGCGACGCCACCCTGATCAATGACCCGGAATTCCGTGCCAGCCCGGCCCGGCCAGAGGTCTACGGCATGCGCCTGGAGCTGGACGAAGCCTGGCAGCTGGCCGACCCGACCATGGCGCGTCCGCTGTCCGCGTTCGCCGGGCAGCGCGTGCTGGCCGCGGCCGGCATCGGCAACCCGGAGCGCTTCTTCGCCAGCCTGCGCGCGGCCGGCCTGCAGCCGGACACCATGCCGCTGCCGGACCATTACGACTTCGCCGAGGACCCTTTCGCCGACGATCCCGTCGCGCGCGCGGCTGACGCCATCCTGATCACGGAGAAGGATGCCGTAAAATGCGAGCGCCTCAGCGACCCGCTCGATCCGCGGATCTGGGTCGTTCCCACCACGCCCGTGATCGACGCGGGCCTGATCGACAAAATTCGCCGCGCTGTCGCCGCGCATGCCCAGTCCGCCTCCGGCGCGGCAGGTGCAGCGGCCGCCGCAGGCCACACCAAGGAAACACGAGATGGACAACCGGCTGCTTGAAATCCTGGTCTGCCCGCTCTGCAAGAGCAAGCTGGAACACGACCGCGCCGCCCAGGAGCTGATCTGCCAGGTCGACAAGCTGGCCTACCCGATCCGCGACGGCATTCCCGTGATGCTGGCCGACGAGGCCCGCCAGACCGTGCCGGGCCGGCTGGTCTCGCCCGAATAAGCATCGAACGCCCATCGAACGCCATCCAAGCACGCCAAGCACGCGCCATGTCCCTGCCCGCCTTCACTGTCGTCATTCCGGCCCGCCTGGCCTCGACCCGGCTGCCCAACAAGCCGCTGGCCGATATCGGCGGCAGGCCCATGATCGTACGCGTGGCCGAACGCGCCCACGCGAGCTCCGCCGCGCGTACGGTGGTGGCCACCGATGCGCCTGAAGTGGCGGCCGCCTGCGCCGCGCATGGCATCGAGGCCTTGCTGACACGCTCCGACCATCCGTCCGGCACCGACCGCCTGGCCGAAGTGGCCACGCTGCTGGGCCTGGCCGATGACGCCATCGTGGTCAACGTGCAAGGCGACGAGCCGCTGATCGAGCCGGGCCTGATCGACGAAGTGGCGCTGCACCTGGCGCACCATGCCGATTGCGCCATCGCCACCGCCGCCCATCCGATCGGCGAGATTGCCGAAGTCTTCAATCCCAATGTGGTGAAGGTGGTGTGCGACGCCGCCGGACGCGCGCTGTATTTCTCGCGGGCGCCGATTCCCTGGGCGCGCGATGCCTGGGCCGGTGTCCCCGCGCAGGCCGCCGCCACGGCCCAGGTGGCGCTGCCGGGCATGCCGGTGCTGCGTCACATCGGCCTGTACGCCTACCGCGCCGGCTTCCTGCGGCGCTTCCCCACGCTGGCGGCGGCGCCGCTGGAACAGGCCGAGGCGCTCGAGCAGCTGCGCGCGATGTGGCATGGCGAGCGCATCGGCGTGCTGCAGACCGCCGCCGCGCCCGCGCCGGGTGTCGATACGCAGGCCGACCTGGAGCGCGTGCGCGCGCTGTGGGCACAGTCGATGGCGCAGGAAGGTCCCTGAAGTCACATCCGAGCGGGCCGGACCGCCCGCCGCCGATACCGGCACGGCATCACCGGCACAAGTGTCATGACAGTTCTCACCACGGCTGCAGGCCGTTTTCGCGCCGCCTCATGGCATAATGCTCGACGATACAGAGCCGTCGGGCGCCAGGCGCCCGGCCAAGGCTCGGTGGGAGATGAAAGAGCGAGCCCGTCCGGTACCCGTCCGCCGCCATCGGTAGCGGCCAACAGCGTACCGGCCGTCAACAGACCAGACTCCGATCCGAGGCGTGCCGCACTTGCGGCGCGGTAAGCCTCGCGTCAAGTTTCGGCGTTACCCTCCTTCTATCCCCCGCCTTACCAGATTCAAAACTCTGAGGACCCGTAAATGCGTTTGATCCTGTTGGGCGCGCCCGGCGCCGGCAAAGGCACGCAAGCCCAGTTCATCTGCGAGAAGTTCGGCATCCCGCAAATCTCCACCGGCGACATGCTGCGCGCGGCGGTGAAGGCAGGCACGCCGCTCGGCGTGGCAGCCAAGAAGGTGATGGACGCAGGTGGCCTGGTGTCTGACGACATCATCATCGGCCTGGTCAGGGATCGCCTGCAGGCGGCCGACTGCAAGGGTGGCTACCTGTTCGACGGTTTCCCGCGCACCATTCCCCAGGCCGAAGCCATGAAGGAAGCGGGCGTGGCGATCGACTACGTGCTGGAGATCGACGTGCCGTTCGACGCCATCATCGAGCGCATGAGCGGCCGCCGGGCACACGTAGCCTCGGGCCGTACCTATCACGTCAAGTACAACCCGCCCAAGGCCGAAGGCCTCGACGATGTCACCGGCGAGCCGCTGATCCAGCGCGACGACGACAAGGAAGAGACCGTCAAGAAACGCCTGGACGTCTACTCGCAGCAGACCCGTCCGCTGGTGGACTACTACTCCAAGTGGGCCGCCGAGGGCGATGGCACCGCCAAGGTCGCGCCGCCGCAGTATCGCAAGATCGCGGGCGTGGGCAGCGTGGACGACATCACCGCGCGCGTGTTCGACGCACTGAAGTAAGCGGCAGCAGCGGCGCCCGCGCCGCGCCACCGGGAAAAGGCAGCCTTCGGGCTGCCTTTTTCATTTGCGGCGCCGGCGTGCGGGCGATGCCGGCGATGCCGGCGGGACGACCATCGCTGACTCTCGATTGACGTTTACGTAAACGTTATGCCAACATGCCGATCCAACGGCATTGCAAATTCCGAACCCCGAGATCGAAGGAGAGAGACAGGCATGGAAATCCGCGACAACGTATTCATCGTCACCGGCGGCGCGTCGGGCCTGGGCGAAGGCAGCGCCCGCATGCTGGCCGCGGCCGGCGGCAAGGTCGTGATCGCCGACCTCAACGAAGCCGCCGGCGCGGCGCTGGCCACCGAGCTTGGCGGGCGCTTCGTGCGCTGCGACGTCACCAGCGAGGCCGATGGACAGGCCGTGGTGGCCGCCGCCACCGCGCTCGGCCGCCTGGCCGGGCTGGTCAACTGCGCCGGCATCGCCACCGCCAACAAGACGGTCGGCAAGAACGGCCCCCACCCGCTCGACGCCTTCGACAAGACCATCCGCGTCAACCTGATCGGCACCTTCAACATGATCCGGCTGGCTGCCGCGGCCATGGTGCAGAACACGCCCGACGCCGAAGGCGAGCGCGGCGTGATCGTCAATACCGCCTCGGTGGCGGCCTTCGACGGCCAGATCGGCCAGGCCGCCTACGCCGCCTCCAAGGGCGGCGTGGTGGCCATGACCCTGGCCATCGCGCGCGACCTGTCGCGCGACGGCGTGCGCTGCATGACCATCGCGCCCGGCCTCTTCGAGACGCCGATGCTGCTGGGCATGCCGCAGGAAGTGCAGGACGCGCTCGGCAAGATGGTACCGTTCCCGCCGCGCCTGGGCCGCCCGGCCGAGTACGCCAAGATGGTCGGCGCCATCCTCGGCAACACCATGCTCAACGGCGAGGTGATCCGGCTCGACGGCGCCATCCGCATGCAGCCGAAGTAAGTTCAGCCGGCGCTGTGCGCCGGCATCAGCATCACTAGCGTCAATCCCGGCGCGGCGGCCGGCACCAGCGTGAGCTGCTCGAAATGCAGCAAGCCGCGCCGCGGATGGAGGAAACCGCGGCGGCCGCCCTGCCGCTCCTCCACATCCTGCGAGACCCAGTCCGCGCGAAAGGCCGGGCTTTCGGCCAGCAGGCCCTCGACCAGCGCCCGCGTGGGTGGATCTTCGGCATGGCGGATGCTGTGGGCGCGGAATTCCGCCACCAGCCGGGCCGCCCGGTGCGGCCAGTCTTCCACCAGCGCCTGCAGCCCCGGCGACAGGAACATGCTGCGCAACAGGTTGCGCTCACTGCTGGCGTCGTCCAGCCATCCCACGAACAGGTCCGCCGCCGCGGCATTCCACACCAGTGCGTTCCACTGCCGGTCCAGCAGGTAGGCCGGGCCGCTGATCGCTTCCACGCTCGCCATCACGGTCGCCGGCACGTGCGTGTCCTGTGCCTGCATCGGGTCGCGGCGGCCGGCCAGCTCGAACAGATAGGCACGTTCGGCACGCGACAGCCGCAGCGCGCCCGCCAGGCCGTCCAGCGCACGCGCGGACAGCGCTACCGGGCGCCCCTGCTCCAGCCATGTCACCCAGGTGGCGCTCAGCCCCGCCAGTTGCGCCAGCTCTTCCCTGCGCAAGCCCGGCGTGCGCCGCCGCCGGCCCGGGGCCAGGCCGACTTCGGACGGTGCCAGCCGCTCGCGGTGCGCACGCAGGAAACGCCCGAGCACGGCTTCGCGGGTTAGCTCGCGCTCACTGGCGGCGTCATTCGGGGCAGCGGCTTCTGCAAGTGGCGTGGTGTCGTTCATCAGGTCGTCGGGGCAGGCCCTGGTCGGTATCCAGTAGAAGCTGGTGCGTTTTATACCAGGATAAATCGGTGACTTGTACCGGGAAAACAGCCTGCTACAGTACGTCGAAGCCACCTGAAGGGCAAGTCCCGCCGGGTGGCCTCCAGATTCCCGGTCCCCGGTCACCAGAACCCACCAGCGGCCAGCGCCGCCAGGAGAACCCCATGCAACAACAAGACCTTGTCGCCGCCCAGTTCGGCGCGACCGCCAGCGCCTACCTCACCAGCGCGGTCCACGCCCAGGGCGCGGACCTGCAGCAGCTGGCGCGGGCGCTGGCGGACATCCCCGCGGCGCGCGTGCTCGACCTGGGTTGTGGCGCCGGCCACGCCAGCTTTGCCGCGGCGGGCGCCGCCGCCGAAGTGACGGCTTACGATCTCTCGGCCGAGATGCTGGCGGTGGTGGAAGCCGCCGCGCGCGACAAGGGCCTGGGCAATATCGTCACGCGCCAGGGTGCGGCGGAATCGCTGCCGTTCGAGGATGCCAGCTTCGACGCCGTGATCTCGCGCATGAGCGCCCACCACTGGCGCGACGTGCCGGCGGCGCTGGCCGAGATGCACCGGGTGCTCAAGCCCGGCGGCAGGGTCGTGCTGATCGATATCGCCGGCGCCGAGGATCCCTTGCTCGACACCTGGCTGCAGTCGGTGGAACTGTTGCGCGATCCTTCCCATATCCGCGACTACACCGGCCGCGCCTGGCTGGCGATGCTGGCGACCGCCGGCTTCGCGGCCAGCGTGTCGCCGGTGTGGCGGATCGAACTGGAATTCGCCAGCTGGGTGCAGCGCATGCGCACGCCCGAGGTGGCGGTGGCGGCCATCCGGCACCTGTGGCAGCTGGCGCCGGCGGAAGTCCGCGACCACTATCTTGTGCAGGCTGACGGCAGTTTTGCGCTGGAGGCCGTGATGGTGACGGCGACGCGCGCCTGAACGCCGGCCGGGCCCAACCAGCCTACGGCATGGCGGGCTCGGCCGGCAGCGGCAGGCTCTGCACCATCTGCCAGACCGCCGCCGCGGAGGGCGACAGCGAGCGGTCCTCGCGGCACACCATGACGATGCGCCGCTCCTCGCGCGGCGTGAGCGGGCGCCACACCAGCGGCGACGCCGCCGGCAGCGGCAGCGAGAACGACGGCAGCACCGAGGCGCCGATGCCGGCCTCGACCATGCCGAACACGCTGGCCGAATGCCCCAGCTCCTGCACCACGCTCGGCGCCACGCCGTGGCTGGCGAAGATGCGGTCGATCAGCGGCCGGCTGCCCGAGGCGAAATCCAGCAGGACCAGCGGCATGCCGTCCAGCGCGCTCCAGGGCACCGACTCCGCGCTGGCCAGCGGATGGTCGCGCCGGCAGACGAAGCAGAACGGGTCGGTGGCCAGCGGCGCGATGGTCAGCCCCTCGCGCGCCAGCGGGTCGATCAGCACGCCGAAATCCACCGCGCCGGCACGGATCTGCTCGAGCCCGTCGGCCTGCACGTTATCGCGCACGCTCAGGCGGATGTCCGGGTACTGGCGCGCGCAGGCGGAGACGTAAAGCGGCATCAGGCGCGCCGAGATCGTGGGTGCGCTGGCAATCACGACCCGCCCGCGATAGCGCTCCCCCAGCTGGCGTGTTTCTTCCAGTGTGTCGTCGAGCTGGCCTAGCAGGCGCTCGATGGCCGGCGCCAGCGCCTGGCCCGCCTCGGTCACCACCACTTCGCGCGTGGTCCGGTCGAGCAAGCGCACGCCAAGTGCTTCTTCCAGCTCAGCCACGCCCCGGCTGACGGCGGGCTGGGTCAGCCCCACGGCATCAGCGGCACGGCTGAAGCTGCCGTGCCCGACCACGGCGAGGAACACCCGCAACTGGCGCAATGTGTAATTCATGCGTTTATGAGATCAATGAATGCGATAAATGAATTTGCATTCTAGGCTGCGGTGGCGTCCAATACTAGGCGAAACCCTTATCCAACACTGCTGTCATGTCCGCCATCCTCTCACCCTTCAAGAAAATCTACGACCTGATCGACGGTTTCGTCCTGATCATGCTCACCGCCATCGGCATCGCGCTGCTGGCGCCCCAGCTCGGCACCGGCGACGGTCCGCTGCACCTGGGCCTTGTCACCAATCTGGGCGTGGCGCTGGTGTTCTTCCTGCACGGCGCGGCGCTGTCGCGCGACAAGCTGGTGGCCGGCGCGCGTCACTGGCGCCTGCATGCGTTCGTGCAGACCTTCACCTATATCGTCTTCCCGGTGGTCGGGCTGGCGCTGATGTTCGGCCTGCGCCATATGCTGCCCGCCGAGCTGCTGCTGGGCGTGTTCTACCTGTGCGCGCTGCCGTCGACGGTATCGTCCTCGGTGGCGATGACATCGATGGCGCGCGGCAACGTGCCCGGCGCCATTTTCAACGCCACCATCTCCGGCCTGATCGGCATGGCCGCCACCCCGCTGCTGATGGGCCTGGTGATCAGCGCCAGCGGCGCCTCCATGCCGCTGGGCAAGGCGCTGATGGGCGTGGCGCTGCAACTGCTGCTGCCGTTCGCACTGGGCCAGGCGGCCCGCCCGCTGATCGCCAGCTGGCTGGCCAAGAAGAAGCAGGTCACCAACAAGATCGACCGCGGCGTGATCGTGCTGATCGTCTATTCCTCGTTCTGCGACGCCACCGCCGCCGGCCTGTGGCGCAAGTACAACTGGGAAACCATCGGCGCGGTGATGGTCCTGGCCGCCGTGCTGCTGCTGGTGATCCTGGCCACCACCACCTTCACCGCGCGCCGCCTGGGCTTCTCGGTGGAAGACGAGATCACCGCGGTGTTCTGCGGCTCCAAGAAGAGCCTGGCCAACGGCATCCCGATGGCCAAGATCCTGTTCGCCGGCCATCCGGCGCTGGGCCTGCTGGTGCTGCCGCTGATGGTCTACCACCAGTTGCAGCTGATCGTCTGCTCGGTGATCGCCTCGCGCTACGCCAACCGCGACGCGCTCCCCGATGGCGCCACCGCACGCGCGTAAGTCTTCGCGCACAAGAGTCTTCGCGCACAAGAGTCTTCGCGCACAAGAGTCTTCGCGCACAAGAGTCTTCGCGCACAAGAGTCTTCGCGCACAAGGCAAAATGGCCGGCGGATGCCGGCCATTTTGCTTTCTGGCTGCCTTCCGGCGGCTCCCCGCCCTACACCGACGGATTCTTCGACAGAGGCGGATTGCGCGCGAAGTAATTGCGGATGCCGCGCAGGATGGCGTTGGCCAGCTGCTCCTGGTGGTTCTCGTCGTTGAGCTTGCGCTCCTCTTCGGGGTTGCTGATGAAGGCGGTCTCGACCAGGATCGAGGGAATGTCCGGTGCCTTCAGCACGGCAAAGCCCGCCTGCTCCACGCTGCCCTTGTGCAGCCTGTTGATGCCGCCGATTTCCGCGAGCACCGCCTTGCCCACCTGCAGGCTGTCGTTGATCTGCGCGGTGGTGGACAGGTCCAGCAGCACGCGCGCGACCTGGGCATCCTTGTTGCCCATGTTGGCGCCGCCGATCAGATCGGAGGCGTTCTCCTTGTTGGCCATCCAGCGTGCCGCGCTGCTCGACGCGCCGCGCTCGGACAGCGCGAACACGGAGGCCCCCTTGGCTTCCGGCGACAGGAAGGCATCGGCGTGGATCGACACGAACAGGTCGGCCTGCACGCGGCGCGCCTTCTGCACGCGCACGTTCAGCGGCACGAAGAAATCGGCGTCGCGCGTCATCATGGCCCGCATATTGGGCTGCGCGTCGATCTTGGCGCGCAGGCGGTGCGCGATCTGCAGCACCACGTCCTTCTCGCGCGAACCGGACGCGCCGGTGGCGCCGGGGTCTTCGCCGCCGTGGCCCGGGTCGATCGCCACCGTCAGCAGGCGGCGCATCTTGAAGGGCCGGTCGGCCGGCGCATTGTTGGCCGGCAGCGCGGGCGGCGCATTGTTCTGCGCCAGCGGCGGCACGGGCGGCGCGCCTGCCGTGGGCGGTGTGGCGGGCGCCTGCGGCCTGGGCCGGTTCGCCGCCATCGGCGGCAGGGCCGGCACCGGATTGGCGCCCTTGTCGTCGAACTTGCGCACCAGCGCGCCGATGGCATCTTCCTCGCCCGTGGCGGGCGCGCCGGACACACCATCGGCGCCCGCCGGCGGCGGCGTCGCGGCAAAGCGGCGCTGCTTGTCCTCGGTGTCGCGCACCAGCTTCCACAGCGGATCGGGCGGGTTGACCGGGTAGAGATCGAACACCAGGCGGTTGCGGTAGCTGCCGATCGGCGCCAGCGTAAACACCTGCGGCGAGACGTCTTCCTTCAGGTCGAACACCAGCCGCACCACGCGCGGGCGGTTCTGCCCGACGCGCACGGTCTGGATATAGGGGTCATTGGAGGTGACCTTGGCCACCAGTTCGCGCAGCGTAGGCGACAGGTCCAGGCCATCGATGTCCACCACCAGGCGGTCGGGGCCGTGGACCATCTGGTGCACGGCGGCCAGCGGCGCATCGGACTCGATGGTGACGCGGGTGTATTCCTCGGCGGGCCAGACGCGCACGGCCACGATGCCGGCGCCGAAGGCGATCTGAGGCCCCGCCAGCGTCAGCACCACGCTGCCGGCGCCGGCCTTGAGACACTGCGCCAGCCATTTACGGCGGGCCAGCAACAATTCATCGGGACGGTCGGTAGCGAGTCGCTTGATCAGCATGCGCAAAGCAGGGTAAGTCCAGTCTGAGTATAGGCACGAAGCGTAACCATCCGACGCTCCGCAGCATCGTCGGCGTCGCTTGTGTCCGATTGGAGCAACAAGTGAAGGTCGGGTTCCCCGAGCAGCCGGCCGGCTTTCTCCGGCCACTCGACCAGGTTGACGGCGGGTTCGGCGAAACAGTCGCGGAACCCGGCATCGGCCCATTCCTCCGGATCGGCGAAACGGTACAGGTCGAAGTGGTAGACGGTCAGCGGCGAGCCATCCGCGCGCGTGACCGCGTACGGCTCGCACAGCGTGTAGGTGGGGCTGCGGACCTTGCCCTGATGGCCGAGCGCGCGCAGGATCGCGCGCGACAGCGTGGTCTTGCCCGCGCCAAGATCGCCCGACAGCTGCAGGTGCACGGTCTGCGGCGGCAACGCGCGCGCCGCGCCGGCCAGTGCCGCGCCCAGCCGCGCGGTGGCGGCTTCGTCTGGCAGGATCAAGGTGCGTTCTTCGAGCAAGGGCATTGCGTACAATTCGGGAATGATCGACCGTGCAACCCAGGCGCCAGCCGCCACCCAACCTCCTCCCGCCAGCGGCGGCGCCCGTGCGGACGCCGCGCGGCTGGATGCGCTGGCGCGCTCGATCCGGACGTGGGGCGCGGAACTGGGCTTCGACGCGGTCAGCATCGCCGAAGTCGACCTGAGCCGGGCGGAAGCGGGGTTGATGGCGTGGCTGGCACAGGGCTACCACGGCGACATGGATTATATGGCCAACCACGGCCTGCGGCGCGCCCGCCCAGCCGAACTCGTGCCCGGCACGGTACGCGCCATCGTGGCGCGCATGCCTTACCTGCCGGCTTCCGGCGAAGCCGACTGGCGCGGCCACGAACTGGCCCGGCTGGACGATCCCGCCACCGCGGTGATCTCGCTCTATGCGCGCGGCCGGGACTACCACAAGGTGCTGCGCAACCGCCTGCAGCAGCTCGCCAGCCGCATCGAAGCCGCCATCGGCCCGTTCGGCTACCGGGTCTTTACCGACTCCGCGCCGGTCATGGAGGTGGCGCTGGCCACGCAGGGCGGACTGGGCTGGCGCGGCAAGCATACGCTGCTGCTGGACCGGGACGGCGGCTCGATGTTCTTCCTCGGCGAGATCCTGGTCGACGTGCCCTTTCCCGCCGACCAGCCGCTGGAGCCCCATTGCGGCAGTTGCCGCCGCTGCATCGACATCTGCCCGACCCAGGCCATCCTCGAACCGTACCGGCTCGACGCGCGCCGCTGCATTTCCTACCTGACGATCGAGCACAAGGGCGCCATCCCCGAGCCGCTGCGCGCCCCCATGGGCAACCGCGTGTACGGGTGCGACGATTGCCAGCTGGCCTGTCCCTGGAACAAGTTTGCCCACCGCGCGACGCTGCCTGACTTCGACGTGCGCAATGGCTTCGGGGCGCCCGACATGGTCACGCTGTTCGGCTGGACGGAAACGGAGTTCAACCAGCGACTCGAAGGCAGCCCGATCCGCCGCATCGGCCACGAGCGCTGGCTGCGCAACCTGGCGGTGGGCCTGGGCAACAGCCTTCGCGCAGCCTGCGAGACCGGCGACGCCGCCCTCGCCGCGCGCATCCGCGCCGCGCTCGGCGCGCGCCAGGCCGACGCCAGCCCGCTGGTGCGCGAGCATATCGGCTGGGCGCTGGCGCAGGATGTGGGCGCCGACGCGCCGGCCTGCATCGCGGATTGAGCCGGCTAACTGACCAGCGACAGCCAGAACGGCGTCGTGACGATGGCGGCGATGGTCATCACGGAGATGGTGGCCGCCACCATCGGCCCGTTGCCGCCCATGCGCACGGCCAGGATATAGGCGCTCGACGCCGTCGGCAGCGAAGCGAACAGCACCACGATCTGCGACTGCAGCTCCGTCAGCGGGAGCATCCGCCCCACCGCCCACGCAAAGCACGGCATTGCCAGCAGCTTGACCCCGCTCCACCACGCCATCGGCCCGACCGCGCCGGAGGCGCCGCGCATCTGCAGCCCGGCGCCCACCGTGATCAGCCCCAGCGCGGTCGATGCCGAGCCCAGCCGCGTCAGCGTCGTCGCCAGTACCTCCGGCGGATGCAGGCCCAGCAGGTTGGTCAGCAAGCCGCCCGCGGTGGCCAGGATCAGCGGGTTGCGCGCGATTTCGCGCCACACGCGCGCCTCGCCGTGACGGGCCAGGGCCCAGACCGCCACCACATTGCACAGCGGCACCGTGCAGCCGACGATCACCGCCATCATGGCCAGGCCCTCGCTGCCGCCCAGGCGCGCGGCCAGCGCCAGCCCGATATAGGAATTGAAGCGGAAGGCGGTCTGCAGGCCGGAGGCGAAGTCGACCGGCGCGGGCCGCAGCGCCCACTTGGCCGCGTATCCGCCAGCCATGCCGAAGGCAGTGGTCATCACGGCCAGCCCGAGCATGGCCGAAGTCGACGAAAAGTCGAACTTGGCGCTGTTGGTGGACTGCAGCAGCAGCGCCGGGAAGAGGACGAAGTACACAAGGCGTTCGACGCCGGACCAGAACGCGCGGTCGAACGACGTGTAGCGCACCAGCAGCCAGCCAATCAGGATGAGGCTGAAATCCGGCACCAGCAGCAAGGCAAAAGACATTGTCTCGTTTTATTTTTCGTGATGGCCGCCGCGCCGGTGGCGGCCAGGTTCCGGCCATGGGAAGGGACGGAAGGATGGCATCGTCATGTGCCGACTAGGGCAGATACCAATTGGTATTGTTCCAGAATTCGCCCAATATGGCACGTTCCGTCGTACCGTCCACGCCTCATGTTGCCCCGTCGTACCCCGTCCGCGCGCGCCCTGCTGCGCCATCGCGCAAGCCAGCTGGCGCTCGTCCTGTGCGCAGGCGCGGCGCTGGCCCTGCCGGCGCCGCACGCGCGCGCCGGCGAGATCGAGGGCATGCGCATCGACGACGCAACCCGCGTGGGCGGCAAGGAATTGCAGCTCAACGGCACCGGCCTGCGCTCTGGCTTTGTCATCAAGGGCTACGTGGCCGCGCTCTACCTGCCGGAGAAAGCCCGCAACGCCACCGTGGTGCTGGGTGTGCCCGGCCCCAAGCGGCTGCAGATCCGGCCGCTGCGCGAGGTAAGGTCGGAGGCATTCTTCAAGGCGCTCAACCAGGGCATCCGCGAAAATCACAGCGAGATGCAGGTGCTGCGCCTGTCGGACCGCATGCTCCAGCTACGCCAGACCATGGAGCAGATGGGCACCGCCCGCAAAGGCGACGTGATCGACTTCGACTTCTCGCCCGACGGCGGCACCGTGGTCGCCATCAACGGCACGCCACGCGGCAGGGCAATTCCGGGCGAGGACTTCTACCAGGCCGTGCTGCGCATCTTCCTGGGCGACCATCCGGTCGACCGGGATCTCAAGCGCGGGCTCCTGGGCGGCTGAACGCCGGCGGACCGGCAACGCCGCACGGCCCGCCGCCACAACTCACGCCGCCGGCCACACCGCCCCGCCACCGCGGGTGCCTGGCCGGCGTTCTTCACCTTGGGCGGATATCCCCGCCCGGTCTTTGATGGGAAACACGATCTCATGCACACAAGCAAGATTGCACTGGCCCTGAGTCTGGCAGTCGCCGCGTCGGTCGCGCAGGCACAGAGCTTTCCGACCAAGCCGATCCGCCTGATCATCCCGTTCGCCCCGGGCGGCACCACCGATATCGTGGGCCGCGGCGCGGCCGACCAGATGAGCCGCATCCTGGGCCAGCCGGTGGTGGTGGAGAACCGCGCCGGCGGGGGCGGCTCGATCGGCGCGGACGCCATCGCCAAGTCGCCGCCGGACGGCTACACCATCGGCATCTCCACCGTATCGACGATGGCGGTCAACCCGGCCTGCAATCCCAAGCTGTCCTACGACCCCATCAAGGACTTCAAGCCCATCACCAACCTGGCCAACGTGGCCAATGTGATCGCGGTCAACCCGAACTTCCCTGCCAAGGACTACAAGGAGTTCCTGGCCGCGCTCAAGGCGCACCCGGGCAAATACTCGTTCGCCACTTCGGGCACCTGCGCCTTCGGCCACATGCTGGGCGAGCAGTTCAAGGTCTCGACCAAGACCTTCATGGTCCATATCCCCTACCGCGGCGCGGGTCCCGCGCTGAACGACGTGCTGGCCGGCCAGGTGCCGATCATGGTGGACAACCTGCCCTCGTCGATGCCCTATATCAAGGCCGGCAAGCTGCGCCCGATCGTAGTGGCGTGGAACAAGCGCCTGGACTCGCTGCCCGATGTGCCTACCTTCGGCGAAATGGGACTGAAGGAGCCGAACGACCCCGCCTGGTACGGCCTGGTGGCCCCGGCCGGCACGCCTGACGACGTCATCAAGAAGCTCAACGACGCCGCCGTCAAGGCCTTGCAGGACAAGGACTTCCAGCAGCGCCTGCGCGCCGCCGGCGCCGAGCCGTCGGGCAACACGCCGGCGCAGCACGCGGCCGAGATCAAGAAGGAGTTCGACAAGATGAAGAACCTGGTGAAGGTGCAGAACATCAAGCTCGAACAGTAAGCGCAAGGCAAGCCAGGCAAGCCTGCGCCGTGGAAGGTCTTGCGCCCATTTCCGACGAAATGGGAAGGAGAGACAACACGCGACAGGCTATCCCTGCCGGCAACGCAAGGGCTTCCCGAGGGAAGCCCTTTTTCATTGCGGCGGCGCCATGCACTAGAATCCGGAATGGCCCGCAAGGCCATCCGTTCCGTCCCTGCATCCCGCCCGGCCAACCATGCATTCCATTTTCGACGCCATCCTCGCCGCGCCTTTCGGCAAGGTCGGCGTGCGCACCGAGGGTGACTTGATCCGCGAGATCGTCTACCTGCCGGACAGCATGCCCCTCATCGCGCCCGCCAGCGCCGTCGCAGAACGCCTGGCGCGGCAGCTCGAGGCCTACTACGCCGATCCCGACGCCCCTCTCGATGTGCCGCTGGCGCCGGCGGGCACCGGGTTCCAGCGCCGCGTGTGGCAGGCCATCGCCGCGGTCCCGCGCGGCAAGACCACCACCTACGGCGCGATGGCGCGGGACATCGCCAGCGTACCGCGCGCGGTCGGGCAAGCGTGCGGCTCCAATGTGTTCCCGCTGGTGATCCCGTGCCACCGCGTGGTCGGCGCCGGCGGCCTCGGCGGCTTCGCCCACCACAGCGAAGATGGCTACCTGCTCGAGACCAAGCGCTGGCTGTTGCGCCACGAAGGCGTGCTGCTGATATGAGCGGACTCCCCACCGACGACACGGACGTCGCCCGCGGCGGCGCCGCCCACGCGGGCGACGAAGCCAGCGATGACGCCATCGACGAAACCATTGACGAAGCCGCGCTGCTGGCCGACCTCGACCTGGTCGGCCGTTTCTGCGATGCGCTCTGGCTCGAGGACGGCCTCTCGCAGAACACCATCGACGCCTACCGGCGCGATCTCGCGCTGCTCTCGCGCTGGCTGCATGCCAATGCGGTGTGCGCGCTGCTCGAGGTGAACGACGAAGCCCTCAGTGGTTACATCGCCTCGCGCCACCTGGAGACGCGCGCATCGTCGGCCAACCGGCGGCTCACGGTGTTCAAGCGCTTCTTCCAGTGGGCGCTGCGCGAGCACATGATCACCGCAGACCCCTGCCTGCTGCTGCGCCCGGCCAAGCAGCCGCCGCGCTTTCCCAAGACGCTGAGCGAAGCGCAGGTGGAAGCCCTGCTCGAGGCGCCCGACACCGGCACCCCGCTCGGCCTGCGCGACCGCACCATGCTCGAGCTGATGTACGCCAGCGGCCTGCGCGTGTCCGAGCTCACGCAGATGAAGACCGTGGAGGTCGGCCTCAACGAAGGCGTGGCACGCGTGGTCGGCGGCAAGGGCAACAAGGAGCGGCTCGTGCCGTTCGGCGCGGAAGCCGGCGACTGGCTGCGCCGCTACCTCGCGCAGGGCCGCCCCGCCCTGCTCGGCGAGCGCGCCTGCGACGCGCTGTTCGTCACCCAGCGTGGCGACGGCATGACGCGCCAGACCTTCTGGCACCTGATCAAGCGCCATGCGCGCGAAGCCGGCATCCACGCCCCGCTGTCACCGCATACGCTGCGGCATGCCTTCGCCACGCACCTGCTCAATCACGGCGCCGACCTGCGCGTGGTGCAGCTGCTGCTAGGGCACGCCGACATCTCCACCACGCAGATCTACACCCATGTCGCGCGCGAGCGCCTGCGCGAGCTGCACCAGCATCACCACCCGCGCGGCTGAGCGACGAAACCGCCAGTTCACCGAATCATGAGCAAGTCCAAACACGTATCCGAAACCCCTGCCACCCAGTTCCTCAGGCAACATGGCGTGGCCTTCGGCGAGCATGCCTACGACTACGTGGAGCACGGCGGCACCGGCGAATCGGCGCGCCAGCTCGGCGTGCCGGAACACGCCGTGGTCAAGACGCTGGTCATGGAGGACGAGAAGGCGCAGCCGCTGATCGTGCTGATGCATGGCGACTGCTCGGTCTCCACCAAGAACCTGGCGCGCCAGACCGGCCGCAAGAGCGTGCAGCCATGCAAGCCGGAAGTCGCGCAGCGCCACAGCGGCTACATGGTGGGCGGGACATCGCCCTTCGGCACCCGCAAGCGCATGCCGGTGTATGTGGAAGCCGGCGTGCTGGCGCTGGAGAAGATCTATATCAACGGCGGCAGGCGCGGCTATCTGGTCAGCATCGCGCCCGGCGTGCTGACCGAGCTGGCGGGTGCGGTGGCGGTGGAATGCGCGCTGCCCGACTGAAAGCACCCGGGCGGGCCGTGCCGCAAAGACGGTGCTCCGGTATTGGGGAAGTCACGGAACTGAACCGGCGCCGACCGCGCTACAATCCGCCCAGCCTCAAATTCCCGTTTCCCACATGGCCAACCTGATTCTCGCTATTTCCGCCTACCTGATCGGCTCCATCTCCTTCGCCGTCGTGGTCAGCAAGGCCATGGGCCTGCCTGATCCGCATACCTATGGCTCCGGCAATCCCGGCGCCACCAACGTCCTGCGCAGCGGCAACAAGAAAGCCGCGGTGCTGACGCTGATCGGCGACGGGCTGAAGGGCTGGCTGGCGGTCTGGCTCGCGCAGCATTTCGGGCCGGCCTACGGCATCGGCGACACCGGCGTCGCGCTGGCGGCGGTGGCGGTCTTCCTGGGCCACCTGTTCCCGGTGTTCTTCGGCTTCGCCGGCGGCAAGGGCGTGGCGACCGCGGCCGGCATCCTGTTCGCCATCGACCCGCTGCTGGGACTGGGCACGCTGGCCACCTGGCTGATCATCGCCTTCTTCTTCCGCTATTCATCGCTGGCCGCGCTGGTGTCGGCGGTGTTCGCGCCATTCTTCTACGTGTTGATGTCGGGCATCGACGTGATCGCCGGCGCGGTCTTCGCGATCGGCGTGCTGCTGGTGGTGCGCCATCGCCAGAACATCGGCAACCTCCTGGCCGGCAAGGAAAGCCGGATCGGCGACAAGAAAAAAGCAAGCTGACGCGCCGCCTCGCCAGCCCCCATGAAAAAGCCCGCTTCGCGCGGGCTTTTTCATGGGGGCCGCGGGTCGGAGCGACCCGTTCACGGCATCTTGGCAAGGATCTTATCCATCTCGTCCGCGGAGAAGGCGCGCAGGGTCTGCGAGCGAACATTGCCGGCCGCGCCCAGGGAAAGTCCAAACGCGGTCATGGTGGCTTCGTCGGGGGCGGAAAAGGTCGCCACGAGGTCATATTTGCCGAGCGTCCAATAGATGTCTTTCATCTCGATACCGCAGGTCTTCGCCATTTCGCGAACGGCGGCGGCACGCCGGGTTGTTTCCTTTACGGTACGGATCCCCTGATCGGTGAAGTTCAGTAGGGTGACAAAAGTTGCCATGATGCGTCTCCTGATCGACTGGAACGGCACGATGCGCCGCCTGGGCGGGCAGCGCGGGCAAAGCCGTCAGGAGCAGCAATCTCTGTACCATGCGAGCCGGCGCGCGCCCCGCACGGCACCGGCGCGGCCGGACCGGCACGCAGGCCCGCCGATCCGGCCGGAAGTGTTCCAGGTCTGGTACGCCGTGCCGCGCGGCGGGGGCGCTCAGGCCGCCTGCGCCAGCGCCGCGAACGGGAAGATCATCTCGACCCGCAGGCCGCCTTCGGGCCGGTTTTCCAGCACCAGCCGGCCACCGGCCTGGCGTACCAGCCGGTCGACGATAGCCAGCCCCAGGCCCGAATGCGCGTTGCCGCCGCGCGCCGGGTCCAGCCGCACGAAGGGCAGCGTGACCTTCTCCATGGCGTCCGGCGGGATGCCGTCGCCCTCGTCCTCCACCACCATGTGCCAGCCGTCGGCCTGGCGCGAGGTGGCCAGGCGCACCGGCGGCGCGCCGTAGGAATAGGCGTTGTCGACCAGGTTGCCGACAATGCGGTCGAGCTGGGTGGCGATCATCCGGAAGCCCTCGCCCGCCGTCAGCGACAGCTCCACTGTCTTGTCCTGCTCTGCCAGCGAAGCGGCCAGTTCGCCGAGCCGGCGGTCAACCTGGACCGGACGCGCGGCCGGCTCGCCGCTCTGCGCGAAGGTGAGGAACTGCTCGACGATGGCAGACATCGATTCCACATCGCGCGTCACGCCGGCCGCCGCCTTGGGATCGGCGAGCATCTCCGCGCGCAGGCGCAGCCGCGCCAGCGGGGTCTTCAGATCGTGCGCGATACCGGCCAGCATGGTGTTGCGCTCCTGGTCGATGCGCGTCAGGTCGGCCATCATCCGGTTGAAGCGCACGATCAGCTGGCGCAGCTCGTGCGGGCCGCGCTCGCGCAGCGGCTCAACGCTGTGCTGGCGCGACAGCTGCTCGGCCGCCGCCGCCATGTCGCGCACCGGGCGCTGGATCTGCCAGGCGATCAGCAGTGCCACCGCCATGGCCACGCCGACCACCAGGATCACGCCCGGCACCAGGCGGTTGTCCGGGGGCGGGTTGAGCACCCACAGCACCGGCATGGCTATCCAGTCCTGGCGCTGCGGCAGCTTGACCCAGATGCGCGAGGTTTCCTCCTCCTCCAGCCGCACCTTGCTGCCGGCCGGGAGGCGCAGCGCGAACTGCTCGACCAGGCGCCGCGCGCGGCCCTTGGCCGCCACGGTGTGCTCCGCCGCGCTGGCTTCGCTGGCCACCTCGACCAGGCTGGGCAGCGGCGCGGGCGGCTTAGCGGCGAGCGCGCGCTGGATACTGTCGAACTGGAACAGCATCTGCTCGACCGAATAGTCCACTTGCTGCTGTCGGCGGTCCATGCGCAGGATTGCCAGCCAGGAGAAGTGGCTCAGCACCAGCACGGCGGCGATCAGCAGTGCGATGCGGCCGAACAGGGTATCGATGCGCAGTTTCATCGTGGTATGTCGTCGGCTTCGTCGGGCACGAAGGTATAGCCCCGGCCACGCACGGTCTGGATATAGCGCGGCCGCTGCGCGTCTTCGTCGAGCAGGCGGCGCAGGCGCCAGATCTGCACGTCGATGCCGCGGTCGCTGATGCCGCTCGCCGAGCCGTACATCAGCTCCACGACGCGCTCGCGCGAGAGCACTTCCAGCGGGTGCGTCAGCAGCAGCTTGAGCAGCGCGAATTCAGTGTCGCTGATCGGTACGGCCTCGCCCCCGCGCACCAGCGAGCGCTGGCGGAAATTCACGCGGAACGGCCCGAAGGTCAGTCCCTCGCGGTCCTCCGGCGCGGATGCCGGGCGCGCCAGCTTGCGGCGCAGCACGGCATTGATGCGCGCCAGCAATTCGCGCGGCGAGAACGGCTTGCCGAGGTAGTCGTCGGCGCCGATCTCGAGGCCCACGATGCGGTCGATCTCGTCGCTGCGGGCGGTCAGCAGGATCACCGGGATATCGTCGTTCTTGGCGCGCAGGTTGCGTAGCGCGGTGAGGCCGTCGACCTTGGGCATCATCAGGTCCAGCACGATCAGGGCCGGACGCTCGCGCTCCAGGCGCGCCTGCAAACCTTCGCCATCGTGCAGGACCGACACGGCAAAACCTTGCTGGCTGAGGTATTCGCGCAGCAGGTCGCGGAGTTCTGGATCGTCGTCGACGACCAGGATCTGGGTAGGCTGATTGGCTCGCATAAGCAGATGATAGCTAGGCTGGGCGCGGCAATCCGGGCGAATTGTTTCAGGGCATTACACCCGGGCCACTGGTAATGATCTGTAAGAAAGGCCGTCGGCAATGAAACATCGACGGAATCAAGGCGCATTATGCTTCGCTTATGTTTGCTGCCACCGGCGCCGCCGGAGCGCGCGGCACCGACCTGAAGCAGCCGGCACGACGTGCCGCCACGTGCCCTTAGCGGCATATGCCGATGGCATTGCGGCATACTTCTGCCTCTTCCACCCCGAATATCGAACAACGCGTTTCGTCGCGTCGCATCCCAGGAACCGGTCATGGCCAACCCCGAAGAAAATCAACAGGCTAAGCTGCCACCGTCCGGCAAGCCGGTCTCGCACCGCCGCAAACTGATCGCCGCCGCGCTGATCGTGCTGCTGGCCGGCGGCGGCTGGTACTGGTATCACCATCGCACCGCCACCAACGCCGATGCCCAGGGCGGCGCGGCCGGTCCCGGCGCGCGTGGCGCCAGCGGCCCCGGCGGACGCGGGGGTCCCGGCGGCGCCGGCGCCCAGCGCTCGCCGGTCGTGGTCAGCACCGTGGCCAGGCGTAATATGGACGTCATCCTCAACGGCCTGGGCAACGTGACGCCGGTGGCCAACGTGACCGTGCGGGCCCAGGTCTCGGGCCCGATGCTCAAGGTCCTGTTCAAGGAGGGCCAGATGGTCAAGGCCGGCGACGTGCTCGCCGAGATCGACCCGCGCCCGTTCCAGGCCACGCTGGACCAGGCCGTGGGCACGCTTGCGCGCGACCGCGCCCTGCTGGAAAACGCCCGGCTCGACCAGAAGCGCTACCGTACCCTGCTCGGCCAGGATTCCATCTCCAGCCAGCAGGTCGACACCCAGGATGCGCTGGTGCGCCAGTACGAAGGGCTGGTCAAGACCGACCAGGCCAATGTGGACAGCGCGCGCCTGCAGCTCGGCTACACCCGCGTCCTGGCCCCCGCATCCGGGCGCATCGGCCTGCGCCAGGTCGATCCGGGCAATATCGTCAGCACCAACGATACCAACGGCATCGCGCTGATCACGCAGATCCAGCCGATCGCCGTGCTCTACACGATCCCCGAAGACAACCTGCCGTCCGTACTCAAGCGCCTGCACGCCGGCGAGGACGTCGCCGTGCAGGCCTGGGACCGCCAGGCGCGCAACCTCCTGGCCGAGGGCAAGCTGCTGACCACCGACAACCAGATCGACACCACCACCGGCACGGTCAAGCTCAAGGCGATCTTCCAGAACACCGACGGCATGCTGTTCCCCAACCAGTTCGTCAACGTGCGCACGCGCGTGGACACGATGGAAGACGCCACCGTGGTGCCGGTGGCGTCCATCCAGCGCGGCCAGCAAGGCACCTTCGTCTACGTGGTGGACGACACCAGCAAGGTCAAGGTCCAGGTGGTCACCCTGGGACCCTCCGATGGCATCCGCACGGTGGTGACCAAGGGCGTGGAGCCAGGCCAGCGCGTGGTGGTGGACGGCGCCGACCGTCTCAAGGAAGGCATGACGGTGGAAGCGGTGGACCCGGCGGCGCGCGCCGCCTCGCTGGTTCCGGCCAGCCAGCCGCGCGGGCGCGGACGCCGCCGCGAAGGCGGCTGGGGCGGTGCCAGCGGTGCCAGCGGTGCCAGCGGCGCCGGCGCCTCGGGTGCACAGGGCGAAGG